>PMIX01000401.1 GCA_003158395.1 Myxococcales bacterium | reverse complement strand
GGCTTCCTGCCCGGCTACAACTTCCCGCGCCTGCCGCTCATGGCCTTTGTGCCGGCCGCGAACGACGGTCGGGGCAGACAGACGTATTTGCAACGCCCGCGATTCCTGGCCCTATCGGAGTTCGGCCCGCGCAGCCTCGTGTACCACGAAGGGCGCGCCTACCGGGTCGTGCGGGCCATGCTCTCGCTCAGCCAGCGCGAGAACGCCACGGCCGATAGCAAGCTACCGACGAAGTCGGTTCGCATCTGCAAGGCTTGTGGAGCCGGCCATTTCAATGAGCAGGCCTCGCTCTGTCATTCCTGCGGCGCCGACCTGGGTGACGCCGAGAACGTGAAGGACACCTACCGAATAGAAAACGTCGCCACCCAGCCCGCCGAGCGGATCACCGCCAACGATGAGGAACGCCAGCGACAGGGGTTCGAGCTACAGACGACCTTCGAGTGGGCCGTGCGGGACCACTTGGTCGACGTGAGGCGTGGCGCTGCCGTCGACGAGGCGGGCGAGGTGGCTCGCCTGATATACGGGTCGGGCGCCACCATTACGCGGCTGAACAAGGGCTTGCGCCGCCGCGCGGATCGCACCCGGTTCGGTTTCAAGATCGATCCTGTCTATGGCTACTGGGCGCGCAACGACGACGAGGAGGAGCCAGAGGATCCCACGGCCTCGCCCCGCCAATGGATCGTTCCCTGCGTGCGGGATCACAAGAACGCTCTGCTGCTCCAGCCACTTGCGCCGGATCTGAAACAGGGCACGCAGGCAACGGTCCAGCACGCTCTGTTGCGCGGCATCGAGGTCGTCTTCCAGCTTGAGGCGGGCGAAATTCTGGCCGAGCCGATGCCCACCCGTGACGCGCGCAGCGGCTTCCTTCTATATGAGGCCACCGAAGGCGGCGCTGGCGTGCTGACCCGCCTCGTGGCCGAGCCCGCCAGCCTGGCCAGCGTCGCCCTGAAGGCGCTGCAGATCATGCACTTCGATATCAAGGATCGGGCTGGCCTTCCCGCCGACGGTCAGGCCCTCCGGGACGCGCCGGGGACGGCCTGTGTAGCCGCCTGCTACAAGTGCCTGATGTCGTACTACAACCAGCCCGACCACGAGCTCATCGATCGCCGCGACCACAACGCGAGGGAGCTTCTGATTCGGCTCGCGCGCTCCACGACCACCGGGCTGGCGAGCCAGGCGGCGGTTCCCGTCACGACCGCTGGACCGGCCCCATCCGATCCAGCGTTGGCTCGCTGGCTGGAGCTGGCTTTCGGCCGGGGACTGCCGCCGCCAGATGCCGAGCCCTTGGTGGCCGCCGACCTTCGCCTGCCGCTGGTATGGCGCGATCACTATGTTGCGGCTGCGTTTGGAGATCCCGGCCCGGCAGCCGCCCAGAAGCTGGAAGCCCTGGGCTTCGAGCTGGTGTCCTTCGATGGTCCCGAGACCCAGTGGGCCGAGCCGTTCCGGCGCCTGGCGGCTGCGCTCGGGCGGCAACCATGAGCTACAGCCCGGGCAGCCTGGTCCGTGCGCGAGGGCGGGAATGGATTGTCCTTACCGGCAGCGACGTGGAGACTCTGCGGGTCCGTCCGGTGTCCGGCTCGGAGGAGGACCACACCGTGATCCACCTCGCACTGGAGCCCGAGCCTGTCGCCGAGGCCACTTTCCCCCCACCGGGGCTGAACCAGCAGGGTAGCCAGGATTCCGCGCTCCTCTTGCGAGATGCGCTGCTGCTGTCTCTGCGCCGGGGCGCAGGCCCCTTTCGCAGCTTTGGCCAGATCGCAGTTGCCCCCCGCGCGTACCAGCTCGTCCCGCTCCTGATGGCGCTGAAACAGGACACTGTGCGCCTGCTCATCGCGGACGACGTGGGCGTGGGCAAGACCATCGAGGCGGCCCTGATTGCGCGCGAGCTTCTCGACCGAGGTGAGATCGACCGCACGGCCGTCCTTTGTCCCCCACACCTGGTGGACCAGTGGGTCGGGGAGCTCGAGACGCGGTTCCATATCCGGCCAGTGGCCGTGACCGCCGCAAACGCGAAACGCCTTGAGAACGGTATTCCGCCCGGCGAAAGCATCTTCACGACCTTTCCACACACGGTCGTCAGCCTCGACTACATCAAGAGCGAAGCGCGGCGACACTTCTTCCTGCACACCTGCCCGGGCTTTGTGATCGTAGATGAAGCGCACACCTGTGCCGCCACTGGCCAGGGCAGACACCAGCGCTACGAGCTGCTCAAGGGGCTCGCCGAATCGGCCACACGCCACCTCGTTTTGCTCACCGCCACCCCGCACAGCGGTGACGAACAGGCTTTCTACCGGCTGCTCGGTCTGCTGGACCCCGCGTTCGAGGGCATCGCGGACGCCACTGGCGACGAGCGAGCCCGTTTGCGCGAGCGTCTCTCGCAGCACTTCGTTCAGCGGCGCCGGCCCGACATCGCCGAGTGGAAGGAGGGCGAGCTGTTTCCCCGACGTGAGATCAAGGAGCTGACCTACCGGCTGACCGGCGCCTGGGAGAAGTTCTTCGACGCAGTGCTGGACTACTGCGCGACCGTCGTCGAGGCCGCCGGCCCGGATGAGACGCGACAGCGCCTGAACTTCTGGGGAACCCTGGCGCTCATGCGCTGTGTGGCTTCCAGCCCGGCCGCAGCGGTGCAGGCCCTGCGCACGCGGGCCGGCATGGGTAGTGCGGAGCAGGACCAGGAACTTCTTGAAGAGCGCATCTTCGATGGCGTGGCCGACTCGTTGCCCGACGACGATGTGGAGCCCCCGGTTGCATCGGACGATCCCGCCTTGTCCAAACTGATCGCGCAGGCCGAGCAGCTGATCGGGCAAGCGGGTGACCCAAAGCTGAAGCTACTGACCGACCACCTCGGCCAGTTGATCAAAGACGGGTTCAACCCCGTGGTCTTTTGCCGCTACATCGCCACGGCCCACTACCTCGGCCGCCACCTGCAGGGGCGCTTCGAGGGCGTGACCATCGAGGTAGTGACCGGCGAGCTGACCTCCGAGGAGCGCAAGGAGAAGGTCGATTTGCTCGGGGACGCCGAGCACCGCCTGCTCATTGCGACGGACTGCCTCTCCGAGGGCATCAACCTGCAGCAGCACTTGGATGCCGTTGTTCACTACGACCTGTCCTGGAACCCGACCCGGCACGAACAGCGGGAAGGCCGGGTCGACCGCTTCGGGCAGCTTGCGCGTGTGGTGCGTGCCACGCTGATCTACGGCGCCAACAATCCCGTGGACGGCGCGGTTCTCGAGGTCATCCTGCGTAAGGCAGCCAAGATCCGCGAGGAGTTGGGCGTACCCGTCCCGCTGCCGGACGACGGCCACACCCTGACCCAGGCCCTGATGCAGGCGGTGTTTCTGCGCCACCACCAGCCGAACAAGCAGCGGCTCTTCGACTTCACCGCCTCGGACGAGGGCCGCGCCATCGATGCCTGCTGGCAGGATGCGGCCGAGCGGGCGAAGCGAAACCGCACGGTTTTCGCCCAGCGCAGGCTGAAACCAGAGGAAGTTCTGCCGGAGTGGAAGAAAAGCCTGGCAGCCATGGGTGACGCCGAAGACGTCCGTCGCTTCACCAGTCGCGCCCTGTCCCGCATGGGCGCCGGTCTGGAGCCGCTCCGACGGGGGTTCAGGGCGCCGCTGGCGGCCCTGCCCGACGAGGTTCGGGAACGCCTCGACGCCGAGGGCCTTTCCGGGACGGTGCTGATCGATTTCAACTCGCCCCCGGCCGCGCGTTGTCGTCCGGTGCTGCGCAGCCATCCCCTGGTTTCAGTCCTGGCCGAGACTCTGCTCGAACGAACCCTGGGGGACGACAGCGATGGGGCTTCCGATCCCGGCGTGCTCGGGCGCGCGGGTTGCTGGGTTTCTCCTGCCGTGAAAGAGAAAACCATCGTGGTCCTCTTGCGCCTTCGCCACCAGCTACAGACGCAGAAGGCATCTACCACCTCGACCCTGCTGGTCGAGGAAGCGACCGCGCTGGCGTGGGGGGCCGCGCCCGGCACCGTCATCGAGGACGCTGCCGCGCTGGCGCTGCTGGCGCCGCCACCTACCGGCGATCCACCGACGCATGTTCGCCAGCGCGCCCTGACCCAGGCACTGGAAACGCTCTCGTCGCGCCAGGCCGACCTGGAAGCCTTTGCCGGTCGTCGGGCACAGGCCCTGCTGGCAGACCACCGGCGCGTGCGCGAAGCAGCGGATGCACGCGGCAGCTACAGCGTGAAAGCCCTGCTGCCACCCGACGTGATTGGCCTCTACGTCCTGCTTCCCCGGGTGGATTGATCGCCATGGCTGTCCGTCGCAGAAAGCAGGAAACCCAGCTCGCCTTCGAGGCAATCTCGATAGAGGGTGGCTTGTTGTCCCCGGACTGGCTTGCGCGAGTGGCCCAGTTGCAGGCGGCAAACCAGACCGACGCCGACTACGCCGTTCCCAAAGGCCTGAACCTGCGCGACGAGATCGGCCGCTACTGGCGCATGGCCCAGGCGCATTGGAAGGACTTCGTCGCGGGCCAGGCCGCCGGTGCGGACGCGCGTTTGCTTGCCGAGCGCTTTGTTGTGGCGCTCTTGCGCGACAGTTTCGGTTTTGCCTCGTTGGCCGCTATTCCGGCCATCCAGATCGCGGATCGGTCTTTCCCCATCGGGTTCTCCGCCCAGGGCCAGCGCGTTCCCGTGATCGTCGCGCCGGCCGGACGAGGTCTGGAGGCGCCCTTGCCCGAGTTCGGCGATGGCGGCCGGCGCCGCACCGCTTTTGGTCTGGCCCAGGAGTACCTGAACGAAGTCGACGAGGCGCTGTGGGGCCTGGTCTCGGACGGAAACACGCTGCGCATCCTGCGCGACAATGCCAGCCTCACGCGACCCGCCTGGATCGAGGCTGACCTGGCGCGGATATTCACCGAGGAACGCTACGCCGATTTCGCCGCCCTGTGGCTGCTGGTGCACGATTCCCGCTTTGGAAAATCCGGGCAGCCAGCCACGGACTGCGCCCTGGAAACCTGGCGTGCGGCAGGTCGCGAGGAAGGCACCCGGGCGCGGGAAGACCTGCGCCGTGGGGTTGAGGATGCTCTCCTGGCCCTGGGCCAGGGCTTCGTGGCCCATCCCGAGAATGCAGCCCTGCGTGCCGCGCTCGCCGACGGTTCTCTGGCCACCAAGGACTACTTCAACCAACTCCTACGGCTGGTGTACCGGCTGATCTTTCTGCTGACGGTCGAGGAGCGTGGGCTGCTGGAGGAGGCGAGTGGGGAGTGGCAAGTGGCGAGTGGTGAGAAGCAGGTGGCTCCTGCCGCTAGCCACTCGCCATTCGCCATTTACCTCCAGGGCTACGGGATGAGACGCCTGCGCGAGCGGGCCGTGAAGCGCAGCGCGCACGATCGCTTTCCCGATCTGTGGGAGGCGCAGAAGATCGTGTTTCGCGGCCTGGCCGCAGGCGAGCCGCGCCTGGCGCTTCCAGCGTTGGCCGGGATTTTCGCCAAGACCCAGTGCCCGGCGCTGGATTCCGCGCGGCTGGAGAACCATGCGTTTCTGCTGGCAGTGTTTCGCCTGTCCTGGCTGCGCGAGGAATCCGGCCTGGCGCGAGTCAACTGGCGCGACATGGGACCCGAGGAACTGGGCAGCGTGTACGAGAGTCTGTTGGAATTGGTGCCGCAGATTTCAGGCGGCCGAACCTTTGCCTTTGCAGCGGGCGGCGAGACCAAGGGCAACGCGCGCAAGACCACGGGCAGCTACTACACCCCTGACAGCTTGGTGCAGGTGTTGCTGGACAGCGCGCTCGAGCCCGTGGTGGAGCAGGTGGTGAATGGCCAGTTGCGAGTGGCAAGTGGCGTATTCTCAAATGAACAGGAGCGTCGCGACGCACATGAAGTCCTATCGAGATCTCGAGATCTGGGAACGTGGGATGCGGATCGCGGAGTTGGCCTACCGGCTCACGCGGGACTTTCCGAAGGCGGAAACGTTCGGTCTGACATCGCAGATCCGGCGAGCCGCAGCGTCGATCCCAGCGAACATCGCCGAGGGTTGGGGGCGCCAGGGCGACAAGGAGTTCTCCCACTTTCTACGGATCGCGAACGGCAGTCTCCGCGAGCTGGAAACGCACCTGGTTCTGAGCCAGCGGGTGGGCCTGGTGGAGGCCTCGATGATCGAGCCTCTCCTTCAGGAGCTGACGGTGCTATCGAAACAATTCGTCGCCCTGCAACGCAGACTGGCCCGCTGATCAACGAGACGCCCCTCGCCACTGAAGCCCTCTGGAACGCCACGCCACTTTCCACTCGCCACTCGCTACTCGCCAGCGAGGCGCTCCTGCGCCTCGCCGTGGTCGATCCCGCGTGCGGCAGCGG
>PMIX01000130.1 GCA_003158395.1 Myxococcales bacterium | reverse complement strand
GATGATCCAGATCGAAACGCACCTGGACCGCATTCGCGTGCAGCCTGGCGCCGGCGGTGCGCTAGAGCCAACCCTGGCAGGCTTCGGCGCCTCGGTCGCACGCCTGGACGGCGCGGTCGCGCGCTTCGAGTCCGCGTTGCTGGCCTTTTCAAGTACGACTCGAGACTTCCACGAGTTCAATGTGCACCTCAAGGACAATGTCCAGCGCCTGAGTCTGACTTTCGCCGACTTGAGCGATTCACTGAAAGCCCAGCTCGGCGCGACCGTTCCCGGTCGCAAGCTCTAAAGGAGAGCCCGTGAGATACCGGCGACCACTCCTGTCGGATCACGAGGGCACGCGCGAGATTTGGCCCGCGTTCACCGACGTCATGTCGACCATGGCGCTCATCATGTTCGTGCTGGTCTTGCTCGCCTATGTTCGGAACTTGGTGAGCGAGAAACGCCTGGAAGATTTCCAGCGAAGAATCGCAGCCTCCGAGCGACAGCTCCGATCGGTTCAGGCGGAAGTCCAAGCGGGCAGGGCCGAGCTCGAGGCTTCGCAACGCAGGTTGCGCGAGCAACAGGTGGTCGTGGCTGACAGCAATCGGCAGCTCGGCAACCTGCGCACCCAACTACAGAGCATTGCGGTCTTGCGTGTCTCTGTGCTCGACAAGCTGAAACGCGCAATCGAGACGCAGCTCGGTCGACCCAGCCCAGGCAGCGGCCCGCTCGTGACCATCGGCAACAACGGTGACATCGCGGTCAACGAGAGCCTGGTGTTCGAGTACAACTCCTACGCCATCAAGAGGCAGGCGAAGCCCTTCCTGGATTCGCTGGCCAGGGCGCTGGGCAACCTCCTGGCGGACGCCGAGGTGCGCGAAAACATCGATGCCATCGTCATCCAGGGGCACACCGACGAGCGGGGCTCGGCTTCTTTCAACTGGGACCTGTCGGCGAGGCGCGCGACGGCCGTGCTCGACTACTTGTTCCAGAGCAACAAGACCCTGGCCGACACCTACGGCAGCTACTTCGCCGCCAGTGCTTTCTCCAAGTTCCGTCCCATCAACCCGGCAAAAGACGAAGCGGCCTACCAACAAAACCGCCGCATCGAAATCTCGGTCGTCCCCAAGGACGCCAACGTTCGCAGGGTCATCGAGGACTACATGCAGAGCACCAGCCCATGAACAACGACCCTGCCAATGCCGCGCTGAAGGAACTGCGCCAACGTCTCAACCAAGTGGACGAAGAGATTGTCCGCCTTCTGGCCAAGCGGCTGGATACCGTCGGCCTCATCGCCAAGGAGAAGGCCGGCTCGACCCAGGCGATTCGGGATCCGGAACGCGAACGCGAGGTCTTGGCGCGAGTCGAGACCTTGGCCCAATCGCTGGGACTGTCGGCTCCCCTAGCGCGCAAGATCTTTTCCGAGATCATCAGCTACTCGGTCAGCCGCCAGGTGGCCTCGCTGGCCGGGATCGAGGGCGAACGGACGGAGGTCGCGGTCGCCTTTCAGGGCTCTTCGCTGACCTACAACAACCTGGCCGCGGAGCAGTACCTGGCTAGCCAGGGCTTGCGCGGCCGCTTCGTCGGCTTGCCCACTCTCAAACAGGTGATTGACTCCTTGGCGTCCGGTGCGGCCGATCTCGCCTTTCTGCCCATCGAGAACACCGTCGCCGGCAGCATCAATCAGGTGTATGACGTCCTGCGCGAACAAGACCTGCACATCGTGGGTGAAGAGTCGTACCGGGTCGAGCTATGCCTGGCGGCCACGGCCGATGTGCCCGCCTCCGCGCTGCGACGGATCCTGTCCCACCCGCTCGCGCTCGACCAATGCTCGGCCTTCGTCGCCGCCTTGCCGCAGGCACACGCGGTACCCTTCCTCGATACCCGCGAGGCCATGCGCGCGGTGGCTGAAGCCAGAGATCCGACCCTGGCCGCCATTGGCTCCCCCGAGGCCGCGGCGGCGCACGAGCTGCGCATCTTGAGCCGCAACGTGGGCAACCAGGACGAGATCCTCATGCGCTACGTGGCCCTGGCGCGTGCGCCTATTTCCGTGGATGTCCGGGTGCCTTGCAAGACCAGCCTGATCCTTTCCACCCGGCACGAGAAGGGTGCGCTGCTCCGCTGCCTGCACGTCCTAGCCGAGTACGGACTGAGCATGACTAAGCTGGAATCGCGGCCGCGACCGAACCGTCCCTGGGAGTACATGTTCTTCATCGACTTCGAGGGCAACGTGGCGCAAGAGAGGGCCGCCTTGGCGCTCGAAGCCCTGCGCAGCGAGGCGCTCTACCTCAAGATCCTCGGCTGCTATCCCGCCAAGGCCACGCCTGCCGAGGCCCAGACCACCACCTTGCCCGAGGCCTCCGAAGTCACCATTGCCCCGCCCGAAGCTCCGCCCGCCACGCCCTCCGCCGGCCGAACCGTGCCCGGCCAGCCGGTCGTGCGAGCCTCCAAACACTACCGGCTCGCCGACCGCGCCACCCATCCCGAGGATACCGTCATCCGCGTGGGCTCGCTGCTCATCGGCGGCACCGGCTTCGTGGTCATTGCCGGTCCTTGCTCGGTGGAGTCGGAAGACCAGATCAACCGCACCGCCCTTTTTGTGCGCGAGCAGGGGGCCCACATCCTGCGCGGGGGCGTGTTCAAGCCACGCACTGGCCCCTATTCCTTCCAAGGGCTCGGCCGGGATGGCCTGGATCTGCTGGCCGCCGCCGGCAAGGCTGCCGGCCTGCCCATTATCACAGAGGTGATGACCATCGACCAAGTGCACCCCGTCGCTGAGAAAGCAGACATCCTGCAAATCGGCGCGCGCAACATGCAAAACTTCCCCCTGCTGTCGGCGGTGGGCAAGGTGGACCGGCCCGTGCTGCTCAAGCGCGGCCTGTCGAGCACCATCGAAGAGTGGTTGGCGGCCGCCGAATACATCCTGGCGCAGGGCAACGGCCAAGTAATCCTCTGTGAACGAGGCATTCGTACCTTCGAGAGCGCCACCCGCAACACGCTGGATCTGTCCGCCGTAGTGGTGCTGCGTGAGCGCACCCACCTGCCCATCGTCGTGGATCCGAGCCACGGCACCGGCAAGCGTCCCTACGTGGCGCCCATGGCCTGGGCCGCACGCGCCTGCGGCGCCCACGGCGTCAGCATCGAGGTTCACCCCGAGCCCGACAAGGCGCTCTCCGACGGCGATCAAAGCCTGGACTTCCCCGAGTTCAAGGCCTTGATGGAGGGCCTGAGCCGGGTACGCGTGTAATCAGATTTCGAGAATGTGTGCCCGTTCGCGCCGGGTCGCGCAGACTGCCCGGTGCAGGGCCCATTGCCCGCGCGCACGCGCCAGGTTGTGCTCGCCCCGACCGGGATAGCGTTCGGGCGCCCAGCCGAAGTACGACTCCAGCAACGCATCGGCGGCAAAACGCATCGCCAACTCGAGGCTGATCCATTCGACGCCGTGCAGGCAAGCGCGACGCTCGCCGGCGCCCAGGGTTCGGCCCAAGGCATCGTGGAACCCTTCGAAGGAGACCCGGAAGATCTCCACGTCGAACTTGGCTTCGCGGGCGTCCTCGGGGCCGCGGTTGCACCACGACCGCCAGGCATCGCCCAACTCATGCGCCAGCGCCATCGGCCCCACCGTGTCCAGGTCTATGAGGCACACCGCCTGCTCGGCCGCAGGCGGCTCGATCCCGGCAAACAGGATGTTGTTCAGCTTGAGATCGCCGTGGCACACGCGGAGGGGCAGGCTCGGCAGAGGCGGCAGATCATCGACCGCGGCCAGCAGATCCGCGGCCAGGGCGTCGACCTCCCGGTAAAGACGGTGGTCCCGGTGGACAGCCAGCGCCTCGCGCAGCCTGGCCATGTGCTGGGCGGTATCGTGGACGCCCAAGCGCATGCCGGCGAATTCGTGGTCGAGCCCGTCGAGCGCGCGATGGAAACGCGCCACCAAAGAACCCGCAGCGCGCGCCTGGCCCGGGCTGGTCACCACGTCGAAGGACACACCGTCGACGTAGGTCTGCAGCCGCCACAGTCCGGCCTCGTTCCCCATGTCGACCGACAGACCGCCGTCCCGGGTCGGGACCAGGCGCGGTGTCTCCATGCCCAGCTCCGCCAGTCGCCGGGTGACCGCATCGATGTTGTTGTTGACCGCGGCGGAAAAGACCGGATTCAGTCGTTGCAAGACGAAGCGGGTGCCGCCCCGACGGATGAGATAGGTCTGGTTGACCAGGCCCCTGCCGAGAGGCGTGATCTGCGCGCCATCCAGGCCCAGATAGCGAGCCAGGACGCGCGCGTGGATGAGATGGGCCTGAACCTCCACCCCGGAGCCCCCGATCGGCGCTACTATTCTGAGGAAGGCGCGTCGGCCGGAGGCGCCTCCGCTTGCTCCGGCGGCCTCTCCCACCCGCCGCCCTCTTCCTTCGGGGGCGGAGGGCCCGCCGCCTCGAACTTATGCGCGAAGGCCAAGCCCCCGTTGAACTCGCCCAACACAATGATGGGTGCCACGCTGGACATGCCACGCCCTTCCACCCAGAGGGCAAGCCAGCGCGTTAGATGGTACATGATGCCCACCCCCGCGCCCACAGCCACTGGCCCACCGCTGATCGTGTCGCTGTGGTCGGTCCCCGCGGGGCAGATACGTGCCAGAGTCTGCGTGCACTTCTTTGCAACATAGCCCAGAAAGGCCCTTTGCCCGCCGCCCGCCACGCCTGAGGCAAAGAATTGAAAGTTCCCGCCAGTGAAGAACGCGTACTGGCCGCGGAGAAAGAAAGCCAGCGCACTCGTCGGAGGAGCTTTCACGCCGGGCTTAGGTATCCATCCGGTGGAGTCGGGCGGCGTGTACTGATAGCGAGCCTGCAGCGACATGGCGAACCGGTCGCTAAACTGGTAGCCGATTTCCGGGACCAGTTGGAAGAGGGTCGCTAGCGAGTAGCCCGCGCCGACATGGAGGATCTTCGCGTCGACGCCGATGTCATGGCTGTCCAGATTGACGGGACCGTGGTAGGTCGATCCCGTGCCGCCGCCCACCGAGAGAAATACCGACCCGGCCAGACGGCGGTGGTATTTACGCAAGTCCTCGTCCATCTGGTATTGCTGGTTGATCTCCTCCAACGGGGCCTTGTCCTCCGCCATGGGTTCGGTTCTCGTGCTCGTGTCCTTGCCCTCCAACAGCAGCACCAGCGCCGAGTTGTTCAAGGGCGCCGCCCCGTCGACGATGGGCATCAGATTNNGGCCGGGACAGTCGCCGTGAGCCAGCCCTTGGGTGATCGCGTCATAGGAAGCGGCGTAAACTCCTCCTCAGCTCCACTTTCACGATAGAAGAGCGTGCCGGTGGCACGCCGTGGCTGCTTTTGCGTGGTGCAGCGGACAAGGATGTCGTGTTTGGGCGGAACCTCGCTGGGCAACGGGCAATACAGGGGCTCGGGAATCCTTGCCGGCGGCGGTGGCTCTTCTACGTCCACGAATCTCCTGGTCCCGCGCGATCCACGACGGCCGCCAGTGGTTGTCGCAGGCGAAGGACCACCAGCCGACGTCTCCGAAGTCGCGTGCTCATCGACTGCAGGCGCCGAAGCCGACGCCCCAGTCCCTGCCGGAGGCTTGCCCCCAGACGCCCCCGCCGCCGCAGTTGTTCGAGCTGCCGGCGCAAGGTTGGCCTGGCTGCGGGCTGCGTCGTAGGCTTCGTCCAAGGCAGCGGTCTCCACCTGCGGCGTGATTTTGATGTTGGGGTTGATCTTGAAAGCCATCACGAACTGTCGGATGGCCTTGGTTCTGTCGTTGAAGCCCGTCATGTAGACGGCGGCCAGGTGCACATGCGTTCGCGCGCAGATCTCATGGTCAGCCATGTTCGCGTCGTTGAGAACCGAGATGGCGCCCCACAGGGCATCGCGCGCGGCCTCGTACTTGCCCGCCTGTAGTTGGCCCAGGGCCTGCTTATTGATCTCGACAACTTTGCTCACCGTCTCCTGACCCTTGCCGGACTTCCCCGCGGCAATGGCTGGACTGGACTGCGAAGACAGGGCGAGAACGAACAGGAAGACGACAAGGGGCGACAGGAAACAGCGGGACATCTTCATGAATGCGGCTCCTAGCGACGGATCATTATCATTATGCTGGCTTTGAGGAGATGTCCACCCCCCCTGTCCAACACCGGAGCAGGGCTAGTGAGAGGCTTGGTGGGCCGGATCGGTGCCGCCTCGGGGCGCCGGCACCGCCAGGGGCGAGGTGTCGTCCGGATCCGCTTCCTGGAAATAGCCATCGCCGTCCGCATCAACTCGGGGCGGATCCGCCGCAACGTGGTGGTCATCAGCCACCCAGTAGTCGATGCCGTCTGTGGTGCGCAGCACAACGTGTCCGACCACGCGGCCGCCGCGCAGGTTGGTGTCGGGATTGCCGCGCTCGGTGAGATAGAGAGCGCCGGTGGCGGCGAGACGGTCAACCGCGGCCTGGTGGGGATGGCCGTCAGGGTTGCCGTCGCCCACCTCGATGATATCGACCCGGGGCCACAGTTCGGCCAGGAAGGTGGGACTGGATGAATGGTCGCTCCCGTGGTGACTCACCCGATAGACGTCAACGTCCTTGGCCAATGGAGCCGCGACATATTCGATGTCGTGGTAGGAGTAGCCGAAATCAGATACCAGGGTCTCGCCCGAAAGATCGCCGCCGGAAAAGTAGTCGAGCAGGCCGAAGCGCAAGACGAAGGCCACCGAGTAGTCGTTTTCGCTGGGCGGGGCCGGATCGCCGGCCAGTCCTTGGGCTGAAAGCCGTCCATTGCCATCCACAGCAACCACCCGAACGGACACGCCCGGCCCGAGATCAATCTGACCATCGCCCAGTTTGGCGATTTCAGGGTGCAGCGCAGTCCCTCCTTCCCCGGCAAGATACCCACGCCAGCGCGCCAGCGTTCCCCCATTTTCGCCCAGATAGCGCGAAAAGTCGCGGTGCAGGAACTTGCCCACGGTGAAGCCCTGCAGGTTGAACAGGTGCCAAAGGCCACCGTGACCAGGATAGCCGGTGTGATCCAGGTGGAAGTGGCTGACCAGGACGGTGTCCAGATGGGAGGAGCCAAGAACGTTCTTGATGTACGGTCCAACAATCAAGGCCCCGTCGTCCGCTTCCCAGTCAGCTTCGCCGGCATCCACCAGCATGGACCGGCCCGTGGGCCCCACGATCAGCGTGCTGGACGCCTGGCCTGCATCGATGTGATGAATCTCGAGCCAGCCCGGTTGCCAGGTGCCGCCGCCGGACGGTTCAGCCCCAGCAACGGCCGGCATTCTTCCGCTGGGTACCAGGCTGCAGCCGGCCAGCAACAGCAACCATCCGCGGTCAAGCGAAAGGACACGCATGCCGGGTTATCGGCAGGGGCGCGCCGCGGTTGCGCGGGCGAGGTTCAGATTGTTTCCCGGAGCCGCACGCGGCCGCGGCCCCGCGTTCTGCCGCGGCCGCGTCTGATCCGGCGAACAAGCTACCTACAGTTTGTCTGGAAATCTGGGAGCGCGGGATAGGCCGGGTCGCGGATAGCGGCTCGCGGCCCGCGTGGGCGTGGGCGTGAGCGAGTTCGTGGGCGTCACGCGGAAGACGGCGAGCGTGCCGCGGACCGCACACGCTCACACAAGCCGCCCACGCGCGCCGCAATCCGCTCGTCGCTTACGCTCACGTTATCGCTCACGCTGGCCGAGTTGTGCCGGCCCGCTGCTGAAGACGCGAGCCCGCCGCTCGGGTCCCGGGCGGCGGGTCGTGCAAGCTAGGCTCGTTACTTGGCGGGGGCGGGAGCCGGCGCAGGAGCCTTCTCCTCGGCAGCCTTCTTGCCCTTCTTGCCCTTCTTGCCCTTGGCATCAGCCGGCTTGGCCGAGTCTGCCTGCGCGACTTTCTTGGCCGAGATGGACGCGGGCGCCTTGTGGCTGGCCTTGGCGGCAAAAGCTGATGTGCTGGTCAGGGTGACGATTCCCAGTGCGATGAGGAATTTCTTGAACATGGCGGTTTCTCCTTTTTTCTTTGGTTGCTGTGAAAGCGTCTCTGCCTGATTGGGAATGCAGTGGCCGTGCCAGCGGAAATGCGGTGAGTTCCCCGCGGAATTCCGCCCGTTCGCCAATGCCGCACCCAAGAACAGCAACCAATCCGCCCCCTCACATGGGGCGTTCTTGGAGTCAATTCACATGGGAACCCTCAAA
>PMIX01000071.1 GCA_003158395.1 Myxococcales bacterium | reverse complement strand
AGCGGACATATTCGCCCAGCAAGGAGAAGGAGGCTCCCTTCGTTGCGGGCGCTGCGCTGGTCCCGTACAACGGCATGATGGACATGCTGGCGTGCCGCCGGAGCGGTGCCGAAATCGCCGCCCAGCCGTCCGTGTGGCTACGAGATGGTCCTAGGAAAAGGAAACCCCAGGGTGTGGAGCCCCTGGGGTCGTGGACCAGTACCACCTCAAGGAGGCGTCGTATGACAACCAGTCCAAGCAAGAGACTATCACCAGCCCGGTTGCCCGACCACTTCGGCAGCGAGTTTCAGGACATGACCGCCGGCGATCTCGAAGGCCTCACGCTGCGCCAGGTACTCGGCCTCGTCTTGTCGTCCTTGGGAGAATCCGAGCGCCGAGCCTTTCTTCTTCGCTCTCCGGGGGACAAAGGCAACGGGGCCTACGACCGGAGTGTCAGCGTCGGCAGCATTCCCGTCGAGATGCGCGTCCCGCGTTCACGCACCGGCGAGTTCAGGCCTAGCCTCTTGCCCGCCAAATACCAGCGGGGCTTTTCTGAGGACATGGAGTCCTTGCTGCTCGGTTTGCTGCTTTCCAGCCGCTCCATCAGCTCCGCCAAGACTGCCCTGCGACACCTTGGCCTGCCCGTCTCTGAAAAGGAGCTCGAAGCCGTCTCTGCCCAGCTGGTCGAAGAAATGGAACTGCGCAACAGCCGTCCCATCGAGCCAGACATGCTCGCCATCTTCGTCGACGGCAAGTACGTCGAGATCAGAGACAGCGACCGTATCCGCCCCGCCACCATCTACGTCGTCGTTGGCCTGGGCCGCGATGGCAAGAAGCGCGTCCTCTCCTGCATCTCCAAGCCCGGCCGCGAAAACCTCGAGGATTGGAAGAAGATCCTCCGCGGCCTGACCGAGCGCGGTCTCCGCCGTGTCATGGTCGTCGTCCAAGACGACTTCTCCGGCCTGCTCTCACTGAACAAGGGGCTCTTCCCCACCTCCGACGTCCAGCTCTGCATTGTCCACATGCAGAGAAACGCCAAAACCCATCTTCCCAAGGACGACGCGGCCGAGTTCCAGAACAAGATCCGGACCATCAAGACACTTTGGGACATCGAGGTCGCCAACAAACAATTCGATGAACTGTGCGACCGTTTCGCCAAAGTCGCCCCTGCCTTCATTGCCGAAATCCGGAAGAAACGCGACCACTATCTGGTCTTCCTCAAGTATCCCGACGGCATCCGCCGCTCGCTGTCTACGACTAACACCGTGGAGGCGGTCAACGGCCAACTGGAAAAGATCCGGCTGAACAGCGGTGGCTATTTCCAGTCCGAGGCGGTCCTCAAGCTCAAACTTGCAGCCACCCTCAGCACCCTCGAACAAACCCGTTGGGCCCATCCATCAGCTTCCATCGCGCAGGCCCTCCACCAGTTGAACGTCATGTTTCAGATCCGATTCGAGGACGAGGAGGCATGACCGTGGACACAACATTCTTGACAAGTGCCGCTTCGGCCAGCAACCGCTGGTGAACTAGCTTGTTCCACCACGGCAACAGCTGGCTGATCTCCTTGTTGCCGACTGCAGACGGGACGGCTTTCCCCCGGCTCGCTTGCCTCGCGTGCCGTTGCTCGCTCTTGCTCGCCATCGCGCCCTCCAGTCTCGCGCCCCAAAGTCTCGTCCTCTCCGTCGCGATGGCCAACTTCTTCACTATCCCTTCCGGATTCTCTGGCTACGACCCAGGCCGCAAGCTCCAACAGCGCCTCGGAAAGCAGATGAACTGGCCGCCCGTTGTGTTCCGCTGGTAACAGACGTGGCTTCAGATCAGTCCACGCCAGCGGTACGATCAGCCGCAGCTGCTGGTCGGTCTCGATCCGCACTGCGCGCGCACCGTAGGACCACTGGACCGCGACTTCTTCACCAAATCTCGGGTGGACTGGCAGCGTGATCTTCGCGCGGGACCACGACGTTGTCGTAGCCCGCCTTGCATTCTGTTGGGGTCTCTGGTCTCCTTGCCGCGACACACCTGAACCACGACGTTCGTGTCCAGTAGCAGCAGCTCTCGTCCTGTCATGAAAGCTCGGTGAGAAGCTCGTCGATTTCGTCATCCGTCTCGTCGCCCGGCCAGCGCCCCATGACCGCCGAGACCCCCGATCGCGGTCCCTGGGGCTTGTGAAGAGAACGGATGTCGAGCGCGGGCAGCAACGGCATAGGCACGCGCGACAGAACCAGCAGCCCATCCTCCGCCGCCTCGATCGCGTCGGCTTCGATGCGGAGGACGTCGCCGGACGTGCGGTACTTGGCCCACCCAGACACACGCGCCATGTGCCCCCACACCCTGCTCAGATCCTCGGTCGAAATCTGGTCACTCGCGACCACGCCACGCAGTTCCGTCCCGTCTTCCACGCGAACCGTGAACATGCGCCCCGTGTGCCGGAGCATTTCGATCTTGCCAACTATCATCACCCGCTGATCCGCTGGGATCTTCTGCTGTAGGCGCTCCAGCCTGTTCAGACCGGCTGCATCTACTCGAATCTTGGATTTCCCGTCGAACTCCAGTCCGTCGATGCCATGGCGAAACAGCTTGCCGAACGCCGCGAAGGATTTGACCAGCGCCCCGTCAAAGCGTTCGCTGGTCGCGTTTTCAGCAAGTGCGTCGTCGAGACTCTCCTCCAGTACGTCGATGGCCGTCTCGTTCGGGTCCAGTGCGGAAAAGAAGTCTCCCTGGGCGAAGCGGTCAGGAACCGCCTCGGCCAACGTGGGAGCCTCCAAGATCACCTGTGTGGAACCTGCCTCTAGTGCCACCAGATCCACGGCGCTCGCTTTTTCCAGCCACGCCGGCAGCGGCCCGAACACCGAACCTCGTCCCTCGGCGCGCAGGCGCACGGCCTGCTGGGCGCTGGGGAACTCGGGACTTACGACTTCGGGCCCTACACCCTGACAATAGTCCTAACTTTCGAAGGCAAGCGGTTGGCGAAAGTCGACCAGGGAGACTACGGAACCTAGACCTGCAAGCCGCCGGTCAGGCCAGCGGCGCGCCCGCGGAGCGTCCATCGACGAGCAGGGTGTGAATCCGGTGCGCCAGCTCGTCTACATCGAACGGTTTGACCACGTGCCCGGCAAAGCCCGCCTCGCGCGTACGTCTCAGGTCGTCCGGCTCCCCAAGGGCAGTCACCGCGAGGGCAGGAATCGAGGCACACCCTGGTACCAGGCGCGCCCCGCGAAGGAACTGGTAACCATCGATTCCGGGCAGCCCAATGTCGACCAGGAGCACGCCGGGCTGCTCCCGACCAAGCCAGTCCAGAGCTGCCTCGCCGGTCGCACAGGCTGCGACCGAGTAGCCCAGCATGCCCAGGCAGGTGGCGACCATCTCGCGGGCATCGTCGTTGTCTTCGACCACCAAGATGCGTGGCCCGGCTGGCGCAAGCGGGGCAGGCGCCTCCGCGGCCGGCGGCGGCGCGATGGTGGGCAACTCGACAATGAAACGTGCTCCCCGCCCCTGGCCCTCGCTTTCCACCCGAACACTGCCCCCGTGCAACTCGACCAGCGACCGCACGATCGACAACCCGATGCCCATGCCAGCCGGTCGAGACGCCCTGCCGGCCCCCTGTACGAATGGCGCGAACAGGCGTAGCAGAAGGCCAGGCTCGATGCCGATGCCCGTATCTTCGACGCTGAAGCACGCACTGTCGCCGTGGCGCTGCAGGCGCGCGGTGACCCGCCCCCCGGTTGGGGTGAACTTGAGCGCGTTCGACAAGAGGTTGATGGCGACCTGATTCATGCGCGTGGCGTCTGCGTTCACCCACAGGCCAGGCTCGAAGGTGCCTTCGAGGTGAAGCCCCGACCGGTTCGCATCCTCGTGCATGGTCCCCAGAACCTCCACCAGCAGACGGCCCAGGTCCAGCGGCTTGCGCTCGATGTTCAGTGTGCCTCGGGCGACGCGCGACAGATCGAGTAGGTCATCCACCAGACGCGCTTCGTGGCGGGCGTTCCTGTCGATGATGCGCAACGCGTTCTGCACGCGCTCATCTGCCGGGGCGATGGCCTTGAGCACCTGCACCGCCGAGGTTATGGGCGAGAGGGGGTTGCGCAGTTCGTGGGACACCACTGCCAGAAAACGATCCTTGGCCCGGTTTGCTTCCTCAGCCTCAGCCAGGGCCGCGTGCTCGCGCGCTAGCACCTCTTGCCGCTCGCATTCGGCCCGACGGTGCTCCGTCTGGTCGAGGACGAAAGCGACGACGCGCCCATTGCTGGCATCCAGGAGCGCTCCGCCCATCACGACATGCACGTGCGTTCCATCCTTGCGTACCCATTCTACTTCACACGCCCTGGACGAGCCCTGTGCCAGCAGTCGCTGCACTGTCGTCGGTTCGTCCGAGACGCGTTCCGGTGGCACCATCTCGGGCCAGCGGATCCGCCCTGAAGCCAAGTCCTGGCGATCGAAGCCGGTCAGGGCCAGGTACGCGTCGTTGGCGTCGAGAATGCGACCTTCCAGATCGGCCACCACGAAGCCGACCACGTTCGAGTCCATCAGACGGTGCAGGGCCTCGTCGCGCTGGCGAAGAACATCTTCCGAGCGCGCCTGTTGAATCTCTAGCGCCACCCGCGGCGCGAAGAACAGCAGCACCGATTCGGCCAACTCCACGTCGTCCAAGTCGCGGCGAAACAGGCCCACCAGGATACCGATGCTTCTGCCGTCGGCGTCGCGCAACGGCACGCCCACGTAGGCGTGAATCCCCATCTCGGCAAGCAAGGTGTCCTCAGGGAAAAGGCGCACCACGTCCTTGCTGTGTGCGTACACACGGTTCGCGATCACCTGGGCGCAAGGGGTTCCGGCCAGGGAATACGAGAACGGCTTGGCGCGCTTGCCGTCACCGAAGACTGAGACAATGTCCATGCTGGCACCGTCCAGACCCAGTTGGCCCACGAAGGCCACGTCGGCGCCCAGCACCACGGCCAGGCGGGCGGTCAACGTGTCGAAAAACGCTGTGCCTCGCTGACTGGAACTCTCATCGTTGACTGCACGGATCGCCTCGAACAGGCGCTGCTGCCAGGCTTGCCATTCCAGCAACTGATCGATGCGCGCGTGCAGATCACCCGCACGTTCAGCGGATTCCCGTGTGTCGCGCGCCTGCCGAGCGAACCTTTGACTCGCGTCCATGGCTGGCCCCCCTGGTCAGCATACCGCCGAATTCATCCTTGGCGAGTCCTATTTTGACTGGCTGCAAAGGTATGAGACGTCTCCGCCGGTACGCCGGACAAGAAGACGTGCACAGAGGGTGAATGGAAATTGGTATTCGGACCTCAGCTGTCCTCAATCGCCAGCAGGTTTCGGCTGCCGGCCGAGGCGGCAGAAGAAGAACAGGCCCGATCTTCTTCCTGCTGCGTCGCGCTTTCTCTTGTCTGAGGACGGAGATTGAGTCAGGGGCGCACCCCTATGGCTGGGGCGCAGACCACGCCGTCGGCAGGCGGCAACAGGCGCCGCACTTGCGCATATGAAGCCCGGGGCTGTCCTTGCGCACAGATGGTGTAGCGTAAGCTCAGACACAGACCAACCCTCCATGTCGTGCTGACCAAAAACTCATGCTCGACAGGCGGGCCTACGAGTTCTCTAGGACCACGCCCTCGATGATGTTGGCCACGTCTTCACAGCGGTCGGTGGCGGTTTCGAGCAGCTCGTAGATCTCCTTC
>PMIX01000032.1 GCA_003158395.1 Myxococcales bacterium | reverse complement strand
CAACCAGGTGGCGGCCGAGTTCCTGGTGCCGCTCGCAGTCCTGCGCGCCGACTACCAGAAGAGCAACCAGCTCGACCGCGAGGTCAGCCGCCTGACCAGGCGATTCAAAGTCAGCAGTCTCGTGATCCTGCGCAGACTCCACGACGCTGGTTTCATCAGCAAACCCTTCTTCGCCGAGGCGTTCGATGCCGAGCTGGACAGGCTGCGCGAGCGCGCGAAGGGCAGCGGCGGCAGTTTCTACCTGACCCAGGCCGTGCGAGCGAGCAAGCGGTTCACACGTGCGCTGCTCGCGAGCACCCTGGAGGGCCAGACACTTTTCCGCGATGCCATGCGCCTGCTCGGAGTCTCGAAGGTCGAGACGCTCCACAGCCTCAGCGTCGAATAGACCATGCCTATATCGTTGCTTGCAAAACTCATTTACCGCGCCGCTTCTTCTTGGCCTTTGGCGGTATTGTGACGCGCGCTCCGGCAAAGAAGTCGTAGTCCTCGCGCAAGACGGCACGCTTCTTGTCGAACATGCGGCGCATGCGGGTGAGGCGTTGCTGAGGCGTCATTGCTTGATCAAGAAATCTAGAGATCATTCTTGTCCCAAACCTGGAAACTGAGTTTTGCTGACAACCCACCATTAGCCTTAACTGCTTCAAGTTGGTGCAAAAGCTCCCCTTTTTCTTTGATGTCTAGGGATCTGTAAACCAGCACAATCACGAGAACCTTCTGATATTCCTTGTGTTGCCCCTCGGCGCACACACTGACGGCCTCAATCTCCCGCTGAAGGTCATTGGTCACAACGGGATCTTGAATCGCCCCGACCAGCCAAGCCTCTCGCCGCCAAGTCTCCTTCCCTTGTTTCGGGCAAAATTCTAGAAATCTGGTGTAATTACGAAAGGTGGCTGAGACATAGTCCGTCGGCGCTATTTTCCTTCTTACGAAGACGGCTCCTTCGATCTTTTTGTGCAGTGTCATGCCAGCGAGTGAATTCCATGTGGGTAATAGCTGAAGTGTTTCACCATTGACTTTGGCTAGTTGTGCGTCCCCATCCACTTGTCGTTTTGCTCGATGCTTCCATAAACGCCACTGGTAGACCACAACATACAACGCAGCCAATATAACCATGGCTGCAATGACTTGCCACAGTGGGGGGCGATTTACCACTTGACCCCAAAATCCCCAGTACACAATACCAAGTTCGGCTGCGATGAACGCGAGAAACCATGTTGTAAAACTCGGCCGTTCAATATCGTCAGACATGCCGCGACTATTTCATCAACCCGCTCGCCTGGCAAACCCTCTATCGCCCACATGTAGCACCTTCCTTTGCCAAGCAACGATATAGGCATGGAATAGACTACGTTCGACCCACGGTCCGGATCCCGCCGAGGAAGGATTGCCGCCCGACCTCCGACTCGCCCTCCGTGTGCCGAGCGAGCGATGGTTGGCGCGGCGCCCTGGCCGACCTTGGCTATTTCTCGTGTTTCGAAGGGAC
The DNA here is from genome assembly GCA_003158395.1 of Myxococcales bacterium. Lineage (GTDB taxonomy): Bacteria > Myxococcota_A > Polyangia > Fen-1088 > Fen-1088 > Fen-1137. The sequence continues at coordinate 3,596 of PMIX01000032.1, read as the reverse complement.
GTGATGAGACGTCTGCGGACGTGGAGGGGAGAAAGACAATACCGGCAGAACAAAGGGCGGGAATCCCATTCGCGAGGTCATCGAGTGAAGCAGTTCGCGAACGAAGGGCCAAGAATTGTACGCGCCATTCGCGTTGGCGAAATGCTCCAGATCGGATTCATCAATGGGATCGCTTCCTTCTGTTCGATACACCAACAAGTAGGTGACATCGACGGTTGCCAGGTCGCGCTTTGAATCGGAGCCTTTGAACTTGTAGAGACAAGTGGCATCGATTCTATCGGGTCCCGCTATTCTCGCCGTGCAGGATGGCTCTACCTTGGCCTGAAGCTGCTTCTCGTCGCTGTCGGACACCCTGACAGCGGAAAGTCCAATGAGGCGGACTTCCGTCAAATGAACTCTGCTGGCGATCCTTGCGACCGCCTTCATATCAAGTTGAAACGCCACGCGAAACTCCTAGCCTACAGCGAAAAATTGCTCGGGGGTCTTCCCTACGAGCGTCACCGTCGTCACGCTCATAGGGGAGACCCCCGCGCGTGCGGGGATCCTGGTTACGGTTCGAGGTTCGTCCATGTTCCAAACCACCTCAACAGGAACGCGGTTGAATCGAATCTCAAACCCACAGGCTCCAAATACACGCGCCATCGTTCGGATGGTCAGATTGTGATTCCCGCTGAGGATTCTGCTGATGAAGGACCTAGGCCGACCAAGCTTGTCAGCAAGTTCGGATTTCTTCAGGCCGCTTTCGTCCATGGCGATCTGGATCTCAGCCTGCGCCATTGCAAGGCTCATCTCTTCCAGCGATTCCAGATCGGGATCGGGGGCGTGGATGTGATTTTTCATAATTAGCCGTCTCTTTCGCTATCCAGTTCTTTCAGAAGGTTCAAAGCTTTCTCTATCTCTGCGTTCTCCTGCTTGCCTTTCGTCTTGTCTTTCACCCATCCTCTTAGAAGCACAACATCTACTGCAGTTCCGCGTACCACTCGACGACAGTAGATTCGATGATCGTGTTCCTTGAATTCCCACAACGGTTTTCCTTTTCCAGTCAGTGCCTTGAATCTTTGCTCGTTGTGGTACGGCGCTCCCATTCTGATCAGCGTGTCAAAGGATCCGTCGAACTTCTTTCGCTGCGGTTTCTGGCAGTCATCCAAGAACTCCCTCGATGGGCACCTTCCCCCTCGACGGACAAAAAGGACACGCTGCCCTGTCCGAAAGATTTGTATGGCTCTACTGGCAATGGCCGTCCCTGGGATCATCGTAGCACTTCGCGTTGCCAAGGTCCGCATGGTTACCTTTTAAGGTAACAGGGTCAAGCGAAAATTCAAGAAAGCCGGCGTTGCCCGCTGCGCTGTCAGCTTTGGGGCATGCGTCCAGCCGGTCCACCATTTTCGCGATCTCGCGCACGTGATCCGTCACGCCCGCCACCATGACTGTAGCTGGCCCTCTACCCGGGTCGAGTGCCTCGCGGGCTTCCTGGATCGGGGTCATGACTTCGGCCTTTTGCGGGCGGGCTGGTCGGTGAGATCGAGTTGGTTGTCAGAGCCGCCGGGTTTCTTGCGGGCTGCTTTCTTGGCGGGGCTTGTGGGTGCCTTGCCGGCGCCTTGGAGTTGCTCCTGTTCGGCGCGGGTGGCGTTTAGGGCGAAGAGGCGGTCGATGATTTCGTCTTCGAAGGATTCTTGGGCGGCGCGGGTGGCGGGGGTGGTGGGGGTCTCGTAGGCGGGGACGGGGATGTCGGGCCAGGCGTAGGCGGCGAGGACTGCGCGGTCGAGGTCTTCGTGGAGGCGGCGGAGGGCGAGGATCTCGGGGTCGTCGCAGGCGGGGTCTTTGAGCTGGTTGTAGGTTGTCGTCAGACCCTGGTTGCGCTCGACCATCAGGCGGGCGCGGGTTTCGTAGAGGCGGGCACCGATGGCTTCCAGGTCGCCGGTGGGGGCCAGGGCTGCGGCGGCGGGGAATGGGAAGGTGTCGAAGCAGTCGGATGGACGGTAGCCCCCTCGGTCCTCCAACCCGGAAGCCAGCAGGGCTGTCCAGGCCAGATGCATGCGCGACTGAAGGACCGCGAACGGCGCGTTTGCGCTGAATTGGAAGACGTAGACGTTGTGGCTGAAGACGCGCGCAGCCGGTGAGAAGGCGAACACTCGATGCTTGCTGATGCCGGAGGTTACGACACACCTCTTGGCGGCTTTGAGTGCGGCCTCAAGCGTCGGTGTCACACGACCAAAATGCCACCAGTACCGTCTCCGCCGACGGCCGTCCGGATTGTTCTTGAGCTTGTCCCTCTCTGGCTTGACCTTCTCTCGCACGATCCGGATCAAGTCGGGCCACTTCTCGGCCTCCTCCAGCGGCAGCTCGCCGAAGTTGATCACATAGCGGTCGTGGCTCTGGGTAGGGCTGGTGTTTATCTCCTCACCACCGAGATAGGCGAAGATCCGTTCGGCGTTGCGACGGTCCCTCTTCACGAGAGCATCTCGTTCCTCAGGCGTCAGGGTGAAGCCCATGCCCAGTACGTAGCTACCCACAAAGCATAGGTCCCCGTTTTCGACTAGCGGATGCGGATCGGGGCGCTCGGGCTTGGAGCGCAGGCGGGAGTTGATCGCCGCGACCTCGCTCCCATCCAGCCGATGCCGCAGGCCGGAGACTTTGGCCAGGTGGCCCTTGGCAAGATGAACAACGGATACGGCGACGTTGGCCTCGCCGGGCCACTTCATACTGCGAACCGCATCGTAGATTGCGCTGCCGCCATTCACGATGTGCTGCAAGCCAGTGCTGCGCGTGTCCCCCTGAGCAATAGTGTTGGTGGCAATGAGGCCAATTGTGCCGTGCTGACCGAGCAGGAAGTCGGCGCGGCGGAAGAAGTGCGCGCAGAGATCGGCGTTGCCGTGGCTGCCGGGGTGGATCTGCTGTAGCCACGGCAGGTATGCGTCGCCGCCAGCTTCGCTGATACCGTTCTTCCCGGAAAACGGCGGATTTCCCACGAACGCATCCATCCACGCTGCGCGGTTCACGCGATCCTTGTCCAGGGGATCCCGCCGCTCGCCGTAGAACACCTCGGGGAATTCGGTCATCCAATGGAAGGGCGGGATGCCCTTGCGTCCCTCGCTGTCGCGGCGAAGCTCGTCGCAGAGATCGCGCAGCTCTGCGGGAACCGGGCCGCCGTCGCGCAGCCAGGGGCTGACGAGATCCAGACGGCGGTTGCGTTCTGCCAGCCTGGCCTTGTCACTGTCGCCAGCGAAGAATGCGCCCACGATCAGATCCGCGATCACGCGCACGCGGTCGAGGGCGTCCTCGGCGTCCCACAATAGGCGCTCTTTCTCTTTGGTGACCGCGCTGCCGTGCTCGCGCGCCAGTTCCAGGATGCGCAGGCGCAGGGTCAGGGCCTCGTCAACGGCGGTCTCGATTTCCTTGCCCACCAGCTCAAGCTGGCTTTCGGGCTTCCAGTGGAAGGCGCGGATCTGGTCCAGCGACAGCCCGACCAGCGAATCGCCGTGGCGAAGGGCGTGGTCCACGAAGGTGAAGGGCTCTTCCTTGGCCAGGGTGACCAGCCACAGGGACAGCTTGGCCAGGCTGACCGCGAAAGAGTTCTTGTCCACGCCGTACAGGCA
>PMIX01000082.1 GCA_003158395.1 Myxococcales bacterium | reverse complement strand
TGGTCTTGCGCCTCTTCAAGTCGAAGCTCGACCGCCATTCGGTGACAGCCATCGAGGCCAAGGGCCAGCTTTTCGACCCGCGCCTGCACGACGCAATCTCGCAATCGCCCAGTGTCGAGGTGCCACCCGGCACAGTCCTGCATGAGCTGCAAAAGGGCTATCGCGTGGGGGAGCGGCTGCTTCGACCGGCCATGGTCGTGGTCGCATCAGCGCCGCCTGCCCCGCCATCCGAGACCAGTCGGCCGGATGAGAACGAAGCGCAGATGGCTGGGCCGTCGGCGGGCGGGGTCGACATTGACGTGACTGGCGAAGATGACACGCCCGCCGCGCCGGGCGCCCCGGGGACGGGAGACAAGACCTCATGAGCCGCACCATCGGAATTGATCTCGGGACGACCAACTCCTGCGTGGCCGTGCTGGAAGGCATGGAGCCCCTGGTCATCCCCAACAGCGAGGGCTCGCGCACCACACCCTCGGTGATCGCCCTGTCGGGCGAGGGCGAGCCCTTGGTCGGCCAGATCGCGAAGCGGCAGGCGGTCACCAACGCCGAGTGCACGGTGTCGGCCGTCAAGCGCCTGATGGGGCGCAAACGCGCCGATGCCGAAGTTGAGCGTCATGCCAAGGCTTCGACTTATGAGGTGGTGGCCGCAGCCAATGGTGACGCATGGGTGCGAGTCAAGGGCAAGGACTATCCGCCGGCGCAGCTCTCGGCCTTTGTTCTGGACAAGATGAGGAAGACTGCCGAGGAGTACCTGGGCGAGACGGTTGTCGACGCGGTCATCACCGTGCCCGCCTACTTCGGCGACAGCCAGCGCCAGGCCACCAAGGACGCGGGGCGCATCGCCGGCCTTAATGTCAAGCGCATCATCAACGAGCCCACCGCCGCGGCGTTGGCCTTTGGTCGCCTAAGCGTGGTGTCTGACGCCAAGATTGCGGTCTTCGATCTGGGTGGCGGCACCTTTGATATCTCGCTTCTGCATCTGCACCAAGGGGTGTACCAGGTCAAGGCGTCGAGCGGCGATGGCTTCCTGGGCGGCGAAGACATCGATGCGCGCCTGGTGGGATTGCTGGCCGACGGGTTCCACGCGGAGACGGGCATCGACCTGCGGGGCGAGCGGATGGCCCTGCAACGCTTGCGCGAGGCAGCCGAGCGGGCCAAGCACGAGCTGTCCACCAGTCTGGAGACCGAGGTGAACTTGCCTTTCATCGCGGCGGGCGCCGACGGGCCCAAGCATCTCATCACCTCGCTCACGCGGGGCAAGCTGGAGACCCTGTGCGAGGATCTGCTGGGCCGGACCATTGCACCCATCGAGCAGGTTTTGAAGGACGCGGGCTGGACAGTCAAAGACATCGACGAAGTGATCCTGGTGGGTGGTCAGACGCGCATGCCGCGTGTGCAGGAGCTGGTGTCGAGCTTCTTTGGCAGAAAGCCGTCGCGCTCGGTGAACCCCGACGAGGCGGTGGCCGTGGGTGCGGCGCTGCAGGGTGCGGTGCTCTCCGGCGAACAGCAGGACGTTTTGCTGCTCGACGTGACCCCGCTCTCCTTGGGCGTCGAAACCGCAGGCGGCGTGTTCACGCGGATTATCCCGCGCAACACCACCATTCCCGTGCGGCGGGGGCGCGTCTTTTCCACAGCGGTGGACAACCAACCCTACGTCAACGTGCACATCCTGCAGGGCGAGCGGGAGATGGCCGAGGACAACAAGAGCCTGGCGCACTTTCAACTAACCGGGATCCCGCCCGCGCCGCGGGGTGCGCCGCAGATCGAGGTGTCATTCGACATCGATTCCAATGGCATGGTCAGCGTGGCGGCGAAGGACCTGGGCACAGGCAAGACCCAGACCGTCGGGGTCCAGCCCACCTCGGGCCTTTCCGAGGTCGAGATCACCCGCTTCATTGCCGAGTCTGAGTCGAGTCGCCAGGTGGACCAGTCCAAGAAAGAGTGGGCGGAGCTGCGCAACAGCGCCGACACGCTCATCTACGGTACCGAGCGTGCCTTGCAGGAATTCGGTGACAAGCTGGACGTGGAGGCCAAGGCGCGACTGCAGGCAGCGCTCGACCAGTGCAAGCGTATGTTTGAGATATCTTCGGGCGACGCGGCTCGCGCGCGCGAGGCCGTCTTCAAGCTGGAAAGCGAGGCCCACATGTTGTTCAGAGCGATGCAGGGTGGGAGTATGCCCGAGCCCTCGTCCGAGAATTCCTCGTAGCCCGTCGTGGCGCGCGATCACTACAAGACGTTGGGCGTAGCACCCGATGCGCCCGCGGCCGAGATCAAGGCTGCCTACCGCAAGCTGGCTTTGCAGTTCCACCCCGACCGCAACCCGGGCGATGCCGCGGCCGAGGAGCGGTTCAAGGAAGTCTCGCAGGCCTATGCGGTGTTGGGCGACGAGGAGAAGCGGGCACGCTACAATCGCCTGGGCGACATACCCGGCGACTTGCCGTTTGGGGACGGCGCCGATCTGGAGAAGGTCACCGAGTTCTTCGACTCGATCTTTGGCGACCTGTTCGGGCTGGGGCGCAAGCGGGCCGCCGGGCAAGACCTGCGCTACACCCTGGAGGTGGATTTCGAACAGGCGGCGCTGGGGTGCCAGGAGACGATTCGCTTCCAGCGCAGCGAGGACTGCCGCGTCTGTGGCGGCACCGGCGCCCAAGGCGGGGCGGCGGGCCTGCAGCCCTGTGCGCGTTGCTCGGGACAGGGATGGAAACGGCACAAAGCGGGCTTCTTCTCCGCGCGGCGTGACTGCCCGGCTTGCGCCGGATCGGGGCAGATCCCGCGAGTGCGGTGCAAGGCCTGCTCGGGCACCGGCCTGACAGAGGGCGAGCGCGAGTACGTGGTGCGCGTGCCGCCCGGGTCGCAGGCAGGCTGCACGCAACGGGTCGCGGGCCAAGGCTCGCCTGGCCGGCGCGGCGGGCCGGCGGGCGATCTACATGTGATCGTTAGGGCGCGGCCGCATCCATTCTATCGCCAGGAGGGCGAGCTTTTGGTGGTCGAGGTGCCGGTGCGCATGGACGAGGCGGCCTTGGGCACCGAGATCGAGGTGCCCCTCCTGGACGCACGCGTGCGCATGAAGATTCCGGCCGGCACGCAGCCGGGCAGCGTGTTTCGTGTCCGCGGCAAGGGGTTCCCGACGCCCGGCGGCGGCCGCGGCGACGCGCACGTGCGCGTGCAGGTCGAGGTACCTAGCGTGTGCGGCGACGACGCGCGCGCGGCCCTGAGCAAGCTGGGTGGAATGCTCGACGATGACGCCTATCCCCGTCGGCGCGTCTTCCAGGAGATGATGGCGGCGATGCAGCGCCGGGAGGGAGAATGAGAGCGATGGCAGCGAGCCGTTCGCCGGCATAGTCTAACCGCACGGCGCGCGGACTTGGCGCATTGGCCGTTCGGCTCCCAACCTAGACGAAACCCCATGCCCACCCTGAATCTCGCTCTCTTCTTGGCGACGCTGCTGACCACCACCATGCAGGGCGCGCTGGAACGTCATGCCTATGCCAGTATGTTTCCCCTGCAGGACGGACTCTCGTTCTCGCTGCCGCTGATGGCGATCCTGCTCTGTCACGAGATGGGTCACTACCTCGCTGCTCGGCGGCATCACGTGCCTGCTTCCTTGCCGTACTTCGTGCCGCTGCCGCCGGGCATCGGGCTATTCGGGACCATGGGCGCGGTCATCTTGCAGTCGAGGACCTCCGACCGGCGCAAGCTTATCGACATCGGCGCGGCCGGGCCGCTGGCCGGGCTGGCCGTGGCCATCCCGGTTCTCATATACGGACTGTCTATCTCTCCCGTGCAGCCCCTGGTTGGGGTCGGCGTTCAGGAGGGGAACTCCATCCTGTATGCGGTTCTCAAGCGGGCCATCCTGGGCGCGTGGCTGCCCTCCGGGGGCCGCGACGTGATGCTGCACCCGACGGCCATGGCAGGGTGGGCCGGGCTGCTGGTCACCATGCTCAATCTTCTGCCCGTGGGTCAGCTCGACGGCGGCCATGTGGCCATCGCCTATTTCGGCAATCGCTACGGCCGGGCTTCGCGCATCCTGCAGAATCTGTTGCCCCTTTTCGCATTCGGGGTCGGAGTTGCGGTCTACGTCGATGCTACCGCCGAGCTGGCGCGGCTGGGCGGCTTGCCGGTTTCCGCCGTCAACATCGCGGCTGCGGCCGGGATGCCCTGGCTCATGTGGTTCGTCCTGCTCGCGCTCTTGCGGCGCCTGTCGGGTGGCATCGACCATCCGCCGGTCGACGATCGACCCCTGCCGGCCAGCCGAGCCGGGCTTTTCTGGCTGGTCTTCGTGACGTTCGCCATAATATTCATGCCAGTCCCGCTGCGTGCCAGCCTGGGCGCCGTGGGTGACGGGCCGAGCCGGGTTATTCAGCAGCCATGAGCGAGAGCAGCGACCGGGCAGCCTGTCCCAAGTGCGGCCACACGCGCGCCAGTGGCGCCCCGGCCTGCCCGCGCTGCGGTCTGCGCTTTGCGCTGTGGAAGCCCAGCCTGGCTGACCCTCGCGCCCAACTGACTCCCCGGGGCCAGGAATTGTGGCAGCAGGTGGAAACCAACTGGCAGGACACAAGCCGCCACGAAGAGTTCGCCAAGTACTGTCTGCAATCGAATCTGCTGCCCGCGGCCGGGCGCTGCTACCGCGATCGCCTGGACCACTTCCCCGGTGATACCGTCGCCAGCAAGATGCAGGCGGAGATTCTGGCCAAGGCGACGCTGGGCCTGCTGATACAGAAGCGGCAAGTGGCCGAGCCGGTCACGCGATCGAAGTGGTTCTGGGTCATCATCCTGGCCGTGATGGCGGCGGCCGTCGCGGCCGCTTTCCTTTGGGGGCCTGGGGGCATGCGCGGCCGCAGAGCCAGCCCGACGGTCAACATGCAGGTCCCGCGGTAGGGGCATCGAGGCCTCGATGCAGGGCGAATCGGACGCCAGGGTGCTACCCTTGCGCCACCGTGGCCAAAGTTCCTGGGTTCGAACTCCCGCTTGACGAGGTCAGGGCCAGCCTGGAGACCTTGCGCCGGCCGCTGCGCATCGCGATCCTGCGTTTCCGCAATCCGTTCAACGTGGGCGCCATAATCCGCGTGGCCCACTCGTTTCTGGTCCAGGAAATCCTGCTGGTGGGAGACGAACCCTACTACGAGCGCGCGGCCATGGGCATGCAGCGTTACGAGAACCTGGTCAAGCTTCCCGGCGAGCAGGCGCTGGTGGCGTGGGCGCGCGAGCGCAAGCTGCCGCTCATCGCCTTCGAGCGCGAGCACGCCCGCGTGGACCTGTGGCGGGCTGAGCTTCCCGAGGCATGCGTGATGCTGTTTGGCAGCGAGACTAGCGGCGTGTCCGAGGAACTGCTTGCCGAGGTCGACGACATCGTGGCCATTCCCATGTATGGCATCAACCACTCGTTCCCGGTCACCGTGGCTGCCGGCATCGCTATGGCCGAATGGACACGCCGGTACTACGTAACGGGTGGGGTTGCGAAGCCATGATCCGCTATTTTGCGCAGCCCAGCCTGTCGCTCGGCCCTATCACCATTCACGCCTTTGGCGTGCTGGTGGCGGTGGGCATCCTGATCGGGATGCGCCTGATTCGGCGCCGAGCCAAAGGCTGGGGCCTGGACCCGGCCACGGCTGAACGCCTGACCATTTGGATCCTGCTGGGCGGTTTCGCCGGCGCGCACCTCGTCGATCGGCTGGTCTACTTTCCCGCCGACGCCCTGGCGAATCCCTGGAGCCTGCTGCGTTTTTGGGAAGGCTTGAGCTCGTTCGGTGGGTTCTTGGGCGCGATCGCGGGCGCGGCACTCTTCGTGCGCCACGAACACCTGGGGACGCAGAGGTGGCCGTATCTGGACTTGGTCGCCTACGCATTCCCCACAAGCTGGTTCTTTGG
>PMIX01000278.1 GCA_003158395.1 Myxococcales bacterium | reverse complement strand
TGGCACCGGGCGCGGCGGCGGGACCGCGACTAGCATCAGTTCAGACGTGATCACGATTCCCGACGACCCGGGTACCGACGACACAGCCCCTACCGAATAGCCAGGGCCGCCCAAGGGTCTTACTAGGACCGTGAGTGAGGGGAGACGCCCTCTCACTCACGGTTTTTTTTGTCCAGGCGGCTGCACAATGCGCCGTGCCCCAAGGTGGCAACGCGGCGATGGACGACGCTAGAAATCGTCCGCGGACAGCTTTCCCGCACGCGGCGCCGCGGATTTCGCCGATGCTTCATCCCGTGGCGCCGGTGACCGCGCCTGCGCGGGTCCAGGCCCCCTCAAAGCGCCACGCATTGCCTGGTGCCCAGCCGGTCGGTCGCTGGAGTTGTCTGGCAGCGCCACGCGTGAACCACTGGGAGCGGCGGGACCAACCGGCGTGGCGCGCGCATGGCTCGTGGGCTTGCTGTGTGCGGCCCTTGCGAGCGTGCCTGGCGCAGGTGGGGATGGCGAGGTTGCCAGAGGGGCCGGAGGCGCTTGGGGGACGACGATGGCGGTTGGCACGAAGGCGGGAACAGTGGGCGGCGCGGCGAGCGTGCCCGCTCCGGGCGTGGTGTCTGCGACCGGTGGCGTAGCTCTCTGCGCGTGATGGGCGCCTCGCGTGGCCATCCAAACCGCGAAAACCAGCGCGACCGCAACCCCCGCGCCTACCAACCCGCGCCGACTACGCAGAACTGAGAGAGCCTTCGCACGAAAGGCGGCGCGCGATCGGGGGCGAAGGGCAAGAAGCAACCTCGCACGAAGGGAGGTCACCGACTTGAGGCGAAGAAGTGCCTTCCGGAGCGGATGCAGCAGGATCGTCTCGCGACCCGTGGCTGGCAGCGATCCCGTCTCTAGCGGAGGCCCCGGACGCAGTTGGACCGTCTCGCGACCTGTGGCTGGGAGGGGCCTTTTCTCTTCTGAGCTATCATTCGATTCGCGATTCGATCCGCCGTTGGTGGCGCTCTTTTCCTTCTCCTTTCCCAGGGGAAAGGCGAAGAGCATTTTTGTCTCCTGATGCTGACCGGACGGCTCCATCTTGAGAATGGCTTGCACCAAGGACTGCCCGGACTTGGCATCGCCCAAGACAAACGAGGGCACTCCGGCGAGCGGCGTGAGCGTACGCGGGACCGAGTTGGGCGGCCGCAGCTCGTCTTCGAGGGCGCTCACCATCAAGTTCAGATCCGAATAGCGATGGTCCGGCTCCTTGGCCATGGCCACTCCGATGATGCGCACCAAACCAGCCGGCAGATCAGGACGGAACAGCGTTACTGGCGGAGCGGTCTCCTTCAAGACGCGGGAAAAGAGCTCAGGTCCTGGTTCACCTGGGAAAGCCATCCGTCCGGTCAATGCCTCATAAAGCAACAGACCGAAGCCGTACACATCGGCGCGTTCATCGATGCGTGTCTCACCTGAAATATGCTCGGGAGACATATAGGCGGGCGTGCCCATGGCCAATGCCGGGACGGGCCCTGCCGAGCGATCCACCACTCGTTCCATCATGACCGAGATGCCGAAATCCAACACCTTGGTGGTCACAACGCGCCCGTCGGGCCCGATGCAGATGAAGATGTTCTGCGGCTTGAGATCGCGGTGGACGACACCCAGTGAGTTGGCGGCGGCAACCCCACGCATCGCGGGTATGAGTAGCGAGGTCGCTTCGCTGACGCTGAGGTATCCGTGGCGAGCGATGTATGTGCCCAACGGCTCTCCGTCGAGCAGCTCCATCACGATGCACGCCATTCCCTCGTGTTCAATGACATCGAAGACCGTCACGACATTGGGATGATTCACCCGGCTTGCGGCCAGTGCCTCGCTGTAGACCAGGTGCTCCGCTTCGTGCGTGGTGGAAAAGGACCGCAGAATCACCTTCAGGGCGACTCGCTTGCCCGTACGTTCATTCGTACCGGCCCACACCGCCGCCATCCCACCCTGTCCAAGCAAATGATCGACTCGGTATTTTCCATCTACGATCTGGCCGGCCTGCATGATCGTATCAACCGGCTTGTCAGGCTTGACCCCCGAATTGCTGTTATGCGCAGGAAAAACAGAGCCGGCTTTCACGACAATCCATCATACTTCCACCTGGCAGATTAGGCGCGTTACGTCCGCTGGCCCATCCTCTGCCGGGGGAAGAAAGATTCTGATCTTAGCGGGTTGCGGAAACGGAAGATAGGGGCCCGTCCGGGCTTCCACTCCGTTGCCAGACCATGGTGGACCCGGGAGATCGGCGAAGTCGATCTCGTTGCCCCTGACCGGATGCCTCAGTCTACAGCGCGGGGCGGCAGCAGGTAGGAAGTTAGGAGGGAACGCGATTCTGAAAGTCTTGACGCTCCTCCCCGATCCGCCGCTTTTCTCGCTCGCCGCATAGAACCGGTTCGTCCCGGGTGGGGGGCATCATTGTTTCCTCGAAGGTGATTCTGTTCCGGATGACCTCGTGACGAGGCACACCGGGGGTGATCTCCGTCACGCGCTTCCGCGCCGATTGCCGAATTTCGTCTTCCGCCCGGCTTCGGTGGCATCATGGTTTTTCGCGGGGGACACGGACCATGAAAAAACTACCTTCGCTGCGCACGACTTGTCGCAAGCCAGGTCTGCCGAGTTCGTGGGCGCCCAACGTCGGCTTCCGCTGTGCCTACCCGGAGGTGCGGCCATGAAGCGCCGGCTCGCGCTTGCGGCTGGCGTGGCGGGGCTCCTCGCGGATACTGCGGCCTTTGCCTGTGGCGCTGCATTCGGTCCGAGTATCACGATAGATTCCCGACAAGACGTCATCCTGGTGTGGAAGGACAATGTCGAAACCTACGTGTTCCAACCCATCTTCTGCGGCACGTCCACCAACTTCGGCTTGATCCTGCCCGTGCCCGCGACCCTGTCGCGGCAGCCATCGCTGACCGACCAGCAGGCCTTCACGACCGCAGCGGCCTTGTCCGAACCGACGAAGAGGAGGGTCGATGAACACCACGGCCTTGCCTGCGGCGGCGGTGCCGCGTTGAATAGCGCGACGGTGGACACAACCACGGTGGTCGCCAGCGGCCAGGTAGGGATTCTCGACTGGGTGCAGCTCAAGGCAGACACCGAGTCGTCCTTCACCGACTGGCTAACCGCCAACGGCTACCCGTATTCGACCGCGTCTGCCGACGTGTTTTCGTACTACGTGCAGAAGGGCTGGTATTTCCTCGCCTTCCGGATCAGCCAGGAGGCGGCACCGGATGGCGGAACGATTTGCCGGGCTTTGGGCCCGGTCGCCTTGTCCTTCCCTACCCCGGTGCCGGTCGTGCCGTCGCGCATGGCAAGCGCCGGCAACTCTTCCGGCGGATATGGTTCGTTCTCGTGGCGAATCTTCGGCATTACCCACGGTGATGCGGAGCTGGCGTTCTCGGACGGGACCAACACCGATCGCGTGCTGATGTACTCGGGCGCCATCACTGCTGGGGACGTCCCCTCGTTCTCGGGATTGGCCGAGGCTGGCGATCGCCTGACCCGGTTGATGCTTTCATTCGGGGTCAATTTCTACAACCCGTCGTCGGATCCGGACGTTGGTCTGACACTCGCTGCCCCTCATGACTATCGCGGGACCGAGGACGTCTACGTCTACGACGACTCCATCTGCTCGGTGAGCCCGAGCGGCCGGTCGACGCACAGTTTTGTGCTGCCCCTGTGCGGCCTGGCCCTGCTCGGCTTGGCCTGCTGGCGTCGCTGGCGGTAGAGGCGAGGTGTCTCCGTGCGCCGCCTGATCATAGCCACACTCCTGGTCTCGGGCCTCGTCGGAGTCGCCCCCCGCAGAAGTGAAGCCACCCAAATGAGCATCGAGCTGCGGCTCACGCCACCTCTCGTTCGACCGTATGATTTTCCCAGCATCTGCCCGATGCTGGCGTTCTCGCTGACCGAGCACGTGTGGGCCGGCGCGGGATACGAATGGCTCCAGGACTACGATGCCATCTTGTGGACCTCGGAAAACGAAGGGCACAGGCCCATCGAGATGTCGGGCATTCGCGCCGGCGCCTGGTATCGCGGCGGGGCCGCTCACCATGCCTTCACGTGGGCGGCCGGCCCACTCTTCACTTTTGCCAATCCCGCCATTTCGCTCGCGCATTCGCCTGATGCACTCGACAGCGGCACTTCCGTCGTCGATTTCGGCGCCGATTTCTCCGTCGGGCACGTGTGGCAGGGATTTCGTCTCGAGGGCTTCGCCACCCCGGCCTGGTCCATTGGTAGGGTGGCAAGTCCCGCCATCCACAAGGAGGAGCGCTACAGCGCCTTCACCTATCGCATCGGCGTGGCCCTCGCGATTCTCGTGGGTTCGTGAACGTGGCCCGAAGTGTGGTGCCAGAGGCTTGAGGAAGTCTGGCCGCTCTCGACCGGAGGACCTGAAGCCTGGAGCCTGGAGCC
>PMIX01000203.1 GCA_003158395.1 Myxococcales bacterium | reverse complement strand
CGTCAGATCCTGGATGCACTCCAGATTGGCTCGGGCCATTCGTGACCTTTCGGGTCGTGGTCCGGATTTTGTCTCGTGGTCCGAATGAGTGGGGTGCCCGGGGGCAGGGCTGGCTGGCCGACGCACGGCGGGTGCGTCTGGGACGGTGCGGCGGCGGCAGCCGACGGCTGGCGCGTTATGACGCTCGGCACGCGGACGACTTCGTTTCTGATCTTCTTCACCGAGTACGTGGTCGTTTGCTACGAAGAACGCGTCGACCCGACAACGGACCATGCTGCTGTCCTGCCCTTGCTGGCACCACCCTCGGCCACGGTACCGGCACCGGAACCAGCACCCGGCCATGGGGGCCACAGTGCCGGTGGTGCCAGTGGTGCCAGTGGTGCCAAATCTTTGCCGGCGCCCCCCCGCCTCCGGCATCGGCGCCCGGCTATTGGGGCCACTGATGTGAGCGGGTGCCCGTCTCGGTCTTTGCCGTGGATGTGCGGGACTGGGCCACGGACTGCGGGTGCACCTGGTACGGTCAGCCTAGGCGCGGCTTCAATAGGAGTGCCGTCCGATGCCATCCGTCCCATTCGACTATCAGTCCAGCCCGTCGGAACACTTCCGCCGCGTGGGCGCCCACCTTTCGCACGCCCTCCTCGTACACCTGCGGGCAGGTGATTCCGTACGCTACGTAGACGGAACCCTCCTTGTCCATTTGCATCCCATCCTCCTCCGAATAGAACACGTAACCCTCAGGTATCACGTTCGTCTTGCGCGCTGTTCTTTCCAATCCCCGTTGGGCGCAGCTTCTGCAGCAACCCGCCCGCTGCCCGACCGAGTAGCCGTCATCCGCCAGCCTTTCGAATCCGCGGTCCAGACCTGCCTCCAGCACCGTGCGTTCCCTGACCACCTTCCCTACCGCCATCCGAAACTGCGCATCCTTGGCGCGGTCTGCCAGCACCTGCACCAGCGGTTTCTTGAGACCACCGAGGGTCTCCGCCAGGCTGCACAGCCTGTCAAGGCGCTCGCCCGAAACATGCACGGCCTCGTCGGCAAAGTTTTGCCGTATGAAAGCGTGAACATCGAGCCATAGCCGCACTTCCGCCGTCGGACCCTCATTTCCGTCTTCGGCGCAGCCGGCTCCGATCATTTTTCCAGTTTCTGGATCTTGTTTTGGGGATTTCTTCTCTGCGTGCTTCTTCATCGTGGTGCTCCTTGGTTAGATCCATTGCGCGGTTCTTTTGCCCGTCCCTGCGCTACAGACTGGTGGCATGTGATGCCCCCGGCTCGCTCCCCCCGGATGGACCGTTCGGTGGTGGTTGGCGTCTGGCCTGCTCCGGCAGGCCCTGCCCGTGACGTGGTGGTGGTGGTGCCCTTGGTGCGCGGTTCCGGTGGTCGTGGTGCTGCCGGCCGGTGTGGCGTTGGCGACCGTTGCGTGGTCTGCCCCCGGAGGGTCGCACCCGGCGCCGTCCGCCCGGTTCGGCCCTCTGATGGGTCTGTGGGAATCTGGTGGACTGTGGTCCCGGCTTGCCACGCCCGCATCGTCACCGCCCGGTGCCTGGTTGGGGTCTGCTCGCCCTTCGGGGTGGCCTGCGCTGCCCTGGTGCCCGCCGTGGACGTCTGTTGTCCGCCCGGCACCTTCGGCTGCCCCGGCCTCGCCGCTGATGGGGGCCTCGGGCCTCACCATCGGCGCTGGCGGTCCCTCTGGATTGGCTCCGCCGTGGTGTGTTTCGCTGGGCGGGTTGGCCTGGCCGGCTGGCCCCGCACTAGAGATTTCCCCGTGCCCATCCCTGTCCTTCCTGTCCTTCCTGTCCAGATACCCAGGATGGGAATCCAGGGAATCCCCTCTGGGGATAGGGATATTCCCATCTTCCTTTCCTAACTTGTTCGATGGATTTGGCGAAGAAAGAGCGAACGGGGACTCCAGGGTCGGATGTTCCTGTGCCGGGGGTGTCGACCTCTTCGGTGCGGCTGGCTTCCCCGCTGTGTGTCCAGCCCTGCGTCCCGGCTTCCCGGTCCTTGCTCGCTCACGAATTATGAATTGCATGTGCTCGGACAGGAACGACAGGTCACGGTCAACCAGGCCCTCGTCCAGCGTGGTGAATCTGCCTGTGGGGTCACGGGGAAGCAGAAGGTGGAATCTGCGGCACCTTCTGCTGTGGTATTCACCGTCGGTGGCCACCAACCTGGCTGCCAGTGCAAAGGCCAGTCGCTGCTGGTACGTCTCCGTGTGGGCACCGGGCATTCTCGTGAGCGTCTCCCTTGGCAGGCCGATAACGTCCGCTCCTGCGGTCTTGAACCGCTGAATCAAGTCGAAGAGAAACTCCATCAGCCTGTATCGCTGGTGCCCGCGGAGCGGTACCGTCACGTCCCAGATGAACGACATCTCGCGCTCGCTGAGCGGTGCCCGAACAGATGGTCGCGCGCCGTTTGTGTAGACGCTTCCTATCGTTGCGAGGGCTTCCTTCCATGCGTCGTCAGGCTTCTCCCGCAGCGTTCGTGAGACGTGCTTCTTGCTCAAAGGGCCGTGGAGGAAGGTCCGAAGGCGCGTGGTGCACTCCTGCGCGGAGAGACCCTCCAGATACGACTGTCGGATGATGTCGAACTGTGCCTTGTGGCGCTGGCCATCAGCCGGTATGCCGCTTTGCTCAAGCTCGCGAACTCGTGAAGCCAAGGGATTGTCGCCATGACCAGAACGCGTGCGGTTCGATTCCGGATGGTCTACCGGACTACCGGCGAAGAAGGGTCCCGACGGAAACGCAGGTGATGTCTGGGCGGCTGCCGCAGAGGGCGCGCCAAACGCGCTCCAAAGAGTCTCCAGCGGTATTCGGCTCACGCTCGCGGCGAGAAAGTCGATTGCGGCAGTGACGTCCTCCCCTATGTCCGCATACGGTTCCAGCGTGTTGGGCTGGAGGAGCATGGAGCCACGGCCCAAGGGCAGCCGAAGACACTGTGTCGTCGTGGGGCGAATCTCGACTGCCGCGGACTTGACGTCCAGACCCGCTTCTCGAAAACGCCGGGCGACGATGGCGACAAGGGAGGTCGTGTTCACCGCGTCGGTCAGAAACCAATACAGATGAAGCCCGCCGCTGGTGCTGGAACGAACGACCAGCGAGGGCGCCAGAATTTCCGTGATAATTCTGTACCGTTTGAGCATCGCTCGCCGGGCCTCGGTGGAGCCCCCCTTCGCGTCGAGATCAACTGCCAAGATGCGCGTGCTGGGCGCTCGCAGCACCGCCACCCAGAAATCGCCTCGCAGGTGACGTTCGATATCATTGTCCGTCAGACGCCTAGGCCTGTGCGGGAATCGCTCTCCATCAAGATACTTGCAGTGGAAGTGGCTCCGCTCATCCACAAACCAGTCGGAGTAGATGCGGATGTGTTCGGGTGTGATGTCGTCTGGCATGGTCGTCAATTCGATCTATACGGCGACCGAACAAGTCGTTCAGTTGGGCACGTCGGACGCAAGCGTTGATGGTCACCGCCCGGCTCCGCTGACTCCACGTATGGCAATGCGTGCAAAGAAAGAGTGAGCCAGCAATCCGAGAGGCTCGTCGCGGATGGCGTAGCCGACGGCATCGATTCAGATTCTGGCTCGCTCCGGCAGAGGGTCTGTCGCAGACGAATGACCTTCTCTGCTTCGAGCGTGGAACTCCACCACCGCGACTCCCCCTACAGTTGAGAGGCTTGAGTCCAGAGCGTGACTATGCAGTTTCGTGGTACGCAGCACTCGTCGCGGCAGATGTTCAGCAGGGTTTCGTCGTCGAACGGGAACGACTCCTTTTCGCAGATTCGTCTCAGCAGCGACAGCATCTCGGTCTCGGTGGGGGCGCTTGTCGTTACCCGCAGGAATCGGTTGATGAATGCGTGTTCCAATTCGTTGGTGGCCCAGGTCGATGCCATGAGCACGAAGTTGTAGTCGTCCCGGTACTTCTCGACCAGCGTCAGCAGTATGTCGCGGACCTTCTGGGGCGCCCGGTGGATTTCGTCGTAGAAGATGATGATCGGAGCGTCCGGCTCCCCATAGTACAACTCGCGGAAGTCGTACTTCACGTCGTCGACCGTCATGTCGACGCCGTTCCGGCACGTGGTCCCGCGCCCGAACATGATGGGCTCGCGGAGCAGCCGACTGCACGGACAATCGTCGCGACCGCAGGGCTCGGGATGCTCTGGGTTCCGATTGAGGCAGACCGCTGCCGCCGCGAGGATGCGGGCCAGCGTGGTCTTTCCACTACCCGACTCGCCGCAAAAGAGTACGGTACGGGGTATGCCCATGCGGGTGAGCCAGTTCCGCAGCATGCGTTTCGCCAGGTGGTTGCCGGCCACGTCGTCAAGGCACCCTGGCCGGTAGCGCTCTAGGAAGGGATCAGACTTAAGCATGGGCCACCTCCCCGGCCAGCGACCTGGCACGTTCCATGTCGAACGCGTAGACCACGCGCTGTATCCGCGGCCGCTTCGTGTTTTCCGGAATTCGCAGTCGTCCTGACATGGAGGGGGCACACGCCGGGTCCACGTCGAGAACATGACGGGACTTGATGAGACCCAAGATGCTAAGCCTTTCGGCGAGAACCTTGGTCGAACGGAAGCGCTTCACCAGTAGCCCGGTCTTGTTCACGTAGTCGCACAGCTCCGAAGCCAAGTAGAGCCCTTCACCTGCCGGTGGGTTCTTCCTCGCGTCGTAGCGGGGAACTGATGTGTACTCGATGATGAGTCGCGCGAGCAGGACTGATTCGCTCTCGGAGTTGCGCTTGTCCTTGCGCCTCTTGGCCAACTCGATGAGGTGCGCCTCGATGAGAGGACGGATGGGTGTGCCCGGGGACCTGTCGACCACGTTCGCGATAGCCAGCAGGGGCGCCCCGAGGTCGAAGTCCCGGTCGGATAAGTCATCAACCGGTGGAAGGGTGTTGTACTGCGCGGCAACTTCGTCCCGGTGGTTATCTGCGAAGGCACGCAGCATACTGACCACCGGAGCAAAATTCCTCTCCGCGAGGCCAAGCAGAAAGCGTTCAAGAGGACGTGTCGCGGTCTGACTGACAATGGTGATGAGCCGTGACGCCAAAGCCTCGTTGAGTTCGGGGTGGTTGGCGATTAGGACTTTCGGACCGAAGCACGGTATGTCCAGCAGGTGGCCTTTGGCGCCAACTATCATCACCTTGCCGCTCCGCTTATAGCCCGCGTTTAGAATGTTCCGCATCTCCGGCCTGCTCGCTCCCTGCTCGTCGATTATCAGCGTCCCCTTCATCTCCTCGATAAATCGATACACGGCAGGGACAGACATGCGCGCGACCAAGCGGGCCTCGTAGGCCAGAAGTTCCAGGAGTTCACCTAGTCGCGTTTTCCCGGTAGCGGGCTCGCCGACAACTTGCAGGTAGGGCACGGCATCGAACGCATCGGTGACGTGGGTCACCATGACGTAGAGCCCCAGCAGGGTGAGGACGCAGTCAGGAGCGTCGTAGAAGCGACGGATGTGCTCGACCACAGCGTCGAAGGTGGCTCGGGGGCTTGGCTGCCGTGCAGGTAGCATGAGTGATAGGGATCGTTGGCTGTTCGTGCTGTTCATGACGTTCTCCTTTTTGTTCACGCGCGCGCGGGCGCGCTGGTTCACTGGCTCACTGGTTCACGGCTCGACCAGAATCAACGCCGGCTTGGCGCCAGTCGGTGAAGCAGGTACGAGGTCGTGAATCACCGACACGTTGGTGCCGCCTGATGTGGCGGGGACCATGACGACGCCACGCCGACTGAAGTGCTCGGCGAAGTGCAGGTGGTCGTGGCCGAGGTACACCAGCATGGATGGGAACGTGGCCCCCGCCGCCGCGCCCAAGAAGCGGATGCGACCCTTGATGAAGCAGACCGCGCAGTTCCCCACGTCGCGCTGGTACCAGATTGCGTCGACCCGCGCCGGAAGGAGCAGTAGCAGTTCGTCAGCCGAGCCCGTCGCGTCGGCGAACTCCTCGCGGGCCTTTCGAGTCCATGCCCCGACGCCACGTCCGTACGGTGGGTTCAAGTAGACCAGCCCATGGCCGCGCCAAGACCGTTCCAGGGCTCCCTCGCGCCAATCCGTTGCCGCAGCCACCGGGCTCTGCGGGTTGGACGCTGGGTCCAGGCCGATGCCGGCTGGGCGGAAGCTGCGGATGATGTCTACCAGCCAACGAGGCGTGCACCAGTTCTGCCGGGTGGTCGAGTAGAGGACGGGGTTCATCGACCACCTCGAAAGGACACGACGCGCCTCTCGGTCACGATGGCCGCAGGGAGCGTCATCATGGCCTCCCCTGTCGTCGCCGCCGCAAGTAGTGAGCAAGCCCGCTCTCCGGCACCCGAATGGCGTTGCTGACCCGAAAGTGGGGAAGGTCGCCCTCTTCAAGAATCCGGTACACCATGGCGGTCGACACGCCCAGCCTGGCCGCGACCCCGCGCACGGTCAGGAATGGTCCCTTCACCATGGTGCCGCCCGTCCAGGTGCCTGGCGGCGGAGCCTGCACCACTAATGCACCAAATGGACGGCTAATCGGTGCATTTTGCTGCGAAGAGCTGCTAAGACCATCTCTCGTAACCGGCTGAACTTGCAGGGATTTGCTAACGCCTGCTACTGGCTGTGGTGGTCGCTGCCTAACTCCGGAGCCGAGGGTAGTGGGTT
>PMIX01000294.1 GCA_003158395.1 Myxococcales bacterium | reverse complement strand
GAGGCGGAAAGCGTAGGGCGAGGGCGTGAGCGCTCCGCGTGTCGCGGGCCGCGCACGCTCACCCCACAGGGCTTCGGACAGCCCACCCCTCCCACCCCGCGCTTCGCGCGCCCGTCGCGTCAGCCGCCCACGCAGGCCACCTTCCGCTGGTCGCTCCCGCTCACGCGAGCCGCCCACGCAGGCCGCTTCCCGCAGGACGCTACCGCTACCGCTATCGCTCACGCGCACGCTAGCCGAGCTAGCTGTGCTGGCCCGGAATTTCGCGATATGGCCTCTANNGTAGAGGTGTTCCGTGTCCATGGTGGCGAGCGCTTCACCCAGGATCGACACGCGCTCCGAGGCTGCGGTCTTCTTGTCAATGATGATGAACCATTCACCCTTCACCTTGCACAGGCCGCCCCCGCCCGTCGGCCCGGCAGCGGCGAGCGTCTCATAGCGAACCTTCACGCCAAGCTGGCTGGCTGCAGTTTCTAGGGCCTCGGCAAGCTGTTCCGGCTTCATGGGGTCGACTTCTCTCCCTCAACGTTGTGGGACAGGGGATGACTGACAGGCAGGGTCACTACGAAGGTCGTACCGGAGCCGAGCCTGGACTGGAAGGTGATCTGCCCACCGTGAGCGTAGACGATGTTGCGCACCACCGACAGTCCCAATCCGGTCCCGCTGCCAGCCGGCTTGGTAGTGAAGAACGGCTCAAAGATGCTGGCCCGGTGCTCGTCGCGAATGCCGGAGCCGGTGTCGGTCACGGCCAAGCCGATCGCGGCCTCGCCGGCCTGGAAGGTTCGAACCCGAATCGCGCCGCCCTTTCCTTCCAGGGCTTGCACCGCGTTGGTTACCAGGTTGGTCACCACCTGCATCACCTGGTCTCGCACCGCGCGCAGGGGTGGCAGGTTTGGCGCCAGATCCCGATCCAGCGTGGCCTTGGCTTCCAGAAAAACGTGCTCGCAGAAGGAGAGCGCATGCTCGACCACTTCGTTGAGATCCAGCCGCTCGATTTCGACGCGCGAGGGTCGAGCGTAGCCGACCAAGTCGTGTGTGAAACGTCGGATGCGTTCGGCCCCGTCCTGGATGCGCTTGAGCCGTTCCAGGTCGACGGGCTCGATCTGGTTGGGCACGCACCCCTGCGTGGCCATGCTCGCTTTGTGCAGGACTGCTTCGACACAGGCTTGGATGGATGTGAGCGGGTTGTTGATCTCGTGCGCTACGCCGGCCGCGATCTGCCCTACCGTAGCCAGCTTCTCTGCGTGGATGACTTGGTTCTGCAGCACGCGCAAGGCCGTCACGTCCTGGCCCACCGCCAGCACGGCGGAAGGCTGGCCGCCCTCGGCACGCACGATGGCCACATTGAAAGCCGCGCGCGCGACCGTCCCGCTCACCGATGGCATTCGCACTTCGCAGTTTGCCAAGTCCCCGCCAGCTGCCACCTGTTTCATGATCTGCGCCAACTCCGGCATCCCCGTCTCGGAGAGCCACAGGCGCAATTCTCGACCCACCACCGCCTCGCGAGGGAAACCGGTCAGTCTGGCCATGGCCCGGTTCCACACCGTCACCTTGCCGGCGAGGTCTGTGGCGATGACCAGCACGTTCGCCTGGTCCACGATCTGTTCGAGGTGGTCGCGCAGGGGGGCAGCCGGTGGCGACCGCCTCAGCTCGGCCTTCCGGCTTCCCCGCCTCTTCGCTGCCGGCTTGTGCGCCCTCGGGGTCCGAGCCATCAGCCCCGCTTCCTCCCTGCCGACGGCAGAAAGCGCGCCGCGGCAGCGGCCGCTGTGGCCAGGACTGTGCGGACAGGCACGCCCGCCTTGCGAGCGAGGCGCCGGCAGTCGTCGAACTCCGGCGCGGCATTGAGCACGCCGGAGCCAGCGGCAGCCAGCTTGACCGACACGGTCCCAAAACGGGTCTTCACACTTGCCAGCGAGCGCGACAGCACAGCGCGTTCCATGCGCACACGCCGCACCCCCAGCGTGGTGGAGTTGCAGAAGAAGGCCTGCTCGACAGCTCCCGCGCCATCGGGGGGCGCCAGCGCGGACACCTGCCACGCCGGCCGCCCCTTTTTCATCAGGATCGACGTGGTCCACACATCGACCGCCCCTGCGGCAAAGAGAGCCGACATCAGGGGCTCGATCAACTGGGGACTCATGTCGTCCAGGTTGGCCTGCAGCAAGACAACCTCGGGCACCGATTCGGGCAAGGCACGGCCCAGCGCCTCACCCAAGAGAACGCGCAGGACGTTGGCACGGTCAGCAACCTCGCGCGTGCCAGCGCCAAATCCCTGCGCCTGGAGACGTAAGGGCGGCGGCGGACCGAAGGTCGGCGCCAGCGCGGCCAGGATGGCGGCACCCGTGGGTGTGGTCAGCTCCCCCTGGCCTTCAAGGCGAGCCGGCAGTCCGCGCAGAATCGCGGCGGTGGCCGGCGCCGGAACCGGCATCAATCCGTGCGCGGTGTGCACCTGGCCCGAGCCGAGCACCGGGGCCGTCGACGAAACCGACGAAGGCTCCAGCCACGCGATGGCCGCTGCCGCGCCCACCACGTCGGCGATGGAATCCCACGCCCCCACCTCGTGAAACGCGATCCGATCGATGGCAACCCCGTGCAGCGCCGCCTCGGCCCGCGCGATTCGGTCGAAGATGTCGCCGGCCAGCCGCTTCGTCTCTGCGTCCAGCCGCGCCCGCTGCAAGAGGCGACGAATCTCCGCGTAGTCCCGGTGGTGGTGGTGATGCCCGCCAGGGTGACCCTGATGTTGACCGGGCCAGCTCACCACGAACCCCTTGCCGGCAAAGGCCCCACGCCGCCGCTTCTCGAAGCCCACCTTCAACCCGTGGACACCCATTTTCGCGATGGCGTCGCTGACCACCTTGGCGGGAACGCCCGCATCCACCAGAGCCGCCACCGCCATGTCGCCCGCAATCCCGGACGACGGGTCGAAATGCACATGCAATCCGCGCAGGGTCATGTCTGGCGCACCCGGTTGAGCATCGAGGCAAGTCGCCCCGCACCAAAACCGTTGTCGATGTTGACCACAGCCACACCCGTGGCACAGGAGTTGAGCATGGTCAGCAGCGCAGCCACGCCCCCGAACGACGCCCCGTAGCCGATGCTGGTGGGAACCGCGATCACGGGCCGCGAAAACAGACCGCCAACCACCGTGGGCAGCACGCCGTCCATGCCCGCCACAACCACCAGGACCTCTGACTCCTCGACGCTCTCGCGATGGGCGAGCAAGCGGTGCAGCCCTGCGACGCCTACGTCGAAAATCCGCACCACCCGGTTGCCGTCCATTTCTGCGGTGACCGCGGCTTCCTCGGCCACGGGAATGTCAGAGGTTCCAGCCGAAAGCACGCCCACGACGCCACGGCCGCGATCCGGCGTCGGCGGCGGCCCCAGCACCAGCATGCGGGGCACTTCCAGGTAGCGCACGGCCGGCAGCACCGCCGCCACCTGAGCCGCCACGTCGGGCGCCACCCGCGTGGCCATCACCAACACGCCGCCGCGCCCTAGCTCGCCGAGCAGGGTGGCGATCTGCGCCGCAGACTTGCCCGAACCGAACACCACCTCGGGAAATCCGGTCCGCATGTGCCGATGGGTATCGGCATGGGCAAAGCCCAGGGAACGGAAAGGCAAGTCGCGCAACTCGCGCAAGGCATCATCAGGCGACGTCTTGCCGGCCCGAATGTCTTCCAGCAACGCGAGCAGGCGTGAAGAGTCCACAGCCAGCAGACTACCATCTCACGCGCGAGATTCACCACCGCGTGTTGATGAGGGCGGTGATGGTGGCAGGGGCAGGCGCGGTGACAGGGGTAGTGGCTGGTTTGGGCTCGTGGATCTCGTAGATCACGCGCGTGTGGGCAGCTCGATCGTGCGGCGCTTGGCGATCGCGGTCGAAAACTGCGAACAGGAATCCTGCCAGCCAGGGGATAGCCACGATCAGATTGGGCACCAACAACATGCGAAGGAGGGCCCCCGTGCTGCGATCCCACAAGGGAACGCTGGCGCCGGCGATACGATCTTTCACCGGCCCTAGATCCACAGCCGCGCCCCACTGCAAGCCAATGATGGCCAGCGCCACCAGGGGGCCCCAAAACTCGACCGCGAAACGCAAGAGCAGATTGGACACCCGCACGGGCCGTGTGGTGCCCACGATGCGCAGTCCCAGCAGGCGCTTGCCGATGCTCTTGCCCCACAAGCGGTGAGAAAGGACGTAGTAGGCGCCAAACAGCAACGGCCAGATCTGCGCCGCCGCTTGCTGCGACAATCCCAGGGCTGCGGCCGCGATCGGGCCGACCGGTGCAATGAGCATCACATCCAAGGCCAAGGCAGCCGCACGCGGCACCAGGCCGCCAGCCACGCGCGGCTTGGGTCGCACAGACTCCAAGCGCGCCAACAGATCTTCGTAGCTGCCAGGGCGCTTCTGGGGATCGGGGTCCATCATCTCGCGGATGAGATGGCGCAGACGCCAGGGTGCAGCATCGGCCGAGATCTCAGGTCGCGGCGCTTCGCGATGGAGCTGCAGCATGCCCCACAGGCTCTCGGCCTGAAACGGCACACGCCCGGTGAGTAGCTCGTGAAAAGTGATGGCCAGCGCGTACACGTCGCCGCGCATACTGGGCCCCTCGCCCGCGATCTGCTCGGGCGCCGCGTAGTAGGGCGTGCCCACGAAGCCGTCATCGGCCGCACCCGCGGGCGCGGCCACACCGAAGTCCGCCACCTTGATCGCATTGGCCTGCGCGCCGGCCGGGATCTCTCCCAGCAGCAGGTTGGAGGGCTTGATGTCCCGGTGGACCATGCCCCGCGCGTGGGCCGCGGCCAGGGCCCGCGTGGTCTGGATAATGTACTCGAGCGCCTCGCCCCAGGGCAGCGGCCCTTTGCGCTCGATGTGCTCGGCGAGGGTGGAGCCGGGCACGTACTCCATCGCGAAGTAGGGCGCGCCTTGAAAACTGCCGATGTAATAGATGGTCACCACGCTGGGGTGCTGCAGACACGCCTGGGCCTGTGCCTCCATGACCAACCGGTCAACCAGTCTCTGATCACTGGCCAGTTCCCGGCGCAACACCTTGATGGCCACCGTCCGCCCAAGTGAGATGTCCTGCGCCAGGTACACCGCGCCCATCCCGCCCTCACCCAGCAGCTCGCGGATTTGGAAGTGATCGATGCGCTGGCCGACCAGAGAGTCATCCGCTTGGACCGGGTGCTCGCCCGCCGGGCCTAGCCCGTCGTAGGCCGTGGCCGCAAAGGCCCGTTCCGCGCTGGGCGGCTCGTGAAGAGAGTTGGTCTGCTGCCGGGCCATGGGCCAGACGATCTTAGTCCCGCCTGCTCAACCGCGAAATTTTCTAGCTACGGCTTGAGGTCGGGCAATTGCGGGCCGCCCGAAGGGCCGGCCCGCGGGCCGCGGCTAGCGGGTCTCGAGAGCGAGCGCGTGAGCGAGTTCGTGGGCGTTTTGCGGGAAGACGGAGAGCGGGTCGCGTGCCGCTCACGCTCACCCACAGGGCTTCGGGACGGACAGCCCACCCCGCGCTTCGCGCGCGCGTCGCGCGAGCCGCCCACGCAGGCCGCTATACGCTGGTCGCTACCGCTCGCGCGACCGCTCACGCGCACCCTGGCCGACTGGCGCTGGCCCCGAGTTTCCCGGCAAGCCGCCAAGAACCTGTTCAGCCGCGTCTCGCAGCGGCAAGAATCTGGCGCCCCGGCTGCGCGCTTCCTTCAATGTGGCGTCAAGCGCGGCCAGTTTGCGGGCCAACGGAACGCGAAGGTCGGGCTGCTTGGACACGAGTGCCGCAGGGAACCCGTCAGCCCTGGCGTCGGCCAGATCGATGCCGTGCAGTTCCAGATTGAAAAACGGGGTCGCCAGTGCCGTGGCCACCAGTCGCCGCCGCAGCCACTCCGGCGCGACGACCAACGTGGTACCGATGACATGCAACCGAAGCCACGGGGTCACGGCAATGGGCAGTTCCACGATTGGCTGGTCGCCGCGCCGATAGGGTGAGTCGGCCCCCGGACGGTAGGGCTCGCGCGGCGCCCGCAACACCGCCGGGCTGCCCAGGATGCTCCCCGAGCGCCGGCCCGCCAGGCGGATCAGCCCCAGCACGGCAGCCTTGGCCAAGTAGTAGGGGATGGCGGGAAAAGTTGACGAGTCGTAGCGATAGCCGCGTTGGCAGAGCAGCTCGATCACCTCAGCCGAGATCTCGTAACCGGGTGCGCGGAAGCCGACCGGCGGNNTGGCTGGCTAACTCATGGCCGGCGCTGGCCAGGTCGGCCAAGATGCGGCGGCCCTCGGCGTCTTCTTCCAGATCGCGCCCGACCACGAACAGGGTGGTGCGAATGCCATGTCGGGCGAACAGGTCAGCCAGGCGGGGCAGACACCGGCGCAAGATAACATGCCGAATCTCGTCCGCCGGCCCGCCGGGCAACCCATGAATGCGGAAGTAGCACTCGATGGGATCGAGGTCGACGGAAACCGAGACCATGGGTTCGGCAGACACGCGGATATCGTACCAGAGCACAGGTCCCTGGTAATCTCGCCTGGATGCCTGCCTCCACACGCGCTCTCCTGCGCTATCGGGTCGCCATGCCCGAGCCACACAGCCACGAGTTTCACGTCACCCTGGATGTCCCTGCCTTGCCCGACCACCCGGTTCTGAACCTGGTTTTTCCCGCGTGGACACCGGGCAGCTATATGGTGCGCGATTTCTCGCGCCATATCTACGACCTGAAGATGAGGAGCAAGGGCCACGCCCTGCCCTGCGAACGACTGGACAAGTTGCGTTGGCGGGTCGCCAGCAACGGCCGGCCGATCCAGGTCAGCTATCGGGTTTTCGCCTTTGACCAGAGTGTCCGCACCTCGTTTCTGGACCAAGACCGTGCCTTCCTCATTGGCACGAGCCTGTACTTCCTGGTCGAAGGTGAAGAGACGCGTCCCTGCGTGCTCGATGTCGAACCGCCCGCGGGTTGGCGCCTGAACACTGCCCTGCCCGCGACGCGGGGGGCACGCCATCGCTTCCACGCCGCTGGCTACGACGCGCTCGTGGACGAGCCGGTGGAGGTGGGCAGCCACCGCCTATACGCTTTTCGCAAGGGCGGCACGCGCTTCGAAGTGACCATTGCCGGCCCCACCAACGCCTACATTCCGCGCCTGCTGGCCGGATTGCGACGCATCGTGGACGCTACCGGCGCGCTCTTCGGCGGCTTCCCCTTCGACCGCTACCTGTTCATCATCCACNNTCGCGACCGGGTTCTCGGACCATTCGACTACACCAGCGAGAATTACACTCGGCTGCTCTGGTTCCACGAGGGTTTCACCGAATACATGCAGGCCATCATCTTGCTGCGCGCTGGCCTAGTCACGCCCGAGCACTACCTGAAAGACCTGGGCGAGGACTGGCCCAAGTACGCCGGGCGACCTGGCCGCAACGTCACGCCCCTTTCTGAGTTGTCCTTCGAGACGTGGATCAAGCAGTACAAGCCCGCCGACAACTATGCCAACCGCGCGGTCAGTTACTACGAGAAGGGCAAATGGGCGGCCCTGCTGCTCGACCTCATGCTGCGGCGGGCCACCCTCGGCCGACGCGGACTGCCCCATGTG
>PMIX01000238.1 GCA_003158395.1 Myxococcales bacterium | reverse complement strand
GGCGCCTCGTCCACCGAAACATGACCGCTCCTCTGACCGGAGGCACTAGTCGTTCTCGTAGGGCAACCGCCAGATGCGGAAGGGCTTGTCCGTGCCGGAGTAGAGGCGGACAGACGGTGGTTGAGTCAACGAGCCGTCTTTGGCGTAGGTCAAGGCGTAGCGAACCCCGAGGCGTCTGAGCAAGGGGTGGATGGGCGAGGCATACACGTTCATCGAGCCATCGTTCGGATTCTTGAACTTGATGTGGTCGTCGGCGAGCGGGAGCTGGAAGTAGGCGATCTCGGCGTATCGGTTGTAGATGGGCCCAAAAGCGTCCGAGGGATCGAGCGCACGCCACAGTGAAAGTTGCGGATGGAAATGCACGCCGGTGAGTGAGCGTCCGCCCATGGTGGACAGGATCGTGCCAATCAGTGGTTCGGGGGGGCCGCCACTAGCAAGCCACAGGCTGTCCAGCCCGATAGCTCGATCGTCCTCCACCACCTGCTGCACGGCCTTGTAGAGTGGAGATGCTTCCACAGGAGGAAAACCGACCGAAAGGGGGTTGAAGTTGCCTGCCGTGACCAGCAGCTCGGCGGTCAGAAGACCGGCGAAGATGCGGCGTTTGCCCAGCACCAGCAACAAGGCTTGCAGCGCAATGAGAAGCGTCACCAGTTGCATGGCTACGGGAATGCGCCCGCCTCCGAACGGGACCGTCTTCGGAAACACATTTCTGATGTGTTGCAGGGATGCTCCGATCCAGAGATAGAAGCCTGCCGTCGCCAAGACCACGCCGAATGCTGCCAGCCATTCGCGCAGGGTAAGCCGCTTCGGCGCGGGATCGGGTCGCAACAGGCTGAGGCTCAAGACGATGGAAACCAGACCGATGGCGAGCTGCGAGCGAAAGCCTTGCGTGTGGGACCACAGCATGAAGTCAGCCAGCCAGTGAGGAAAGTGAAAGCGGCAGTAGAGAACGTGAATTATCCCCAATCCCAGAAGCGCCCAGCCTACGGGATCCAAGCGGCGCCGAGCTCTTGTGAACAACAGCACAGCGAACAAGACGGTCGGAAGGAAGAGGAAAAAGCCCGACGATTCGCTGGCGTTGAATACGGCGCTCCCGATGGGCGCGGTACGGGTGGTCCGAAAGTTGTACACGGCACCAAAGAGCTGGGCCAGTGTGTAGTCGCCCCCGTTGAGGCGGCGCCGGCCGGGGTATGCGCTGGAAGCCAGGGCTTGCAGTTCGGGCCACACCGCGAGCAGGAAGCAGCCAAACAGCCCCACCGCCACACTTGCGGCGAAAGCACCGGTCAGGGTGAGCTGACGGGGCGAAACGCCTCGCCAAGTCCGGTCGCGTACGATCACCCCCACCAGCATCGCGGTGAAGGTGTAGGCGAGCGGCACCATCCAGGGCGGGTACAGCTGCATCATGAAGCCGGCAGCGGCATACCCCGCGACCAGCGCGGCCAGCAGAGCTCTGGGCAGAGACCGCGCTGCGATCAGGTGATGGACGCCGACCATGACCATGGCCGCGAAGCCCACAGTGTAGGCGGGAAAGTGGCTCCAGCAGATGGGGTAGGCCGAGGCACAGAACCAGAACGCCCCCAGAAGGGGAAGAAAGCGCTGCCTGGGAAACACGATCTCGAGGGCGAGATAGAGCATGGTGAAACAGAAGAAGGGCGAGAACCACCACAGCCAGGCCAGCCCCGCCTGCGAACCGAAAAGGAGGTAACCCCAGGTGACGGGCCTCACCAAGGAGGCAGGATGCAGAACCGGAACCCAGGAGATGAGCAGCATGTTCTGCCCGTCAGCGATGTTCGTGTTGCGAACCGGGAAGCGGGGGTGGTGCGTGAACTGGGCCAGGGACCACATGGTGGAAATCGCCCATTCGTCGCTGCGGATGGCCTGCGACTTGGCCATGAGAAGGTCACGCAGCCAGGGTGCGCGGCCGTGCAGTGCTTTGAGGATCGGCTGTGCCAGGTAATGGTTGTCCGCTTGTTGCGGAGCCCACAGCTTGGCGGAGAGGGCGATGGACGATCCGTGGATACGCATCGCCACCAGAGCCGCAAAGAGCAACCAGACCGCGCCGAGCAGCCGGACACGAAATGACAGACGGGGCACCCAAGCCAACACTTTGGCGACGCGGTTGCGAGGAGCGACAGGGTCGGAACCAGTTGTGCAGGGTGACATAAGTGGGGAGGCGCGCATTTTGCCACGAGTTGCCCAGGCGAGACTCATTTGACAGCGAGCCTCATAGTGCGTAAGACTGCGCCAAATCTCGGCGGAGCGCGCTGGGAGCCGCTCCTCTGCAAAAGAAAGGTAGGGACAACGCTATGACTCGAACACTAAAGGCCGTCATGTCTTTCGTCCTTGGCGGAACGCTCCTCATTGGCACCGCCTGCGAGGACCAGAAGTGCAAGGAGGACCTGCAGGCCGCCCAGACGGCTTCCGAAACAGCCCAGAAGAATGTCACCGCCAAGCAGAATGAACTCAATGCGGTCAAGGGCGCGCTCGCTGCGGCCCAGGCCGAGGTGGCGAAGCTGAAGAAAGAGGCAGAGGATGCCAAGGCGGCCGCGGCCAAGGCGGCCGAGGCTGCAACCCCTGCTCCAGCCGGGAAGAAGGGCAAGAAGTAGACAGGCAGCATGCGAGTGGGCCCGCGGCGCCGAGAAAGGCGCCACCTGGTGCCCTCTGAAGCCTACGAAAGAAAAGCCCTCGACGGGGTGACCCGCGGGGGTGTTTTCTTGTCCGGGGTTTGTGCGCGCGGCGCTCCTCCTACTTCAGGAGCCGGCTGCGCAGTTGCTCGTGCTGGTGCCATATCTCATCCGGCATGCGCGTGCCGAAGCCGTCGAAGAACTGACCCACGGCGTCCACCTCGGCCAACCAGTCCTTGCGGGTGATGGCGAGGAGCTTGTCCATAGCCCCGTTTGGCAAGTTCAGGCCTGTCATGTCGATGTCCTTCGGGTTTGGTACGTAGCCGATAGGAGTCTGCACAGCCTCGACATCGCCACGGCAGCGGGCGAGGATCCATTCGACAACGCGCAGGTTCTCACCGAAGCCTGGCCAGAGGAACCTGCCATTCTCGTCGGTGCGGAACCAGTTCACGTGGAAGATCTTGGGCTGGTACTTCACCCGCGAGCCCATGTCCAGCCAGTGCCCGAAGTAGTCCGCCATGTTGTAGCCGCAGAAGGGGAGCATAGCCATGGGGTCGCGCCGGACCTCGCCCAGCGCACCGACCTGGGCCGCGGTGCGCTCGCTGGCCATGCTGGCGCCCGTGTACACGCCGTGGTTCCAGCCTAGCGCTTCGTAGACCAAGGGCGCCAACGTCGCTCGGCGCCCACCAAAAATGATGGCATCGATGGGCACACCGTGGTGCTGCTTGTAGCGGAAGGAGTGGGTGGGACAGTTGGTGAAGGGCGCGGTGAAGCGGCTGTTGGGGTGGCTGGCTAGAATCGGGTTTCCGTTCTTGTCCTGCAGGCCCGGTTTCCATGGTCGACCCTGCCAATCCAGGGCGTCGGTCGGGGGCGGATCGTCGTGACCCTCCCACCACACCGTTCCGTCGGGCTTGAGCGCCACGTTGGTATAGATCGTGTCGCGGTTGATGGTGGCCATCGCGACGGAGTTGCTGCGCGAGTTGGTGCCGGGCACCACGCCGAAAAAGCCCATCTCGGGGTTCACCGCCCACAGCTGGCCGTCGG
This sequence comes from Myxococcales bacterium, assembly GCA_003158395.1. Lineage (GTDB taxonomy): Bacteria > Myxococcota_A > Polyangia > Fen-1088 > Fen-1088 > Fen-1137. Next base: position 59,876 of record PMIX01000238.1, on the reverse strand, counting down.
TATCTACCTTCATCCAGGCAATGTCGTCGCCCACGGTCCAGATGCGGTAGCCCTTCTCTTTCAGCCCTTCAGGTGGCAGCAACATGGCCAGGTTGGTCTTGCCGCAGGCGCTAGGAAACGCCGCCGCCACGTACTGGATGCGGCCGTTGGGCTCTTCGATGCCTAGGATGAGCATGTGCTCGGCCAGCCATTTCTCGCGCTGGGCCAGCACACTGGCGATGCGCAGCGCAAGGCACTTCTTGCCAAGCAGAACGTTGCCGCCGTAGCCACTGCCCACCGACCAGATGGCGTTGTCTTCGGGGAAATGCAGAATCAACCGGCGGTTGACGTCCAGGTCAGCTTTGCTGTGCAGGCACTTGGTGAACGCGCCTTGAGGGCCAAGCGCATCCATAACTTCGGTGCCCATGCGGGTCATGATGCGCATGTTGAGCACAACATAGATGCTGTCGGTCAGCTCGATGCCGATCTTGGAAAAGGGCGAGCCAACCGGGCCCATGGCGAAAGGCACGACGTACATGGCGCGGCCCTTCATGGCTCCGGTGAAGTAGCCACGCGCCTTGCGATACGCCTCACGTGGACTCATCCAGTTGTTGCTTGGTCCGGCGTCGCTCTGGAAGCTGGTGCAGATGTACGTGAGGTGTTCGGTGCGTGCGACATCGTTGGCCGCCGTCCGGTGAAGATAGCAACCCGGCAACTTCTCCTGGTTGAGCTCCATGAGCTCACCGGTCTTGAGGGCCTGGGCGGTGAGACGCTGTCGTTCCTCGTCGCCGCCGTCGCACCAGTAAATGGTGTCCGGCTGGCACATGGTGGCCATCGCGTCCACCCATTCCTGAACGTGCCCGTACTTGATCATGGAATCGTGACTTCTGACATAAACCGGTCGCCAGGGTCAACAGCGCGCTGGGCCCCTGCTATTTCAGCACGGGTCGCTCCGACTTCCCGCGTACCATTTCCGCGGGATACCGGGTCCGGTTGACTTCCAACTTGGCGTGCATCGTGGCCACGGGATCCGCACCGATGCGTTCGCAAAGCAGCAGCAACGCGATGCCGACGTCGCCGATCTCGGACAGGATGCGAGCCCGCCGCGCTTCCTCCCTCGAGGCCGCGTCGGCCTGATCGTTGCGTACCCATCGATATTCGGCGAGCAACTCGCCCGCCTCGGAGGCGAGCAGCATGGTGAGGTTCTTGGGATCGTGAAACTGCTGCCAGTCGCGCTCGGCCACGAACTGGCGGAGCCGGGCGAGGAGTTGTTGTAGTTCGTCCATCGATGGTTCCCCGTGGCAACGTGAAACGAGGGTTCAGCGCAGGTTTTGGCAGTGCTCCGCGGCCAGCGAAGCGGTGACGGAAACGGACTCATCCTTGCTCTGGGCCGCCGTGCGCAGGGCTGCTGCGCCTTGGCCAGGATCGCACAACCTGCCCAGCGCTTGCACGGCGGCCTTTTGCAGCGAGGGACGGGGATCCGCGAGCAGGTTTGCGGCGGCAGCAACGGAGTCTTTCCCCCCGATGGCGGCGAGCGCCATCACTGTCTCGGCGGCGGTGCCTTCCAAGGAAAGGTCAGATTGCGATTCGGTTTGCAGGCGCTTGAGTGCCGCGGCCATGGGCGCGGGTGTCCGTGGGTCTTTCAAATCAACCAGCAGGCGCGCAGCCAGCGAGCGCATATCGGCGCTCTCGGGCAAGCGTCCGAGCACCCGCACCAGCAGGGCGGAGGCACGCCTGTCACGGCAGTGGGCCAGTCCGATGAGCGCGGCCATCCGGATATCGTCCAGATCCTTCTCGTAGGCGTGAAGAAGCAGGTCGTTGCCTTCCGGCACGCACAGATCGCCGAGCGCGGTCACCTCGGCTCGACGCACCCCAGGCCAGGGCTCCTGCTTCGCCGCATCGATGATCTGCGACGCCATGGACCGATCGTGGCGTTGACCCAGCGCCAGCGCCGCGGTCTCTCGCGCGCGTGGATCGGTGTCGAGAAGAGCCGCGCGCAGGGCTGTCGTAGCTTCCGGGTCGGGGATGCCGGCCAGCTCGCGCGTGGCGAAGAAGCGGAGCACGCTGTCCGTGGCGCGCGCGCGGAAGGCCACCAGCTCCGCTGTCGCGGCAGGGCTGCGAAGCATGCCGAGTCCTTGCAGGGCTCGGCCTTGCTCTTCGAAACTGGCCGAATCATGGAGCGAAACGTGCAAGACATCGACCGCAAGGGCGACCTGCTCAGGCTCGCGCGTGGCTGCCGCTGCAAGCACGAACAGCATGTCCGCCCGTTGTCCCTTCGCCGAAACCGGGATTTGCGCAACGGCCTCGAGTGCGGCCTGGGCCAAAGGCGGCTTGGCGGCCGCGGCAATCTCGCGCAAACCGGCGCGCAGGGATGACGAGCCCTTGCCCACGGTGGCCAGGAGGGTCCGCCGGGCTTCGGGTTGGGTCATGAAAGCCAAGGCCCGCGCCGCGCGCAGCCGATCCGGCTCGCCGCGCTTATCGTTGGCCAGGAGGGCGGCGATTGCCGGCAGGGGTGGCTCCTGCAGGCGAGCCAGAAGCGCGAAGACGATCTTTTCTTCGTCGGGTGTTGCCGCGACCAGGGCCGCGGCGAGCGCGGAGGCCAACTCAGGCGACGCGGCTACCAGCTGCGAACTGCCGGCAGCGGGCGGGGGCACGAGCGTCGCCACGGTCTCAAGCAAGCAGACGCGGCCCTGTCCCGCCGGGGTGCGGGCCAGCGTGGCCGTCACCTTGCCGAGGGCGGCGGGACCGATCGATGCCAGCAAAGGCCGCCTGGTTTCGCATGCGGTGCCAGCAGCCAGGTCAGCCACCAGTCGGTCCACGGCCTGCGGCCCATCAATTTCGGTCATGACGGCCATGTCAGCAATGGCTGTTGCCGCTCGGCCGGGTGTGGCTTCGCGGACCATCACCGTCAAACAGCTCGAGGCCACGGGTTTGGGCAACGGGATCCAGAACGGCTTCCGGAACTGGCTGACCCCGCCCCCCGAATCCTCTACCAGGTCGACGTCGATGCTCTGCTCTGCCCCGGGGCCGAAGAGCAAGGTCAGACGGCGCGGCCGGCTCGATGCCGCGAAAGCCTGCGCGCTCCGAGTGTCGCCGGGCAAGACTTTCAGACCGGTGATGGCAAACCCTGCGCTGGAACGTGCGGTGAGAAACTCGCCCCGGCCGTCGTGGGTGTCTGCCGTCCAGACCGTCGCCGGGTCGTCATCATTGACCGCAACCGGCGCGGCGAGGCGGCGCGCATCAGCCTGTGCCCCAGCCGAACTGGAGGCCGCATGAAAGTGAAAGCCACCCAAGGGCTTGCCAGCCGGCATGCGCGCATCGCCTCGGTGGGCCTTGATGGTTGAGGGTGCGGCTGACGGCAGGGCAGGGGGGGCGGGCTTGAAGCGGTGGTTGGCAAAGTCCCAAGCCCGCCGAAACAGCTGCACGGGCGCACCGTCGCAACGAGACAGGCGGGCGGTGGTTTGGAATTCCTCGATGCCTTTCTCGGTGACGACGATTCGTCGCGCTGTCTCGCCGTCGACGTCGCGTGCGCCCGCCGCATCCCACCAGATCACGTTCTTGGCGGGAAGCTCGGCGACCCAGACTTCCTCGCGCTTGGGGCCTTCGCCCAGGATGGGCATGCGCACTTCTAGAACGCGATGGCCGGTCACCGCGATCTGCCGGACGAGGGGCTGGCCATGCTCTTCTTTCGGCGTCTTAGGCAAGAAACTGGCCACGATCTTGCCGCCATCACGGATTTCGATGGCACCGGAAGCATCACGGGCTGCCTCCCAAGCCAAAGGCGCACGGGGTGCCGCGAACACGAGAAAAACTGCGGCGAGGCCAACCAGGGGGAATCGACGAGGCGAAAGCACGATGACAATTCGATAGCGCCTGTGCTCGCGCTGGTCAAGCGACGCGCTTACCACAGATGCCATTCGAAGAGTCGTGCGCTTCGGGCTAGAGTCCGTCGCGGGGATTCCCCTCAAGTGACTTCGTGGCCTTCGCGGCGCGCCCTTGTTCCTGCGCCAGCTTAGCCGCGGCCACACGCTCCCGCCAGGTCTTCTAGTTCGTCAGAGCCCCCGCGTGCGCGCCAGCGTGACCAAGTAGAGGGCGAGATCCACGGGGTCGGTCGACGTGAGCGGCAGGCCGCTGACAAACCCTGGCCTCGCCACTCGATCGTCGACGGGCGCGTCGGGCGCCAAGGCGTGCAGGCGAGCCAGGGTTCGTTCCAGGTTGGCATGGCTCGCCGGCTGCTTGTCAGCGCCCAAGAAACGATAGTCGACCCGCCGTTCGTAGACAATCGCGTCTGGTTGGCCGTCACTCCGTTCCAGCAAGACAAAAGGCTCGCGGGTTTGCTCGGTTCTGACTGACTGCCTCTGAACCTTGCCGGTCACCATGAGGCCGCCGGTCAGAATCGCCTTGCCCACGTCCAGACGGCGCTCACTGGTCGTGACTGTCTCGGCGGTTGTGGTCACACGCACACCACGCTGGATCAGCGACACGGCGCCTCCCGCGCACGCGTGACGTCTGCCTTGCCCGTCGAGGAACGCGAAAGCACCGGCCTCCACCTCGATCCCGCGAACCAGCAAGCGATCCTCATCCCTTGGCGCAGCCGCCGGGTCGCACGAGAAAACCGCAAAACCGAGCGACTCGAAGCCATCGACAAGTGCTCCGATTTGATCGACCGGGGCTGCCGCGAGGAGCACGCGCGGTAGGGTTCCGGCCAGGCGACGTGAAAAATCGGCAGGCGGCAGGCCCGCGAGCTGCGCTCCTCGCGTCCGCGCGAGCGGATCGTTTGGAGCGTTTGCGATGACGAGGAGCAGGGCGGTTCGTCCTCAGCGCCGCAAAGCAGCGCATCGAGTCTTGGAACCCTGGGAGCACAAGATAATGCAATGAGACTACACGGTATCCAAGAAAAGATAGACACGGAATGAAACCAAAGGCTAACTACGCTAATCCTACTGGCGTACTTGACATGGGTTGCTACACTGACGAAAAGCGACCGCGCCGGTGAGGACGGAAGAGGTGGACGACGGCGATTCGTTCCGCACGAGATACCGGGAATCAATTGGAGGAAGCATGAAAACTTCGTACACGTGGATCCTTGGGATGTTGATTGGCGCATCGAGCTACTTGGCTAGTTGCTCGTCGGATGGCACGGGACCTGTGCCTCCTGGCGTGCTAGGGACGGGAGGCGGTGCCGGGGGCAGCGGGAACGGGACAACGGGAGTGACGGGGTTGGGCGGCTCGGCGGTCTTCGGCGGGACAACAAACGCCGGCGGAAGCACGGGCTCAGGCGGAACTTCAACTGGAGGCACGAGCGCAGGCGGAAGCACGAGCGCGGGTGGAACGAATGGAGTGGGGGGGAGCACGAGCATGGGGGGGAGCNNCCCCCCCCCCCCCCCCCCCCCACGGCAACGGGAGGCAGCACCGCCGCTGGTGGCAGCACCGGTGCGGGAGGCACGGGCGGTGGCGGAGGCGCGAGCGGCACTGGCGGAAGGACGGGCAGCGGCGGCAGTACGGGCGCGGGCGGGAGAGCGGGCGCGGGCGGAAGTACAGGCACCGGCGGCAACGTGGGCACGGGAGGCAGCACTGGCACGGGAGGCAGCACTGGCACGGGAGGTAGCACTGGCACGGGAGGCAGCACTGGCACGGGAAGCGGCACGGACACGGGAGGCACTACGTCGTCGTACTGGCCGGACGCCTATCAGGCCACCCAGGGCGACAGCGGGATGAATCCCGGACTAAACTGCTTGAGCTCGTGTCACAACCACGGCTTCGCGTTTGCCGGGACGGTCTACGATTCCAGCGGCAAGGGGCTGGACAGCGTCGAGGTCGGGGTCAAGCTGACCAACGGCCAGTTCTATTCCGTCTTCTCTGGCATCGCGACCGGGAACTTCTTCTACGAGGGCTCGGGCCTCAACTTGGCCGGGGCCGACATCCGGGTGCGCGACGCTAGCGGCGAAAAGCAGATGCCCGTCAATTCCAAGTCGTCGGGAGCATGCAACAGTTGCCACGACGGCTCGACCAACCCGCGCATCGCCGCGCCATAGCATCGACAGCCGGCCGGAATGGCGTTTTCTTTGAAGCCGATGCAAAGTGTGCCCGTCTATCACCAGGAAGGAGCGAACCAACCCATGCGAACAACCATCGCGATCATCGGAACTGGCCTTGTCGTCCTCTGGCTCTCTGCCTCTGCCATGGCCGGAGCGCCCGAAATCTTCGCCCAGAAATGTGCTGGGTGCCACGGTAAGGACGGCAAGGGCCAGACCACCATGGGAAAGAAGCTCAGCGTCAAGGACATGACCGATACCAAGGTCCAGGCCGCAGGAAAGGACGCCGACTGGGAGAAGTCGATCACCGAAGGCGTCAAGAACGACGCCGGCAAAGTCGTCATGCAGCCCAACAAGGGCAAGATCTCGCCCGAGGACATCAAGGCTCTCGTCAAGGTTTGTCGCGACTTCAAAGGCAAGTAGCCAGAATCTGTCAGACGGTCCGCGAGAAGACGGGCCGGCCGATCTGCTGGCGCGGGGTCAAATAGGCGTCGAAGCACATGGCCAGATTGCGCACGAAGATCTGGCCCAAGCCGACGGCGTGCAGCCCCTGTTCGTCGAGGCGGCACATGCCGTCCTTTTCGAAGGGCTCCAGCTTGGCCAAGCTTTCGCGGAAGTAGTCGGCGAACACGATGCCGTATTTCGCCTCCAGGGCGGCACGGTTGACGGTGAAGTTGCACATCAGCGACAGGATGGCGTCGCGGCGGATTTCGTCGTCGCGGGAACGCGCGTAGCCCCGTTGTATGGGCAGGTGGCGGCTGTCGAGTGTGCGGTAGTAGGGTGCCAGCTTCTTTTCGTTCTGCACCAAAGCCCCGCGCACATCGCCGATGGCTGATACCCCGAAACCGAGCGTGTCGTCGCCAGGGGTGACCGCGTAACCCATGAAGTTGCGCGACAGGCGCCCTTCGCGCTGGGCCACGGCCAGCTCGTCCGAGGGCAGGGCAAAATGGTCCATGCCGATGGCTTGATAGCCGGCAGCCAAGAAGGCCTCGCGGGCCAGAGCCAGCAACTGAAACTTGGTGTCTCGGTCAGGAACCGCACGCACGTCAATCAGCTTCTGGTTGCTGCGCACCAGGGGAAGGTAGGCGAAGGAGTAGACCGCCACGCGATCAGGGCGCAGGGCCACCACCTCGGCCAGGGTTTGGGCGAACGACTCAGGCCGCTGTGCGGGCAGGCCGTAGACCAAGTCGAAGTTGATACCGCCAAAGCCGTGTTGGCGCGCGTGCGCCACCAGGACCGTGGTCTGCTCGCGCGTCTGCCCGCGCCCGATGGCTAGCTGAACCTCGGGCGAGAAGTCCTGCACGCCCATGGAGATTCGGTTGAAGCCGAGCCGCGCCAACATGTCGACATGCGCCTCGCTGGTTACGCGGGGATCGACCTCCACGGCCAACTCGGCGTTGGGCAGGAATTCGAACCAGCCGGCAAAGCCGGCCACCAGGCGCTCAAGCTGGGTCGGCGAAAAATACGTTGGCGTGCCGCCACCCAGGTGAAACTGCGCGATCTTGCGCCGGTGGGGCAAACGCTCGGCGACCAAGCCGATCTCGCAAAGCAGGTGCTCAAGGTACGGCTCGGCCACTTCCCTTCGGGTGGTGGCAAAGGAATGGCAACCGCAGAAGGTGCAGCGGCGCTCGCAGAAGGGCAGGTGGGTGTAGACGGAAAGCGGGGCCGCGGCGCAGGCGTCGGCGTGCTCCAACGCGCGCAGGTAGTCGGGCTCCTGGAAGTTCTCGCGGAATTCGACCGCGGTCGGATAGGACGTGTAGCGAGGCCCGGCGCTGTCGTAGCGGGCCAGAACTTCCGCCGGGACGGACCGAAGATCGCTCATCCCTCACCACCAGGGGAAAAGCGGTACCCCAGACCGCGTACCGTGTGCAGATAGCTCGGCCGTTCGGGATCGGGCTCGATGAGCTTGCGCAAGTGCACCACCATGTGCTCGACAGCGCGCGTGGAAGGCGAAACTTCGTAGCCCCACACGCGTTCCAGAATTTCGTCGCGAGAAACCAGCTCTGGGGCGCGTTCGACCAGCAGACGCAGGATCAAGACCTCTTTCTCTGCCAGGCTGCTGCGCTCGCCACCGGGATCAATGACTTCTCCCTTGCGGAAGTCAACCGTGACATCACCGATGCGGACGGTCGGACCGGCCGGAAGCGCCTGTCCGTACCAGTCTTGGCGGCGGAGCATGCCACGCACGCGCAGGAGCAGCTCGCGCAGGTTGAAGGGCTTGCCCAGATAGTCGTCTCCGCCCATCTCCAGGCCGTACACGCGGTCATCGTCCGATGTCTTGGCCGTGAGAAAGAGGATGGGGAGGCGACCACCCTCGTCGCGAATGGCCNNACATCGAGGACCATGAGGTCGATGCCACCCGACCGCCAGCGCAGGAGAGCGCTTTCACCGTCACCCACGGTTTCCACGGCGTAGCCTTCCTGCTGCAGGTTTTCGCTGATGCCTTCGGCCAGGTGCTGCTCGTCCTCGACCACCAGGATGCGCACGCTCATGCCGATTGCTCGCGGTCGAGGGGCAGGGTAACCCGGAAGGTGGTGCCTCTCCCCAAGCCCGGGCTTTCGGCCGTGAGGGTGCCGCCCACCTGGCGTACTAGTTCGCGCGCCAGGTAGAGGCCAAGGCCACTGCCTTCTGTCTGGCGCACCATTTCTTCACCTACGCGATAGAATTTCTGGAAGATCTTCTCGTACTCCTCCGCGGCCAGGCCGATGCCCTGGTCACGGACTTCGACGGCGGCCCACAACCCCTGCCGCGAGACGGCCACGCGTACCGGCTTGTCAGCGCCGCCGTACTTCGCGGCGTTGTCCAGGAGATTGCGCAGCACGGTCTTGAGCACGCCCATGTCATAGCGCGCGTGCAGGGGCTCGTCCGGCAAAGCGAGCTCGACGGTCAGGGGACGTTGCGACGGGTCTTTGCCAAGGGCTGCGACCACCTGCGCGACGTCACGGCCCAGATCGCCCCGGTCCACATGCACCACGAAGTGGCCACTGTCGAGCCGGGCTACCGCGAGGATGTTGTTGACCAGGCCCTCCAGGCGATCGACGTCGGCGCGCATGTTGGCGAGAAAACGCACGCGCTTTTCGGGCGGCGGATCCCGCAGTTCTAAGGTTTCTATGAAGAGCCGAATGGAGGCGAGGGGGGATTTCAGTTCGTGGGTGACCGCTGAGAGGAAGTTGGCTTGCTGGCGCATGAGTTCCATCTCACGCCGTACGGAGCGCAGGATGAGCGCGGTTCCCGCGACCAGAATACAAAGGAAGGTCGTGCCCTCGGCCGCGAACATACGGATGCTGGCCCGTCGCTGAGCCTGGAGATGCTCGACTCGACCCGGTCGAATGGTGACCCCGTAGCCAGGGAAGCCGGGCACCAGCTCCTGCCCAGGACGCACGCCGGGCTGCCAATCGAGCTGGGGATAGGCAAGCCGGAGAAACTCGGCTGGGCCACCGGGCCCCAGAGCCTGTCGATGCGAAAGGGCGAGGAGCGCCTGTTCTGCGGACTGGCGATCGGCGTGCAGGTGCTGGGCGGTGGCGTGAATCTCCTGGGCCGAATAGCGGAGGTGGAAGAGAACCCACCACCCGAGCAGCGCGACGGTGAATGCGACGATGGCCAGAACGCCAATGACAAGCAGCCGGGAGCGGGACCGCACGGACCCGGCTGGCGCACGCCAGAGAGAAGGCAGTTTCATGTTGGGCGGAATACTACTGCCCGTGGTGGTCGTCACGCACGCCCTGCAAGAAAGCCTCTACCGCTTCCATGCCGTGGTCCTGCGCCAGACGCTTCAGCCCCACGGTCGGCAGGTGCAGAAGTCGATTGACGACCTGCTGGCCGAAACGCCGGATGTGGTCGCGATGCACCTCGTCCAGCTTGGCAAGGCCGTTGTCGAAAAGCTGCTTGAGCAACTCGTCGGCCGCCGCCTGGCCCTGGCTGCGCAAGTCGCGCACAATGGGACTGATGTCGCGCTCGAACACCCGCCGGCGGAGCGCCTCGAGGGCTTCGTCGATGATGATCCGAGCCTCGGCGATCTCGGCCTCGCGCGCCCGCCGGTTGTGTTCAGCCTCGGCCTTCAGGTGGTCGATGTCGAACAACTGAACTCCTGCGGCCGCGGCGGCCTGCACGTCGGTGTCGCGGGGTACGGCCAGATCAATCACCACCGGCGCCGAGCCCTGCAGGGCTGCAAAGAACGCGCGTCCGAGGAGAGGCTCGCGCGCCGAGGTGGCGGTCACGATGACCTCCACATGCCCGGGCGCTGCCAGAAAAGCATCCAGGGCCAAGGCGCGGCCGCCACAGGAGGCGGCGAGCTCGACCACCTTGCTCACCGTGCGGTTGACGAAGAGAAGGTTGCACTCGGCCCGGCCGCGCAAATGCTCGCCACATTGGCGTGTCATCTCGCCCGCTCCGATGAGCGCCACCGTGGCGGGCCCCTTGGTCCGTGCGTCGATGAGGTTGAAGGCCAGCGAAACCATGGATACCGGCCTGGCCCCGAGGCTGGTCTTGCTGCGCACGCGTTTGGCCGCCTGGAAGGCTTCTTCAAAGACTAGCTGCAGGTGCGGGCCGGCCAACCCCAGCCGCTGCGCCACCTGCAACGCATCCTTGACCTGGCCCAGAATCTGGGAATCGCCAGGGTTGAGCGAGTCGAGACCCGCGGCCACGCAGAAAAGGTGTTCGGCCGCGCCATCCTTCTCGTAGGCGTGCAGGCCCTGGGCTGCGATCCGCGCCGTCGGCTCCTTGGCCGTTCCGGCTTGGCTGCGCGCTGCGAAGAACCCGTGGATGCGCCTGCGATACTCGGAAACTGGGGTGCCCCGGCGGCACAAGAAGATCACCTCGACCCGATTGCAGGTGGCCAGGTACACGCTTTCGAGGAAGTCGCAGGCCTGGTGAAGGGCCTTGGCCTGGACCTCACGCTCCTGCGGACTGAAAGTGTATTTCGCCAGCCCTTCCTGCTGTCCTCGGCGCACGGTCAGACCGACCATGCCGAGATATCTCACGGCTTGGCCTCCGAGGGGGCAGGAACCACGGGCGGCGCCAGCACGAGCTGGCTGAGGTCAGGCTCGCTGGGGCTGCCGTCGACCAGAATGGCATGGCAGGTGTCGCAATCATTGGGAATGACCTGGTCGCCCTTGGACGCTTTCATGCTGCCGTCGTGGCAGCGGAAGCAGCCCGGCGAGTCGTCGTGTCCGATGTTGTTGGGGTGGGTCTTGGAATTGGTGTTCATCTCGGGGAACACCGTACGATCGTACACCCCAGCTGCCTCGTCCGCAGCCCGCGAAACCAGCTTGCCGTCGCGTGCAGCGATCTCCGGATAGGATTTGCGGTAGAAGGCGGTCACACTCTGGCGGACTGCGGCCATGCCCTCGTCGTGGCTGGGGTAGACCGCCGAGACCGCCTTGACCGTCTCCCGCTTGAGGAACGGCAGGGATCGCAGATCCGCCTGCCGCTGCAGGACACTGTCAACGGCCTTGGCCGGGGTCTCAAACAGGTGAGTCGGCCGATTGTGGCAGTCGATGCAGTCCATCACGCGCGCTGATCTTTGGATGCTGTCCGGAGGCGGGAGGTTCGCGCCCTCGCGCGTGAACTCCGTCTTCATTCCGTCGGGAGTGGTCAGCTCGACCCAGGCGATCTCTTGCCGGCGTTGGTCCGTGGCCAAGTAGCGGATGCGATTGTCGGCGTAGATGTGCCACCAGTGGATCCCGCCGTGAGGCTGGCCAGCCCCAAAGGCGCCGCCGCCAGTCCTGAGCAACAGCGCGGTGAAGCTGGCGCTGTTTTTGTCGTCCTCGGCAAAGCGGCCAACAACGCGCAGCTTGTCGCCGTAGTGCTTGGCTGGCCAGTGGCAGCTTTCGCAGGTGTCGCGCGCCGGGCGGAGCGTGTGCACGGGCGAGGGAATGGGGTGGGCATAGGTCCCGGTCATCACCTTCCACACCTGGCGTAGGCCATCGAACTTGGAACGGACCGCCCAGGAGGCGCCCGGTCCGATGTGGCATTGAACGCACTTGACCCGCGCGTGCGGTGAATTCTGGTAGGCCGTGTATTCCGGCCGCATGACCCTGTGGCACACGGTTCCGCAGAACTTCGGTGTGTCCATGAAATTCAGCCCCACGACCGAGCTTGTCGCGAGTACCACGACGTTGATCACGGTGAGCGCGGCGATGACCAGGGCCACACGTCGCAGGTGCGGATCGTTGAAATCCAGCTTCGGGTAGGTCGTGATGGCGTCGGGTGACTGACCGCTGCTCATGAACGCCTGGCGTCGCCGAAGGATGCCGATTGGCATGAGCAGCAGCCCGCCCACGAAGAGCAAGGGCAGAAAGGCTGAGCCGAACACCCCGGTGTACGGATTGTCGACCTGGCCCCCCACCTCGAGCGCGAGGAAGACGATCAAGGCGAGCCCTGACAGCGTCGTCAGTCCAAAGCCGAGGACCGTGAGCGGATTTCTCGCGTAGTTGGCCAGTCTGGCGATGGTGGGAGAAAGCGACTTGGGCAGCACCGGCATGGCCTCTTCAAATGTCCCAGATTGGCTGTTCTTCGCGGTTCTGGCGGCCCCGGCCGTCCCTGCAAGCATAGCTTGCCGCGACCGGGGAGGCTGAGGAACTTGTGGCCCTATGTTTTCGACACGAGCCCCGAATACCTATTGCAGGGCTTCCAGGGTGTTGACAATCACGTCTTGGAAGAAGTCAGGATTGTGCAAGCCTCTCGAGCCGTCGTTGCTGAGCAATTGCAGGTTCCAGCTCGCCTTGGCCACCACCGAATTCGTCGCGATGGCGGGCACCGGTGCGCCTGTCAAGGCGGGCGGCACAGGCGGCGCGCTCTGGCCTGTGATGGTGATGCCGCTGATCTGGCAGTCGATCTGCGCCAAGGTCTCGGTACTGGCGGGGGCGGACGCTGTCGCTACCCAAGTGACGTCCACTGGCGCGGCCAGAGTTAGGGTGAAGGAAGTCGTCCCGTGGATGGCGGAACGGAGGACGACCGCGGTGGGTGCGGTGGACAAGAGAACGTTGGCTGTGGTGGCAGCCGCGGAGCTGTACTGATCGGTCAGCTGTCGGTATGCCCGCACAGAAAGTGTGTTTCCGGCGGTGTACAGGGCATCGATGATGGCCAGGGCCTTTGTTCCGATCGCGGCACTCAGTTCGCCAAGTTGCGCGTTGTTGGCAGCCAGCAGAGCCTCTCCGTTGGTCGACGACGAGTGGCAAGAGGCGCAGACGGTGTCGTCGGTGGCGAAGTTGTGGTTGTCGGTTTGTCCCGCGGCCTTCTCGGTGGCAGTGGGTACGGCCACGTGACAGCCCGCGCAGGTATCGGTCACTGATAGGTGGGGGGATGGATTGAGACGCGGCATGAAGTACGCGTTGAACCCGTAGAGCAGGTCGGTTTGCGAAGGCGTGTGTGGGCCCGAGAAATCGGTGGCCGCAGCGACGAAGTCATCGTGTTCAGCGTTCCGGGTATTGTGACAGGCCATGCAGGTGGCACCCTTGCCCGCGTCGGAGATGTTGGTTAGGCCGTTGGGCAACGCCTTGAGGTCTCCGCCCAAACGAAGCTGGCCGGGGTTCTTGGCATCGTGCGGATCGTGGCAGGCCGCGCAGGTGATCGCCTCGACGGTGGAAGACTGCAGGCCTAGCCCGCGCAGATAGGCCTCGTCGGCCGCGCTGCCATCGGGCTTGTGCAGCAGGCCCGCGTCTCCCGCAGCCAGCTGGGCTGAGTACGCAGCAAAGCCTTGGGCCGAATGGCACCGGCCGCAGTGGGCCGCCGTGGTCCCACGGGACTCAAAGGTGGCGTTGGAGACGAGGTCGCGCTGGGCGTGGGCGGACGTCGCCCATTGGCTCGGCTTGTAGTGGTGGCTTGCGTCCTGGTGGCAGGAGGCGCAAACACCCTCGGAGAACGACACGCGCGTCCACTTGTCGGGGGTCGTGTGGCTGGACGTAGTGTGCGCGGTCGAGAGGTGCCCGATCGCGCCGTCTTGCGGACCGTGGCAGTTTTCGCACTGGATGCCGGCCAACTTGGCCAGATCGGGGTAGTTCGTCAGCAGGTTCTCCCAGTTGCCTGGCTGCAGCTTGGTGGGCATGGTCCAGCCGCTGGTCTTTTCGACGTCATCGAAGCCGTTGTTGACCGCTGCCGGCGAGTCGCCCACGGTGTGGCATTCCATGCAGGAGCGCGGAAAGTAGGTCAGCGGCGTCACCCCATCGGAGTAGGTCCCGTCGAGCTTGTGCTGTACGGCGATCCCGTGAGCCGTCTTGGACCACGGCGTGAACACATCCGGAGCGATCGTGTCGTTGTGACAGGTCTGGCAGTTTGTCGCGTAGTCGGTCATCATGCCACGCCAATTGCCCGCGACGATGGTGAGCGTCTTGGTTGACACCGCCTCGGTCAGGGTGTAGCTGCCCACGACATCAGGGATGAAGCTGGGAAACTGCGTGGTAGCGCTCGCCAGGGTGGCATTTGAGCCAGTCGCCCCCGTTGCGTCCAGACTCCAGTTCCAAGTCGTCTGAGTTCCACCGTCACCCATCAGAAACTGGCGGATGCCGACGGGAACATTCTGTAGTCCCGCGGTGGGCGGGTTCGAGCGGACCGTAGCCGTGGCCTTGCCCACGTTGCCTTGTGGATCAGTGACATCCAATTCAAAGGAGTAATTTCCGGCTTCGTCCGGGCTGACGGGAAGCACGCCGAAGTGAAGCTGGGCCATCACAGGGGTTTTTGCATCGGCCAGGGCTTGTGTGGTGAAGCTCAGAGTCTTGCTGCCGGCTCCGGTCAAAGTCGCCGTGGGGCCACCAGTTTGGACCCACGTGTACGTGAGCGTGCTGACGTCCGAGTCGGGGTCGGTTGCGGCGCCAACTAGGGTGACCGGTGCGCCAAACCCAGCAGTCTGCGTGGAGCCAGCGATCGTCACGGTCGGAGGCTTGCCGATTGGCCCATCTCCGGCAGATGAGGCATCAATCCCGGGGCCTCGAGGTCCGGGAGGACCAGCTTCGCCTGGAGGGCCTGGAGGTCCCGGTGGACCCGCTTCGCCCGCAGGCCCGGTTGGGCCGCGAGCGCCCGTACATGCCGCCAAACTGAAACCAACAGAAAGACAGATTGCCAATCGAGAAAGACGGTTTCCTGTCATGGGCCTGTTACCTCCGGAAGGACGGCTGCCAAGGTCGCGCAAACTATGTCGAATTGATTAGCATCTCGCAGGGGCAAATCCAAGTAAATCGGTAGGCGTAGGGTATTTGTCTGGTTGCTGCGATCGGCTGTTGGATGATGGGACTCCGCGTTTTGTGTCCGGTGAAGTGCCCACACGACGGGTGCTCGGAGGGAGCCAGCCATGAGCACCCTCGTTTTCGGGAAGGAAGCGACTCCGCGACGGTTGGCCGTCGTATCAGCCCCACAGCACTGCGTCGACCGCGCGCGCGAGGCGTGTCTCACCATCAAGCGAGAGGCCGCGGTTAATGCGACGCGCGATAGAACGGCAAAGTACCTCCCTTGCCGTCACAGGCGCCCATGGTTGTCTCTTCGACGCGGAATCCGGAGCGACGGAACCGATCGACGTAGCTGCCGGAGTAGAAATATATGGGACCGGGTTCTGACGGATCAGGCGTCCACGACGGAGGCGCCCACGCCCATTCGCTGGGAGCTGCGAAGAAGTATCTGAACGTGAGGTGCTTTGCCTTCACGACGGGATCGGCATAGCGGTGGTAGTAGACGATCTGTCTCGAACCGTAGTCGCCGTACGGCGGCACGATCGTGGCATTCGGCTCAGCCTGCTGGACTATGCAGGCGACGTCCCAGCGGTACTTCGGAATCGAGTCGACGGCATAGGTGAAATGGACCGCGGGATCATGCTGGGCAAATTCCGCAGCGGTGGCGATGGGACTGATTGCAGCGGATGCTATCGCGACAAGGGAGACGCTGATGCGCACCCAACGAGGCGTGACCGTTGAAGCTAGGGAGTCGAAAACCGACGCCACAAGAATCCCCGCTATCATCAAGACGGGGATGGCTCCCGCCAACTCGTCTCCCCGAGCGTAGCCCACCCAAAACAGAAAAGGCGCGAGGAACCCCACCACAGCAAACGCGGCCACGAGCCGGGCCACCCGCGCAAGACACGGCACGCCTATGGGTACGACCGCCAGGAGTGGGAACCCCATGAACCGACCGAGTCTTGACACGCCCCAACCGATTCGGTCGAAGCACATCTGCTTCAACGTAAATGAAAACATCGTGTTGCGGTATTGGCGTGCGAGGAGGAAATCGATGAACTTCGGCCAAGTTCTCGGCCCTGGAAACTCGTTGTAGTCTGCCCCGGGGATCCGAAACCATAGCCAGAGCATCGGCAACAAACCCGCCATGATCGCTGCGAGCGCCATGAGCACGTTGGTCGGGCGAAGAATCGCGCGCCAGTTTGTTCCTACCAACAGCATGGCCAACGGCAAGAAGTAGGTGATGGCCATGTAGTGGATCGAGAACGAAAGCGCGTAGACGAAATAGGCCGCCCAGAGATCTCGGTCGCGTAGGCCTGTCCTCCACAGCAACGCGCGGTGAATGACGAAAGCCATACTCAACGCAAACGCCGAATAGACCTCGGCCTCGGTGGAGAAGACCCAAACGGGCAGAGAAAACGCGAACACCCCTGCGGCAAGAAGTGACGCTGCCCGCGAAAAGGACAGCCGCCGCGCGCTTGCGTATAGCAAAGACACCGCGCCACCGCCGCAGACAGAGGAGAAGGCCATGATCTTCGCGCCCAGCCCCGTACCAAGTGGCAGCTTCGACCAAAGAAATGTGAGCAGGACATAAAGCGGACTGCCAGGCGGGTGAGAGACACCCAGAATGGAGCCGAGGTACTGCCACTTGGCGGCGTCGCCCCACTGGTATCTCCCCCCCACAGCGGGGTACCGCGTGAGAAGATAGACGCTCGTTACACAAACGAACAGCAGGGCTGCTTCGTGGCGCGCGAGAGCTGCCATGGCAACGTGCAGCCGTCGTCGGGCGGGCAAGGTTCTCAAGTGCAAGGTCGCCGGGGGTACAGTTGGGAGGAGCGCAGCGCTCCCATGAGGCTTAGGAACGAGGTGGCCATCGCGCGATCATACATGATGGCGGGCCATGCCGGGCAGGCCCGCTGCCCATCATATTTGCACAATTTGTCCTCGCGCCTTGGCGGGCGTTGACCGTTTCGGCTACACTGTAACCGCGAATGTCACCGTCGGTCTTCAGCATGATTGGCGTCCGCTCCGGAACCGCGCGGCGGTTGGCGCTGGCGTTTGCGGCACTGATCGCGCTCTACGCTGGCGCCACGTCGATCGCGCTGCTCGGTTTCGCCCAGGTCAACCGCGGTCTGGCCCGGACGCGCGCGCGAATGGACAGCATGCGTTTGGCCTTGGATTTGGCCAGCGCCGTGCGCGACCAGTACGCCCACCAAGCCCACACCATTATCATCGGCAACGACAGCCATCTCGGCTTCTATTCCGAAGCCAAAGCACGGGTTCTCACCCTGATCAATGACTTGCGCGAGCGGGCGGAAAGGCCTGACGAGAGCGCCTGGGTCGACGACATCGAGGCCGGTGCCGCCGAATTGGACAGCATCTTCAGCCGGCAGATCGTGCCGGCCGTGCTCTCCGGTCGGACCGCGGACGCCCATGTCGAGCATGCGCGCGCCCTGGCCGTGGTAGGCCGCATTCAGCAACGAACCGATCTTTTGGCCAAGCGCTTCGAAGACGCCATCGGGGACCTGCAGTCATTTGCCCAGGCAACCCGCGATCGGACCTTGGGCTGGAGCGTGTTCTTCCTGGTGCTGGCGCCGCTTCTGGCCGGGGGAGTGGCCGTCTATCTTGGCCGCAAGGTTGCGCGGCCGGTTGCGCTTCTCCATGCCGGAGCAGAACGGCTGGCAGCCGGCGACCTGGATACCAGCATCGCAGTTGGCGGCAACGACGAATTCGGCGACCTGGCCCGGCAGTTCAACAACATGGTCGCATCGCTCAAGGAACAGCAGCACCGTCTCCTGCAGAGCGAGCGCCTAGCCGGCGTGGGCCGCCTGGCCGCCGGCGTGGCACACGAGATCAACAACCCGTTGGGAGTGATCCTGGGGTACACGCGCCTTTTGCGCAAAAAGGCGGTCGGGCCGCTGGGCGACGATCTGGCGATCGTGGAGGAAGAGGTCCTGCGCTGTCAGGAGATCGTGGAGGGACTCCTCGATTTTTCGCGGCCAGTCGTGGTCGGATCGCAGCGCGTGGACCTGCGCGCGCTATGCGACGACGTGGTGGCACGGCTTGCGGAAGCGGCGCCGACACCGGGCGTGACTGTGGCGGTCACGGGGCAGGGTGGCGTCACGGGCACGGCGTCCAAGCTGCGCCAGGTTCTGTTCAACCTCATCAAGAACGCGGTTGAGGCGGCTGCTCCCGCCGGACGCGTCGAGATCCATGTCGGAGACAACGGGGAGCGTTCGCAGGTGACGGTTCGTGATTCAGGTCCGGGCCTGGATGCGGAGGCGCGCGAGCGCCTGTTCGAACCTTTTTTCACGAACAAGCCGCGCGGAACCGGTCTGGGCCTGGCGGTCTCGCAAGCTATCGCGCGCGCCCATGGTGGCGAGATCGTCGCCGAGCCGCCCGGACCGGGCGGCACCTGCTTCGTCATACGCTTGCCGCGCCCCAAAGGAGACACGACATGAACCAGCCTTCCGTGTTGGTGGTGGACGACAAGGAGAACATGCTCAAGCTGTTCGCCAAGATCCTGGGCGACGAGCACAACCTCAGCACCGCCAGCGACGGCGCCAAGGCCTTGGCGCTGATCGCGGAGCACGAGTACGACGTGGTGGTGACCGATCTCAAGATGCCGGGTGCCAGTGGCTTCACGGTGTTGGAATCCGTCAAAGCGCGCTGGCCCGAGACCGAGGTGGTCTTGATGACTGCCTACGGCTCGGTTCCCGACGCGGTCGAGGCCATGAAACAGGGCGCGTACGACTACATCCAGAAGCCCTTTGATCCCGACGCCGCGGCGCTGGTGGTGGCGCGCGCCCTGGAGCGCCGACGCCTGCGCGCACAGACGGTGAGCCTGCGCAAGGAGCTGGAGGGTGTGAACTCGTTCCACAACATGGTCGGCAAGAGCCCGCCCATGCGCGAGGTGTACGGTCTTCTGGAGCGGGCCGCGGGGCTTGACATGACGGTGCTGCTCACCGGGGAAACCGGCACGGGCAAGGAGCTGGCGGCGCGTGCGGTGCACTACCACAGTGGGCGCAAACACAATCGCTTCGTTCCGGTGAACTCTGGCGCGCTGCCGGCCGAGTTGGTGGAGAGCGAACTCTTTGGCCACGCCAAGGGTGCCTTCACCGGCGCGGCTGCCAGCAAACCGGGCCTGTTTGAGGAAGCCAACCACGGCACGCTGTTCCTGGACGAGGTGGGGGAGCTGCCCTTGCCGGTTCAGGTGAAGCTGAATCGGGTTCTGCAGGACAGGGAGATCCGTCGGGTGGGCGAGAACAAGTCGTTCCCGGTCGACGTGCGGATCATCACCGCCACCCACCGGGACCTCAAGGCCGAGGTACAGGCAGGACGGTTCCGTGAGGATCTCTACTACCGATTGCACGTTTTCCCCATCCGCATGCCCGCCTTGCGCGAGCGACGCGAGGACATCCCGGCGCTGGCGGCCCACTTTCTCGCCAAACACACGCGCAGCGGCAAGCGCGATGTCACGGGGATCGGCAACGCGGCTCTGCGGGCGCTGACGGCCTACAACTGGCCGGGCAACGTGCGCGAGTTGGAGAACGCCATCGAGCGCGCGGTGGCTATCGCGGCCGGAAAGGAGATCGACATCCGCGATCTGCCGGCGGAGCTGCGGGGCGCCCAGGTGGGCGCGCTTCCGGCCGAGGTGCTGGTCAGGATGCCCTACCGCGAGGCCATGGAGACCGCGCGGGACCGCATCTCGCGGGAATATTTGGCCGTGCTCATGCGCGAGTTCGACGGCAACGTGACCCGCGCCGCCGAGCGGGCTGGCATCGAGCGCGAAAGTCTCCATCGCCTGCTCAAGCGCTACAGTGTTCGCTCAGAGGACTTTAAGAAGGGCTAGCGCCCAGGTCTACCCAACCAGCACCGAGAGCATCTCGCCTACACTCCCGAAGAGCATGTCCGGCGAATGAGCCTTGAGTGCATCCAGGTCCGTGAAACCCCAGGCCACCGCGCCGCTCGCGATGCCCGCGTGGCGGGCGGCCTCGATGTCGCGAATCTCGTCGCCGATGAAGATGGCCTGGGCAGGGTGGATTCCACTGCGCCGCAAAACCTTGCGCAGCTTCAAGCGCTTGCCAAAGATGGACACGCCCCCCTCGCAGGCCACCAGGAGCCCCGCGCTTTTCCTTCCCAGGACACGACGAACATTGGCGCAGGAGTTGGACGTCACCACGGCCAGCGTCGCGCCCGCCTGCGCCAGTTGGCCGAGCACGTCGGCCACCCCAGGAAAGGGCGCGATCATCCGGATCTGTTTGGCCATCAACATCCGGAAGCGAGCCGCGATGAAGGGCACCTTCCAAAGGGGCACATGGTGTAGTTTCAGCAGCGTGGCAGCGTCGTGACGCCTGAGGGTGGCGACTTGCTGCTTGTCGATTCTGTCGAACCCGAACTCGTCAGCCAGTCGATCGGAAATGCCGATAAACCAGCCGAGACTGTCGGCCAGCGTGCCGTCGAAGTCGAATATGACCAGCTTGAATCTCAGGGGACGCTCTCCGTTGGGGGGTGGGAAGTTTAGACGGGCGGCGTCAGGATGGTAGTCCGAACAGCACGAGCGCGCGAGCCACAGAAACTGGCGCAGACAACGGCCCGAGTGAATCCAATCGTGGTGTTCTTGCTGACAGTCTCTCCAGACGTCCGGTTGCTGCGATGTGATGCGGCACCGAACCACGCGACACTGATTTAGTCACTTTTGCCTATCGGATAACTTGCATATACTACGCCGAAAGATGCGCCAGAAGGTCAGGATGGCGATATTCGCACCGTTGCCGACGCAACAGCATTTCTGGTGGGGCCATTTGATGAAACACAGTCTTGCCGCAGGAGTCGCTCTGGCTGTTTCAATCCTTGGATGTGCGAAGGCGCGGCCACTGGTCAATGACCCTCGCGCTTGCCCCGATTGGGAGAACAACATCGGGCCACTCTTCAAGGAGAGATGCAGCCAATGCCACTCGTCTGGAGACGGGGGCCCGGCCCAGGGTGGCTACGACACGACGACCTACAATCTCGCCCTGGGGGCGGGCACGACGCCAGATGTGGTCGCGGGCGATGGTCGTTCCAAGCTCCTTTCCGTGCTGAACCCAGTGACGGCAACCGGCCCGCATTTGGGGATGCCCGATGTCTACGAACAGGCAACGAAATGGGTGGTCGCCTGCCGGGCCACCTATCTGCAGGAGGCAACCTCGGTGCACACGGCCGGGGTTCTGGATCCTGCGCAGCCCGACTTCCACGGCACGATTCTGCTCGAGTCCAACTTCAATTTCGGCGTTTGTCAGAAGTGCCATGGCCAGGACTTTTCCGGTGGGGCGACAGGGGTGTCTTGCTTGTCGTGCCACCAGGGCTCGGGCGGCATGCAGCCCATGGTGATGAATCCCGACGGTACGCCAGCCTGTGCAGCCTGCCACGCTTCCACGCCAGCCTCGGGCAAGCACAAGATCCACGTTGACGGTGGCCTGCTGGCCAAGCAGTTCACTTGTTCGACTTGCCATCCGGATCACAAGAGCGCTCAGGATCACGGTCTTGCGCTCGACGGCTCACTGCGCACCGGCCCTGCACAAGTCTCGCTGGTGGCTGGACTGGCCGCGCTCACGCCCGCCGATGGAACGCGCGCGGGGCCGCCGGCCTGGGATGCGAACCTGCAAACGTGCAGCAACGTTTACTGCCATGGCGCCACCACCGCCGACTCGGCGGCGGTGACTAACAACCCAAGCTGGAATGCCGCGCCTCGACCCGCGACCCAAACCTGCACCTTCTGCCACGGCCTTCCGCCCAACGGCGCAGGCGGGACCCGCTGCTCGAGTTGCCATCGCAACGTTGTCGACGCGCAGACCAACCTGATCAGCGCGAACCTGCACCTCAACGGCACGGTCGATTTTGCTGACGCGAACACGCCCTGCAACACCTGCCACGGTTCAGCCGCCTCCCCGGCGCCCCCTCCCGATCTACAAGGGAATTCCGATCCAGGGGCCATCGGGGTGGGGCAGCACCAGCGGCATTTGGTAACGCCCCAGCTCGACATTCGTGGCCCGATCCAGTGCTCGGAGTGCCATCAGGTTCCGGCCAACGTGCTTAGCCCCGGCCATTTCGGCCCAGGTCACGCGCCCGGCACAGTCGCGGCGGCCGCGGTCTTCCCCAACGTACCCGGCTCGGGGACGTTGGCGCGGGCCCAGAGCGCGGCGCCGGTATGGGATCGCAGTCGGGCGACTTGCTCGGGCGCGTACTGTCACGGCGGCGGTGAGCCGCTCAACACAGACAGGACCCCGGGCATCCAGCAGACGCCCAACTGGGTCTCACCCGACAGCGGCGCGTGCGGCGCCACCTGTCACGGCATCCCACCACAGTTTTCGGGACACCCGACCGGGGTAACACGAACCGGGTGTGTCGCCTGCCACGGCAGCACCATAGACTCTGCCGGAAACATCATCTTTTCCAGCGGGTCGGGAGTCCTGACCACGACCCACATGAACGGAGTCTTCGATGGCGACTAGATGGCGGCCTCTTCTCGCTGGTCTGGCCGCGCTGGTGGCGGGGACTGGATTGGCCCGGGCTGAGACCGTCACGGCGAGCGCGACCACAATCATCTCGGGCCAGCGCGATCCGCGCGACGGCACCGTCCGCACCGTGGTGCCCTTCCTCGAGCTGGTTTCCTTGCGCGCTTCGGAGATCAAGAACCCAATGTTCGACGACACGCAGATCGTGGTTTCGGGCTGGGGTGAGGTCGTGGCAGGCGATCCGCGCGACGGAAAGAGCGCGCTGGGCGACGTGGATGTGGCCTACTTGCAGGGCTCGACCTGGCACCGGCGAGCGACCCTGCGCGTGGGCCGCCAGTTCGTGTTTCCGGGGACCGCGGCCAACGTCCAGTTCGACGGCCTTGCCCCTACGTTGCGTGTGGGGGCGGGCTTCGGCTTGTCAGGATTCGTTGGCGTTCCAGTCACCCCACGCTTCGGCTACAGCCGGGGCCAGTTCACGACCGGGGCAAGAGCGTTCTGGAGTCGTTCGTACGAATCAGAGGTGGGCGTGTCGATCTTGGAAATCCTCGGGGCGGGCCGACATATGTCCCGCCGGGATGCAGGGGTCGACGCCCGCTACCGGTTGCTGGATTCGCTCGCGCTCAGTGGGCTGGCACGGTGGAGCCTTCCCGAGGCGCGGTTGGCCGAGGCTGATGGGGCAATCAACTGGCGGCCTTGTCGCTATGTGGACGTGACCGGGGACTACCGGCGCACGGCCCCGGATCTCTTCTTGCCGCGCTATTCGATCTTCGCAGTCTTCGCCCAGGAGACGCGCGACGAGTTTGGCGGCTTTCTGGCTCTGCGGCCATGGCCGCGCAGGTTGGACCTGCAAGGCGATTTTCACGAGGTCCACGACGCCAGTGGATGGGGTTGGAACACGGGCGGAAAGGCCACCCTGCATCTGGGCAGCGGCGGGCGAACGCGACTCGGCGTGGAGAGCCGGCGGCTGAGGATCCCAGGCGGCGGCTATCTCATGGGCCGCGTGTTTGGCTGGCAAACCATCACGACGAAAATTCGCGTGGTTGCCGATTTCGATGCGTACGACCTGGACCAGCGGCTGAACGGTCAGGATCGTTCTTTCTTCGGATCGGGCAGTCTGGTGTATGACGTGGCGCCGGCCTGGCGCGCGGTACTGACCGGAATGGACAATGTGACCCCCTATGCCACACACCAGATCGAAGGCCTGCTCAAGATCGTCTATGAAGGAGGCCGCGTGGTGAAAGAGGTCACGCCGTGAGCGGCCGCAGGGCATGGGTTGCGGTGCTAACGCTGGGCATCGCCGCCTGCGCGACCATGCTGGGGACAAGGCGGGCCAAGCAGCCCGGCGAGGAGATCCGGCAATCGCACGCGGTTCACACGAAGGACGTGCCGTGTCTGATGTGCCACGAGGAAGTGCCCGAGGCCGCGACCGTCACGGATCGCTTGCGGCCGCCGGAGGCCAAGTGCCTGGAGTGTCACGCCGACAAGAAAGAGCAGAAAGAGTGTGGCTACTGCCACACTGATCCGGCCCACCCGGGGACCTATCCGCCGGAGCCCCACACCGTCATCATCTCGCACAAGGTTCACCTCAAGCTGGTCAACGACGACTGCGCGGCTTGCCACGTGAAGCTTTCGGAGTACTCCCAGCCCGGGGCGACGCCGCCGACCATGAAGTCCTGTACCAAGTGCCATGAGCATAGGGTCGACTTCGACGAAGGTCGCTGCGTGAAGTGCCACACCGATCTCAAACGATTCCCGCTCAAACCGGTGGCCGAGTTCTCACACGCTGGCGACTTCGTCCGGCAGCACGGCAGCGTCGCGCACGCGACCGCCGATGCGTGCGTGCAGTGCCACGACCAGAACTTCTGCGCCGACTGCCACGCCGGGACCGTACCCACGCGCATAGAACTCAAGTTCAGCGAGAATGTTTCCAGCGACTTCATCCACCGCGGCGACTACCTGACCCGCCATAGCATCGAGGCACGCTCGGACCCGGTTTTGTGCCAGCGCTGCCATGGCACGGGCTTCTGCACCGCTTGCCACAGCCAGGAGAATGTTGGGCCTGGGGGCAGCAACCCGCGCAGCCCGCACCCGCCTGGCTGGGCCTACCCCGGCCCTACGTCGCACGCAGTGCCCGCCCGGCGCGACATCGTGAACTGTGCCTCGTGCCACGATCAGGGAGCGAATTCGAACTGCGTTGGGTGTCACCGGGTGGGTGGCATCGGCGGCAATCCACACCCGATCCAGTGGTTGCGAAAACACAGCCTGCCTGAGGTGTACGGTACGGCGATGTGCCGGTACTGCCACCAATAGTAATGGGAACCCTGGGAGGGTTCCCAAACCCTCCCGCGATGGTACGCCGCCGTCGAAGCCGGCGGGCTCCCCACGCGATTACTTCTCGACGACGATCAGGACTTCCTCTGCGTGCAAGTTGTCGTCCGCGCTGAGGGTGCGCACGGCCCCGTTTTCGTAGGCATAGCCCGAGACCACCCGCACGCCGGAGTCGCGGGACCAGTCGAGCAAGTCCTGCAAGGTGAAGGGGTGGATGTTGGACGTCTCGTACCATTGGTACGGCAGCCACTGCGTGACGGGCATGCGTCCGCTCGCCACCAGGTCGACCAGCACGCGCCAGTGGGCAAAGTTGGGAAACGAGACTATGCCCCGCCGGCCCACACGCAACATTTCGGCCAGCATCTCGCGTGGGTTGGCAAGGGTCTGCAACGTCTCTTCCAGCACCACGACATCAAAAGCCTGATCAGGGAAGCGCCGCAGTCCCTCGTCGAGATCGGTCTGCATCACCGGCACACCGCGTTCCACGCAGGAAAACACGGCCTCGGGATCGATCTCCAGCCCTTGGGCTTGGACGCCGAGATCGCGCATCAGTCGTTCGAGCAGAGCCCCGTCGCCGCAGCCCAGGTCTAGAACCCTGGCGCCCTTGGGAATCTCACGCGCGATGATCTCGTCCTGCCAGCGGGTCGAATTTGGGGGCCGATCGGGCGCCGGCGCGCGGGTGGCCAGCAGCTTGGACAACTCGCCTGCCCTTTGTTCGAAAAGACCCTGCGGCAGACGCTCCACGCTGCGGTCGGTGACCAAGTACGGGTCGATGCGGGGCGGTGGCCGTTGCGTCATGTGACCCTCGAATCAGCGAGCCAGAAAGCCGCGCAGTAGGCGCCCGACTTTCTCGGTCTCGACCAAGAAGGAATCGTGGCCGTAGTGCGACGGAACGTTGGCGTAGGTGACGGGCCGGTTGGCCTGGGTGAGAGCCAAGGCAAGTTCTTTGCAAACGTCGGGGGGATAGAGCCAGTCCGAGTCGAACGAGACGACCAGCATCTTGGCGCAGATGCGGCGGCAGGCCTCAGTCAGGCTGCCCCCGCCCCACGCTGCTGCCGCGTCGTAATAGTCCATGGCGCGCGTGATGTAGAGGTAGCTGTTGGCGTCGAATCGTTCGACAAAGGCGCGACCCTGATAGTCAAGGTAGCTCTCCACAGCGAATTCGATCCCGAAGCCGGCCTGACGGCCGTTGGCGCCGTCCTGCAGGCGCCTGCCGAACTTTTCGTGCATGCCCTCGTCGGAAAGATAGGTGATGTGGGCCAGCATGCGCGCGGCTGCCAGACCGGCCCCAGGCCCCTTGTCGTCGTAGTAGTCACCATTCGCGAAACTGGGATCGTGCAGGATGCAGTAGCGGCCCACGGCATTGAAGGCCAGACCCTGCACCGACAGGCGCGCGCTGGCCGCCAGGACGACCGAGCGTTCGACCCGGTCCGGGTGTGCGAGCGCCATCTCCAGCGCCTGCTGACCGCCCAGCGAGCCGCCCACCACGGCTTGCAGGCGCTCGATGCCGAGCGCATCCACGAGGCGCATGTGCAAGTTGACCCAATCGCCCACGGTAACCATGGGGAAGCGCAGGCCGTAAGGCCTTCCAGTCAAGGGATCTGTCGATGACGGCCCTGTGGTTCCGGAGCACCCGCCTAGTACATTGGGGCAGATGACGAACAGCCGGTTGGTGTCGATGGCCTTGCCCGGACCCACGATGGCATCCCACCAGCCTGGCTTCCTTTCTCGCCAAGTACGGCCGGTCTGGGCGGCATGGCGGTCCCAGCCCGCAACGTGCGCGTCGCCCGACAGCGCATGGGCGATGAGGACGGCATTGTCCCTGCAGGGCGAGAGCGAGCCGTAGGTCTCAAATTCGACGTTGACCGGGCCTATGCTGCCGCCCAGCTCAAGCACCAGCGATGAGTCCGCCGGCACCAGGCACATCGTTTGCGCCTCAGTCCAACCGACCGAGCCTGGGGCATCGGGCGGAGTGGCACGCGGTTCATCCTTTTTTGCGGGAGCCATGAGTGTCGGTATCAAGGTCACAGCGGCTTCTGGGCGAGCCCTCGATGGCTAGATGGAATACGTGGGCGCCTTGGCGCGCAGGGTGGCCCGATAGCGGTCCGTCATGTCCTGGAAATTCGTCGAGTTGTATACGGCCTCCACAGCCGCACAAGCGCGCTCCCACAACTTGACGAAGATGCAGTCCCCACCATGCGGGCACTCAGCCTGCGGGTGGTTTGCGCACAGCGTAGAAAGTGGCGGGCCTTGCAGGACTCGCAGAACATCGCCGACCGAAACCTCGGCCGGGGGCCGCGCAAGGATGTACCCGCCCTCGTTCCCGCGGCGTGACGCTACGAAGCCGCCGCGCTTGAGCTGGGCCAGGATGGCCTCGAGGAAGCGCGCCGGGATCGCCTGCGCTTTGGCGATCTGAGAGATGGAGATGGGTCCCTGGCCGAAGCGAAACGAGAGCTCGAGGACGGCCTTTAGCGCATACCGACTTTTCTGGCTGACGTTCACGGGTTAGATCCTGTTCGGAGCCCCAAGGGCGCCAATCCTAGCGGGGTGATAGTGCTTGGGGAGGGGGGTGTCAAGGTGGTAGTGCGTTGAGAATGCGTCGGTTCCCTTCCCAGCGCTTCCAGCGCGATGGCGCAATGTGCGAGCCACAGATGCTCTAGGCCAGTGCTATACAACGGCCCCGTGTCCGACATCCCTGACCCCAACGCGCCGTCTTTCACAAGCAAAGCCGCCCTGAAGGTGGCGGGGACGGTGGCCATCCTGGGCAGGCCCAACGTGGGCAAGTCCACGCTGCTCAACCGAATCGTCGGCGAGAAGCTGGCCATTGTCACGCCCAAGCCGCAGACCACGCGCACGCGTATCGTGGGCGTGTGGAACGGCGAGGCTGAACTGCCGGCGACGGATCCGCGTACAGGGCAGGGACCGGTCAAGGGTCAGATCGTATTTGTGGACACTCCCGGCGTGCACGAGGCGCGTTCGGAGTTGAACCGTTTCATGGTGCGCGAGGCGATGGCGACCATCGAGCAAGTGGATGCGGCCTTGCTGGTGGTGGAGGCGCACCCGGTCGTCAGCGCGCTGTCGCCGTCTGCCGCGGCTTTGCCCGAGGGCGAACGGCGTATTCTTGAACGTCTAGCTGAGACAAAACGGCCCACGGTGCTGGCCCTCAACAAGGTCGACAAGGTCAAAGACAAGGCCTTGTTGCTTCCGGTTCTTGACTGGTGGACCAAGGTGTCCGCCTGTGCTGCGGTGGTGCCCACATGCGCGACCCGCGGCAAGGGCGTAGAAGGCCTCGTGCGCGAGTTGCTGGGCCTCCTGCCCGAGGGGCCGCCGCTCTATGGCCCCGACGTGCTCACAGACCGGACAGAAAGATTCCTGGCGGGTGAGCTCATTCGGGAGCAGCTGTTCCTGCGTCTGCGACAGGAACTGCCGTACGCCACGGCAGTCCTGGTCGAGAGCTGGAACGACCGCCCGACCGGAGACACGGTCATCGAGGCATCAGTCGTGGTGGAGCGCGAAAGCCAGAAGGCCATCGTGGTGGGCAGGCATGGCTCCATGATTCGCGACGTGGGCACTGCCGGGCGCCAGGAGATCGCGAAGTTCCTGGGCCGTGCTGTCCACCTACGCCTGAACGTGCGCGTCCAGGAAGACTGGACCAACTCGCGCAGCGACCTCGCGCGCCTGGGCTACAAAGAGGGGGATTCGTGACCAGACGAGGTCGGCCTCCAGCTGACCCATCCTTGCCAGTCGTGTCTTTGGTGGGGCGGCCCAACGTAGGCAAGTCGTCTCTGTTCAACCGCCTGGTGGGCGGCCAGCCCGCGTTGGTCGAGGACATGCCAGGCGTGACGCGCGATCGGCGCTATGGTGTCTGCGACTGGGACGGCGTGCGGTTTCGGCTGACTGACACCGGTGGGCTCGATCCTGGCGCCAGCGGGATCTTGGGCGCCATGCGCTCGCAGACCCTGCGCGCCGTGGAAGAGGCGGCAGTCTTGGTTCTCGTGCTGGACGTGAAGGAAGGCATCACGCCGGTCGATGAAGAGGTGGCTCAGCTCTTGCGGCGTACGGGCAAGCCGGTCCTGCTCGCGGCCAACAAGGTGGACTCGGCGACACGCGAGCCAAGCATGGGCGATGTATTCCGCCTGGGGTTTGGCCAGGTATTCGCCGTGTCGGCCACCCATGGACGTGGCGTGGGGGACTTGCTTGACGCCACCGTTGGCGCCCTACGTGGGGCGGCCTCGCCGGCGCGGCCCATTGAGGAACGCGACCAGAGCCCCGCGGAAGCGGAGGGCGGAAGCGCGCCCATCCGCCTGGCCTTTGTTGGCAAGCCCAACGTCGGCAAGTCCTCCCTGGTCAATCGTCTGCTGGGGGAGGAGAGGGTGCTGGTACACGACCAGCCAGGCACCACACGTGACCCCATCGACACACCCTTCAGCTGGCAGGGGCAGAATTTCGTGCTCGTGGACACAGCAGGCCTGCGACGCCGCCGCGCTATCGACACCCTGACCGAGGCCGTATCCGCGAAGATGGCGCGCGACCAATTGGCGTGCGCAGACGTCGTGGCCCTGGTCATCGACGCCCAGGACGGGGCCACGGCAGAGGATGCAAGGCTGGCCAACTTCATCGAGGAGTCGGGCCGGGCTGCGCTCATCGTGGTCAACAAAGGTGACCTCATCCGCCGGGCCGAGATTGACCGAAAAGTGGACGTTGTCCGCGAGGTGATCGGCTTCATGGCGTGGGCGCCCGTGGTGGTGACCTCTGCGGTCACCGGGCGCGGCGTGGGCGAGATTCCGCAGATAACGATGGACGTGTTTGCGCAATGGTCTCGCAGAGTTCCGACATCAGGGCTGAACAAAAACTTCGAAGAAATCTTGGCCCGCCGTCCTCCACCAGCTGGGCCGGGCGGACGCTACGTTCGGCTCTACTACATCACCCAGGCGCAGACTCGTCCGCCGTCGTTTTTCGTCAGCGCCAACTACCCCGCGGCCGTGGGTCTCCCCTATCGCCGATACCTCGCGAACCGGCTGAGGGACATCTACGGGTTCGAGGGCTCGCCCTTGCGGCTCGTCCTGCGCGCCCACCAAGGCAAGAAGCCTCTGCGAAAGGCAGGCTAGTACCGCCTCTCGAAAGTTCGTAGCTGGTTGAGCGGCCGGTGTGACGGCGGCGGGGCCGGTTGCCGGATCCGGTCCCGACGGCCGGATCCGGAGCCGGTTCCGGCTGCCGGTCCCGGATCTCAAAAGACCCGGCCGATGCGAAGGGCAGCACAGGCCAACCACGGATGCGGGCTGCCAGACCCCCTGAGGCGCAGGGCGAAGGTGTCAAAGCGGGCCAGCGCTGCCAAGGTCCAGCGCCGCGAGAGCAAATACTCTACGCCGAGGCCCACCTGCGGCCCGAGGCGCTGCGAGCTTGTGCCATCACCGCGCAGGTCGACCAGGCTGAATCCCAGGTCCACAAACGGCACCCAGCGGACCACGTCGAGCGAATAGGTTGCACCCAAGGACACGGCCGTCACGTGGCCCGGCCTGGCTGACGGCGCCTCGGGCTGCCAGGAGTTGCTCAGCGCCGCACGGCCAGCCCAGGTGTCGGTAAGACCCATCGTTGCTTCGACGCCGGCCTGTATCCCAGGGCGCGCGCTGTCGCCACCGCCGGCCAGGACGAAGCCGAGCGATGCAGAGATCTGCTTTTCGTCCGCGCCGGTCGCGCGCGCGGGGCTGGGTGCCGCGCCCAGGATGACGGCGGCTGCGACCAGCAGACCGTGGAATAGGCGGCCCAGCATGCCCGGCAGTGTACAAGGTCAGTTGACCCGACCCTATCCCTCTGTTATCTCCTCACCCTGTGGCCCACTCCATCAGTCGCAAAGAGTTGAAGAAACCCGACGAGTTCGTCAGCTTCTGGACGCAACTCGGTTCTCGCATTTCGGCCCATCGTGGCAAGGTCATCGCGACCGGCGTGCTTGTCGTGGTCGCGGGTGGCGGCACTTGGGGTGGCATGGCCTGGAAGCAGCACCTCGTCATTACGGAAACCGAGGCTTTCTCGCGCATCGAGAAGACGACGCTTGCGCCGCTTCTGCCCGAGAAGGGCGAGGAAACCAAGTCGGACGACGACGAGGGTCCACGTTTCAAGACCGACCAGGAGCGCCTGCAGGCCACCGTCACGGAGGCCGATGCCTTCGTGGCTGCGCATGGTTCTTCGGACCTTGCCCGGCGGGTTCTACTCATCAGGGCCAATTCGCTGCTCCGCCTGGGCAAGGCTGCGGATGCGGCCACGGCTTTCCAGCAACTCTCGCAAAGCGAAGCTGATAAGGACATGCGCCTGGTCGAACAGGACGGTTTGGCCTTGGCCTTCGAGGCTCAGGGCCAGATCGACAAGGCCATCGACGTGTACAACACCATGGCCCGCGAGGCGCAACAGGTCGGGAATTTCTATGCGGACCGGGCCCTCTTTGCCAAGGCGCGCTTGCTGCAGAAGCAGGGCAAGGGCAAGGACGCCGAGAAGATCCTGCGCGAGATTCTGGACAAGATGCCCAAGACATCACTGCGCAGGGAAATCGATGACCGCCTGGCCGCGCTGGGCGACCAATAACGAGCGGTTGATGCCGTTTCCGCGCCAACTTGCGGCTGGCCCCGGCCGTGCGGTCAGCCTGCTCGTGCTCTGGTTGTGCGGCTGCGGAAGCGGCGCCCTTCATCGCGCGACCGAGGAGCGGCACGAGTATCCAGCCGGCGTCGTCCAGATGCGCTGGCGCGTCGTCATCCATCCCTACTCCGCCAGCGAAACACAGCCCGAAGAATGTGCCACCGGCGCCCTGGTCGACTCGCGTCTCATTCTTGGCTCGCGCGCGGACCATGTGGCGGCGGTGGACACGGCGAGCGGCCGCCTGATTTGGTCCGTGCCGATTGCGGGGGGCGTTGACGGTGAGGCGCTTTTTGATCAGGCGCGCGGTCAGATCTACTTGGGCAGCGACGACGGGGTTTTCTACGCGATCGACCCGCAGGATGGGAAGATTCGTTGGTCGTATGCGGGCAAGGGCTCGGTCGAGCGTCGGCCCGAGGTGGGACCGGCCTTGGTCTACTTTTCCAGCGCGGCGAATCGTGTCGTCGCGCTGGAAGCAACAACAGGCAAGCGCCGGTGGCAGTACGATCGCGAAACCCCCGAAGGATTCAGCATCCACGGCCATGCTGGGCCACGCCTGGGTGGTGATTTCCTCTACACAGGATTTGACGACGGGTATCTAGTGGCGCTGGGCGCCGAGACCGGTGAACTGCGCTGGGCCCGCTCCCTGGCTGCCGCCTCTGACCAATTTGTGGACGTCGATTCAACCCCCATCCTGCGCGATGACCTGGTAATCGCGGCTTCCTACTCGGGGGGCCTGTATGCGTTGCGAGCCAAAGACGGCGACCTGGTCTGGCGCATGGGGGTGGAGGGCGCGGTTGCGATCCGCGCGGGGGCGAGCCGCTTGTACGTGGCGTCCCCGCGGGAGGGCCTGGCCGCGGTGACGATGCAAGGACGCATCGAATGGCGCCAAGGGCTGGCCCAGGCCGGCGACTTGACACCTCCCCAGGAAGTGGGCCCGTATCTTGTTTTCACGGGTGCCCGGGCAGGGTTGTTCGTGGTGGACCGATCGAACGGTCAGCTCCTGCAAATGTTCGACCCGGGCCGCGGAATGTGTGCGGCGCCTCTTGTCGATGTCGAGCGCCGCGAGATCTATGTACTCGCGAACAGCGGGACCCTGTACGCGCTGTCGCTGATTTGGTGAGGATTTTATTGACATGGGAACCCTCAAAGGGTTCCCAAACCCTTCGGCCCCCCACCCGCCACCTCCACCCCGCTCGCTTCGCTCGGCCTCGCGCGATGGTGCGCCGCCGGCGACGAGGGCGCGCGCGAAGCGCGCGGGGCGGGCAGGGTGGTTGTCCGTCCCGAAGCCCCCGTAGGGGGAGCCGGCGGGCTCCCCACGCGACTAAATCCGCAAAGGGGTTTGCAGATCGGTCAGCCTGCGAACCAGCTCTTTGATGCGCCGTCCGCCGCCGGCGTCACGCGCACGCCACTCGATGCCGAACACGTTCTCACTGCCGGATTTGCCCGTCCAGGCCACCCGACCGATGAAGGCCATGGGCACTTCAGCGCCAGGGGGCGCGATTTCCAGCACCACCCGCTCTTGGATGGCCACGGTGGCGGATGACAGTACGAAGGCACCGCCGCGCCCCACGTCGTGCAGGTGGCCGGAGAACCCCTCCAGCCTGCCGACGGGTCGCCAGGAGATGGGCAGGTCCACGGGGATACGCTCATGGCGCCGCCGGCTGTGGGCGCTGGTCCCGGCCCGGGCGAGATCGAGTAGGTACTCCCACTTGGCACGTTCGTCGGCCAGGAACTCGACGCCGATGCCGGCGCGGATCTTGAGGATGTGTCGTCCGGGCCGCCGCCAAGCGACCCGTCCATACACCACCATGGGGGGCTGCCGGCGACCGAGGCGGACCCTTACGGCCACCATCTCGCCCACGGGAATGTTGCGACGGGTGGGACAGAAGACGCCTCCGTTTCCGCCCGAAGGCTGGAAGCCGGCGAGAAACTCCCGGGTGTTCTTGACGATGAGCTCCGGGAAGTGGGCGGCACCCGAGGGAGCCGACGAGGTATCATCCTTACGATCCCTAGACATTGCCTTTGTTCTGCCTACGGGCATGCTACGCCTTTGAGGAGTTGATACTACCTGCAAACCGAGGATTTCAACTACCAGTTGCCATCTCGATTGGTCGCCACGCAACCAGCCCCACGGCGGGACGAGTCGCGCCTACTGATTCTTAGCCGAGACACGGGCGAGCGCAATCACGCTCTTTTCGGAAGCATCGCTCGCTTTCTGCGCCCGCGTTCCTTGCTGGTGGTGAACGACACGCGCGTCATTCCGGCGCGACTGTCAGGAACCAAGTCCACCGGCGGTCAGGTTGAGGTTCTTTTGGTCGAGAGGGCGTCGGCTGACTCTTCTGATGACAGCAGCGACGATAGGTGCTGGTGCGAAGACTGGCGTGCATTGGCGCGCGGGCTGGGCCGGCAGCCCCCACGCGCACGTTTGCGCTTCGCGGGCGATTTGCAGGCCGAAATCCTTCGGCGGGGGCCGCGGGGAGAGGTCGAGCTTCGCTTCTCGGGGAAGGGCAAGGCGGGGTTGTTGGCGCATATCGAGGAGTTCGGATCGGTTCCGCTGCCCCCCTACATCGAGGCAGCTCGAAGAGAACGGGGGACTGCGGTCCGGTCGCCCGACGACAAGGCTCGCTATCAGACGGTCTACGCGCACCAGCCAGGCGCCGTTGCAGCTCCCACGGCGGGCCTGCATTTCACCAAAGAGCTTCTGACCGAGCTGCAGGCTGCGGGCCACGAGATCGCGTGCATCACCTTGCACGTGGGCCCCGGCACCTTTCGCCCGGTCGTCACTTCGGACCCCACCCAACATCACCTCGATGCCGAACGCTATCAGGTCTCCGAGGCCGCCGCCGAGAGCCTGCGCCAAGCTCAGACGCAAGGCCGGCCCATCGTGGCCGTGGGCACGACGGTGGTGCGCACCTTGGAGACCCTGGCCAGGCTGGGCCCCTTGGCTGCCGGCTGCGGTGCGACCCGCCTCTTGCTTCTGCCCGGGACCGAGTTTCGCGTGGTGACCGACCTGGTGACCAACTTCCACTTGCCCCGCTCGTCGCTGCTCATGCTGGTGGCTGCCTTTGCCGGTCGCGAGCGGGTGCTGGATGCGTACCGAGAGGCCATCGAACGCGAGTATCGGTTCTATAGTTACGGTGACGCCATGTTCATCCGTCCCGGGAAGCTGCCCCAATGAGTGTCCCCTTCGTGGTACAAGCCCGCTGCGGCGACGCGCGGGCCGGGTTGCTGCAAACCAACCACGGCCCAGTCGAAACACCGGTGTTCATGCCGGTGGGTACGCAGGCCACCGTAAAGTCGCTGGCCTCCGGCGATCTAGAGGCGCTCGAGGTGCGGATTGTCTTGGCCAACACCTATCATCTGGCCATGCGTCCGGGCGCTCGGCTGGTGCGCGATCTAGGCGGGCTGCACGCTTTCATGGCCTGGCCGCGCGCCATCCTCACCGATTCGGGTGGCTACCAGGTGTTCAGCCAGAAAGGTCGCCGCAAGATCGACGACGACGGTGTGACCTTCCATTCACATGTCGACGGCAGCCCGCAGCGCCTGACGCCTGAGTCGGCCATGGCCATCCAGGCTGACCTGGGCAGCGACATCGCGATGGCCTTCGACGAGTGCCCGCCCTCAGACGCGTCCCGCGACGTACTGTGCCGAGCGATGGAGCGCACCACACGCTGGGCGCGTCGCTGCGTGGCCACGACGCCTGCGCCCGGGCAACTGCGCTTCGGCATCGTACAAGGGGGTGCGGACCTCGGCCTGCGCGCGGAACACCTGGCCGAGATCGCGGGGTTGTCTTTCGATGGCGTGGCACTGGGCGGGCTCAGCGTGGGGGAACCACCTGAGACCATGCACACGGTAGTGCGGGAGATCGCGCCACGCATGCCGGCGGAGTTGCCCCGCTATCTGATGGGTGTGGGAACGCCTGCGGATCTTCTGGTTGCCATCTCGTCGGGAATCGACATGTTCGATTGTGTGATGCCCACGCGCGCTGCGCGGAACGGCCGTCTCTTCGTACGCGGGGGCCACATCAACATCGCGAATGCCGTTCATTGCATCGCCGCCCTCCCCATCGAAGAGGGCTGTCCCTGTGAGACTTGCCGGCGCTACAGCCGCGCCTATCTGGCCCATCTCTTTCGCGTCAAGGAGATCCTCTACTACCGGCTTGCGACCTTGCACAACCTTCACCACTACCTCGCGCTCGTGCGTGGCGCGCGCCGGGCGATCGTGGAAGGTCGGTTGCCCGAGTACGTCGTGGAGCGCGGTCTGGCAGGGGCAGCCTGAACTGACAGTGACCCCGGCCTGATTCGAACAGGCGACCGGCAGTTTGATATGGGAACCCTCAGAGGGTTCCCAAACCCTCCCGCGATGGTCCGCCGCCGGCAGAGCCGGCGGGCTCCCCACGCGACCAGGAAACCGCCGGGCGTGGTATCGTGGGTGTGGCTCGCTTCGCTCGCACGCCCCCGAGCCCCCCTCGCTCCGCGCGGCTAAGCCACGCTGCGCTCGCCGATCATTCTGGTGGTGACCCCGGCCTGATTCGAACAGGCGACCTACGGTTTAGGAAACCGCCGCTCTATCCACCTGAGCTACGGGGCCAAACGTTTTGTTTTCGGTGACTTGGGCTGGTTTTCCTTCTGTAATGTCTTGCTGCGTGGTTGCTATTCTGGACTCGGATTTTCCCGGGGCAGGCGGAAGTGGTACCACGTCGCCGGCCGGTCGGGAAAGATCCACGTTCATGGCGCCGAAGGCCGATTCCGCGAACAGGTCGGGCCGCAGGTGGCTGTAGCGCTCGGTGGTGGTCACCGAGCTGTGCCCCATGAGGGTGCGGAGCATTTCCAGGGAACCCCCACCCAGCAACGCTAGCCTTCGTTCTCGGCCACACGGGGCGCGCGTGCCGCACGGAGAAAGGCGGGCCTCTTCTTCGTATGGCTCCAAGAGATGCCATGCCGCAACCGTTCGGAGATTGACTCCTCAATTCCCACTTCTGAGATTTCTTGCAACGGGGCTTTGGCCCAGATTCCATCCGGGGTTGAAACTTGACATCCAGCCGCGCTGGAAAGATGCGACGGGGCGTGAGGGCCCTATCGCGATATCTTCATCGCCTTGGCGACCAACTCTTTCAGATCGTCCGAGCCGACGAACAGGTCCCCGGGAAACTTGCGCTGCTTCAAGATCTCGCGATAGATGGGCTCGCCCTGATAGAGATTGAGTTGGAGGCCGGCCAAATACTGCAGCCGCAGGTTCCGATCGCGGTTGATCTCGGCATTCCTTAGCCACGACCTGAGATCGGACGCTTGCCCGGCGAAGGTTCCCAGCAGATCAATCGGCGGCTTGAACCCCACGCCAGTCAGCGCCGGTAACACATCAGAATAGTCCGGGCGCTCGGCACGATCTCGGATCTGGTTCAGGTCGATCTCCAGAGCATCAGCCTTGCCCAGCAAGACGGTGTCATAGCCCTGGCCGCTGTTGGTGTTCCCCCAAATCGAAGTGTAGGGGAAAACATCCCAGAAGGTTGCGATCTCGCTCTTGACTACGGCGGAATTGCTCTCGTACAGGGGCACCCATTGGGTGACCAGTCCGCCAGGATTCAAGTGCCGTCGGACCTGCTCGAAGTATTCCTTGGTGTAGAGGGTCGCCGCTCCCTTGACCCAGGGATGAACCGGGTCTGAGGTGATGATGTCGAATTTCTCGCGAGTGGTGAGAATGTAGTGGCGGGCATCGTCATAGACTACTTCTGTGCGCGAATCGTCGAGCACGTGGCGATTCTGCGTTCCAAAGTAGCGGGACACGACCCTGGGAATCAGGGGTTCGATTTCGCAGATGACGATTCTCCGGATGTCGGGATAGGGCAGGAAAGAGCCGGCGGTGACGCCAGCGCCAAATCCGACAATCAGAACCGAACGCGGTTGCGGGTGCAGCAAGGCCGGAATGTGTGCCAGCATGGCCTGCAAGCGCATGTCCATGGGAGCCGTCGATGCCTCGACCTTGCCGCTGACGTGGAAGGTCCGCACGCCGGTCGGCCATTCTGAAACTGCGACCGAGGCATTCATGCCTTCGCCGACATAGAGAAACTTCGGCAAGGGGTTGTAGGTCAGGACGGATCGCCCATATCCCACTGTTCCGGGCGGAATCGGCGCCACGCTCCAGATAAGGAGGGCAACGATTGCGGTGAAGATCGCGACGGGTGCCGTGCCGGCGTCCTTGGAGGCCCGAGGGAGGGATTTGCCCGGCATGGAATCCTGTTGCTGGGAGGACGAGGCGAGAGCCAACACCGCGGCGGTCGCGGCCAGGGCAATGAGGAGCCGCTGGGCTTGCTGGGTTCCCATGGCGGGGATGACCAGCATGCTGAAGCCAAGCGCTCCCACGATCGCTCCGACGGTATTGGCCGCATAGATTCCTCCCACCAGGCGCCCGGGGTCCTGTCCACGTGACACTGCTGCGGCCAGCGCCAATGGGAAACTGGCGCCCCACAGACAGGCGGCCGGCAGGATCGCCCAGAGGCAGCGCACGAGATCGATTTGGAAGGTGATGCCGGGACTTTGGGAAAGCGAGGGGTTAATCGGCCAATAGGGGATGGATCGGGTGAGCATGAACGCGGTCCAAGCGATGGCCAGGGTCAACAACATCTGAGACCAAGCCAGAGCGATCCGCGGCGATTCTGTCCGGCGCGACAGGTAGGAACCCGCACTGCTGCCGAGGCCCAAGCCCACGAGGAACACAGCCAGAATGACGGAGAAGGTGTAGACCGTCGCGCCCAGCATCAGAGACAGCAGCCGCGTCCAGACGACCTCAGCGCCCAGCGCGCTCATTCCCGACAGCGCGATCGTGACGTAGACGAGGCGCGTGCTGGCCTCGGACGCCGCGGAACGCGGGTTCGGCGTGACAACCGCTGTGTGATGGGGCGTCCGTCGTGCCAGGGTGAAGGCGATGCTTGCCACCGTTCCATTGATGGCCACCGCCACGAAGGTCGCTGTCGCTGTACCGTGCACGCGCAGCAGATAGAACCCCGTCAGCAACGACCCCAACACGGCGCCGGCTATGTTCCCGCCGTAGAAGAAGCCCAGCCAGGAGATTCCCTCCGGTGTGGTCTCGATCCACCGGGAAACCGCGGGCAGGGTAGCGCCCATCAGCAGGGTCGGTGGCAGCAGGCACAGGGCGCAGACGATGCCTCGCAGCAGAATCCCCGGAAGTCCATAACCGACCCCGGCGGCGTAGAGGCCTCCAATGGCTGGCACGCCAACCAACACCAAGATCGCGATGAGCCCAATTGCCAGCTCCATCAACGCGTAGATACGCAAGGGATGCTCCCGCGCCGAGACGACACGGGGCAAGGCGAAGCTGCCTAGGCACATCCCGCCCATGAATGTCCCCAGCAACACGCCCAGGGAGACGGCGGTTGACCCGATTACCAGTTGCAGCAACTGGAACCAGACAATCTCGTAGATCAACGCGGCACAGCCGCTGCCGAAGAACAGCAGGAGCAGCAGGGGAAGGAAGCGGGGCGCCGCGGATGTCGCGTTGTCGGCCGTGGGGTTCTCGATGGTCATGGGTGATAGTCACTCCCGAGACCAGGATGCCAGATCGCAATCTCCGCGGTAGAAAGAAGCCGGGCAAGCGCGCACCCCCAATCTATATTACGAATGCCGGGCGGCGACCTACCGCTTTTGCGCGACGGCCGGAGTTGCGTTCACCGGCGGAACAGGTGGCGATGCCGCAGCAGCCGCCCAGATCCTGCGCGCCCGTGCGTGAAGTGCACGCAGGCGCCCGCGGCGCCGAGGCTGCAGGCCCTCGAACTACTGTGCCTGCGTGTAGGGCACGCCATTGGCATTGCAGAGGTAGAAAACCCGGTATTGGGGGTCCGTCACGAGCCCCTTTTGGGTGGTCCAGGTGATGGACGAGCAGGAAGGACGGCAGCAGTCCTCCATGGTGGTGGTTTCGTACATGTTGTTGGAGCTGCCGGTCTTGGACCGAAAATCCGGATCCTTGGCTGCCTGCGCTGCGGTCGTCACGTCCTTCTTCACGGCGGGCAACCCCTGGGGTGCCAGCTTGCAGCCAGTTACGCGGGTGAGATTCTCGGGGCACTCGACCTTCGCCACATAGACTGACCAGTTAAGGTGATAGAAGGTATCGATGGTGTTCGCCTTGATGCAGCCACTCTCAGACTGCTGGGTCAGGCCTGGGATATTCGAAGCGATCTGATCGCAGGCGTTGGCGGTTCTCTGCACGCAGGCCGGAGAGGTGAGGGTCGCCTCGGTAACCCAACTAACGGCAGTCTTGCACTCCGGATAGAGGCTCGCAGGCTTCACGCCACCCTGGCTTGGCTGACCATCGGCTGGGTAGCTGGTGTACATGTACAGACCCGACTGCGACTTGGCTCCGGCGACCTGGGCACAGGCGTTGTTGGCCCCCAACCCGCCGGCGGGCATGTACACGTCGAAAGTCGTCGGTGTGGCCCCCGTGTTGAAGGCCTGCGCGATGAGCGGAGGCGGAACCGGGATCGCCGAGGCTGGAGGATTGGGATTGTCTGGATTGACCTGCACCTGCCGGTCGTTGCTGGGGCTCGGATAGGCATAGACCAGCTGGTAGCATTGGCAGCAGGCACTTTGAGCGTTGCCGTCGATCCCTCCTGGATCCCCTACGTCGTGTCCGACAACCGCGTAGTGGAAACCGGTGTTTCCGTCGTCGGCCGCGGCTTGTTCCATCTCCGGGCTGAACAACTGGTTCCGTTGACACATGAAGGTGTAGTCGGCGTGAGGCTTGCTGGCGGGAGGGTCCGTGCAGGCGTTGGCGACCGTGCATTTTCCGCCACAGTCGGTGGTCGTATCCCCGTCCAGACACCCCGTCTTGGCGTTGTAGTCGTAGGGGATAAAGTCTTGATCGTGGCACCGGTCGGGCGGTGGAAGTTTGTAACTTACTGCAGTGCCACTCGCTCCCGCCACGGCACCACCGATTCCAGCCGTGCCGCCAGCTCCAGCGTTGCCTCCGCCGGCCGTCGTGCCGCCGGCTCCGGTGTTGCCCCCGCTGGGTGTCGTGCTGCCGCCTCCGGTGCCAGTCGTGCCGCCGGTTCGGGTGTTTCCCCCGCTGGCACCCGCGCCGCCCGCCGGTTGCGTGCCGCCGGTGCTGGGAGAGCCGCCCGCAGAGGTGGACCCGCCGGTTGCCGTCGATCCCGCCGTGGCGGTGGAACCGCCGCTGGTCGCTGAGCCGTCGTTCCCAGCGACGGACGAGGAGCTTGTGGAGCCTGTGGAGCCGCCGTTTCCCGAGGAACCTCCGCTGCTCGTGTTCCCTCCGGCCGGCTTGGTTGCCGTCGATCCGCCCGTTGTGGGCGCGCCCGTGGTCGTCTTGGCACACGCCCCGGTGACCAGCATCAACCCGCATAGGCCCGCTGCCACTGTGAGCTGACAAAGCATCTTTGGGCCGTCCGCCAACAGACCTGATGCGGGCAACCACGTCGGGGGTTGCTTGTCGACAGGAAGCTCGCATTCAAGAGAGGAGGGTCGTGTAGGCGGGGTGAAAAGCATGCCAATAGAGTAGCTATCTCCGACGGATTTGGAAAGAGACCCGCGCACTGCGATAGGGGAAGTCTGTATCTGGAGAACGCCTCGCGCTTCTTGGCGGTGGCTGTGGCTGTCAGTGCCATGGCCTAGAAACAATGCGACCCACGGTCGCCGGGTCGAGCAAGTACAGGCGCGATCAGTGCCGACGGAGCATCCTTCGCGGCCTGTCCGGGGCGGGACGAACCCCGCGGGCCTGATGGCGCTCAGGTGGAACCAGGCAGTCTCGGCCGTGGCCGATGAGGTCTGGCCGGCCCAAATGGAGAAGGGCGGCGCGAAGCAGTGGCCAGTTTTCGGGATCGTGGTAGCGCAGAAAGGCCTTGTGCAGCCGACGCTCCTTCTCGCCGCGGGCCACGCAGACTTCTTCGCCACGGCGCCGGCGTAGGGGGCGCAAGGGGTTCTTGCCGGTGTGATACATGGCCGTGGCAGTGGCCATGGGCGTGGGCAAGAAGGCCTGCACCTGGTCAGGCCGAAAGCCGTTGCGTTTGCACCAGAGCGCGAGCGCCACCATGTCCCGCAGGGTGGTGCCCGGGTGCGCGGCAATGAAATAGGGAATGAGATACTGCTCCTTGCCCGCCTGGTGCGAGAAGCGTTCAAACAGCGCGTGGAACTCGTCGAACGCGGCGATGCCGGGCTTGCACATTTTGGCCAGCGGGCCCGGCTCGCTGTGCTCAGGCGCGACCTTCAGGTAGCCACCCACATGGTGTTTGACCAGTTCTTCGATGTAGGCGGGCGAGGACAGTGCCAAGTCGTAGCGCACGCCCGATCCGATGGTGATCTTCTTCACGCCCTCTGCCTGGCGCGCCCGGCGGTAAAGGTCAATGAGTGGGCCGTGGTCGGTGTCGAGATTGGGACAAATGCCTGGGTGAAGGCACGAGAGACGCCGGCACGCTGCCTCCAGCCAGGGGCTCTTGCAGGCCAGCCGATACATGTTGGCCGTGGGTCCACCCAAGTCGGAAATCACGCCTGTGAACCCCGGCGTTTTCTCGCGCACCGACGCAATTTCGCGCAAAACCGACTCGGGCGAACGACTCTGGATGATGCGACCTTCGTGTTCGGTGAGCGAGCAGAAGGTGCAGCCGCCGAAGCATCCGCGCATGATCGCGATCGAGCACTTGATCATCTCGTACGCTGGAATGCGCGACCTGGCGTAGCTTGGGTGGGGTCGGCGTGAAAACGGCAGATCGTAGATAGCGTCCAACTCTGCTGTGGCAAGCGGCAGAGCGGGAGGGTTCACCCACAGATCGCGGGCGCCGTGGCGTTGCACCAGGGCGCGCGCGTTGCCTGGGTTGGATTCGAGATGGATGATGCGTGAGGCGTGGGCGTAGAGAACCGGATCTTCGGCCACAGCTTCGAAGCTAGGCAAGCGGATAACTTGGCCGCTGGTCTTGGCTGCGCGCCTGGCGCCAATGGTGGTGCAGTCGATCTCAACCCCCCGGTCGGGCCCTGGCGCCCTGGCTGACAGCGCAAGCGCTGTGCCACGTACGTCGGCGATCGCCGCGACTGGCTCGCCTGCGGCGAGACGGTGGGCGATCTCGACTACCTGGCGCTCGCCGTTGCCGTAGACGAGCAGGTCAGCCTTGGAATCGAGGAGCACGGATCGCCGTACTTTGTCCGACCAGTAGTCATAGTGGGCGACCCGGCGCAGACTGGCCTCGATGCCGCCGATGACAATGGGCACGTCGGGAAAGGCTTCCCGGCAGCGTTGGGCGTAGACCGTGACAGCGCGCTCCGGCCGTAGACCAGACTTCCCACCGGGCGAATACGCGTCGTCGCTGCGCACACGCTTCTCCGCGGTGAACAGGTTCACCATCGAGTCCATGGCCCCGGCGGTCACGCCAAACATGAGGGCAGGGCGGCCGAGGCATGCGAACGCGCCTGCCGAACGCCAGTCGGGTTGGGCGATGATTCCCACGCGGAAGCCCTGTTCCTCCAGCACGCGGCCGATCAACGCCGCGCCGAAGCTCGGGTGATCGACGTAGGCGTCGCCGGTCACCAGGATCACGTCGCAACATTCCCAGCCGAGCCGGCCCATCTCGGCACGCGACAGGGGCAGGACCGGGGCCACGCCGAAGCGCTGAGCCCAGTATTTCCGCCGGACGAACAGGGTGGGGCGCAGTTGGCTGGGCGAGACAATCTGCCACCGGGCGGAAGCAGGCGACCGAGGGTTTGTGTCAGTGGGCGTCGGCATGAGATGGCTATGCTTGGGGGTGAATCTGTCAGATTCGCAGGCCAAGTGCGACGGGGTTGCGGCCTGAGAGGCTGCGGTATGATGGTCGCCTATCGCCTCCACCATGGTTTCTCCGCAAACTAGGCCATGAGAAAACGCAATTCTCCACCGAGAGAACGCAGGCGCGCCGCTGCCAGAAGTGTGAATAGCAAACCCTTGCTCCCGGCTTCCTTGGACGAGCCGACTGCGTGGGCTCGGCTCGCTCCGTTCCTGGCCTTTCTCTTCCTGGTGGCGCTCTACATCGCGACCCTCCATCCGTCGGTGGCAGGGGGTGATAGCGGCGAACTCACGGCGGCGGCGCTCACTGGTGGCGTTCCCCATCCGTCGGGCTATCCGCTGTTCGCGCTCTTGGCTCGATTCTTCGCCGCGCTCCCGCTCGGGCACTCGCCCGCTTGGCGCGTGAATCTGCTCTCCGCTGTGTCGACGGCAGCGGCGGGCGGCCTGGTGTGCGCCGTGGTTTGGTCGTGGACGCGCAACGCTGTGGCCGGGCTGCTGGCAGCGGCGCTCTTTGGCACAAACCCACTGGTTTGGTCGCACGCCACGGGGGCGGAGGTGTTCGGCCTCAATGCCATGTTCGTGGCCTTGGCCTTCCACCTCTGGTCCCGTGTCGAGCGAACGCTTTCCCGCCGCGACGTGTTTGCGTTGTTCTTCGCTAGTGGGCTCGCCATGTGCAACCACCACACTTTCGTGTTTGTCGGAGCGCCCTTGGCCTTGTGCTCGCTATGGACTGCACGGCGCCACCTCGCTGCAAGAGGTGTGGCCTTGGCTCTCGCCTTCGGGCTGCTTGGCCTGGTCCCCTACCTCTACCTCATGCCAGCCTCTGCTTCGGCGGCGGCCGTATCGTGGGGCGATGAAACCAGCATCGCCGGCCTCGTTGCCCACATTCTGCGCCTCAACTATGGAACCTTCAGCATGGGTCGGACAGGTGGGCAAGCAGTCTTCATCG
The DNA here is from genome assembly GCA_003158395.1 of Myxococcales bacterium. GTDB lineage: Bacteria > Myxococcota_A > Polyangia > Fen-1088 > Fen-1088 > Fen-1137. The sequence goes on along the minus strand of PMIX01000238.1, from coordinate 15,532 downwards.
CGCAGGGCACGTTCTTGCCGACGCTCTGGCATATGTGGGGTCGCGCATTTCCCCGTCTGCTTTGGTTTGGTCCTCTTCTCGCCCTGACGGGCTTGCATCTTGGCATGAAGAATCGCCAGACCCGGAGGGCGGCCTCTGTTCTTCTCTTCATTTTCTGCTTCTACAGCCTGACCTTCTGCACTCTGTCCAACCTGTCGACATCGATGCCGCATTTACTAGGCATCCTCGGCCGGTTCTGCATCGAGTCCGATCTGGTGTTGGCGATTGCCTCCGGGTTTGGTCTCGCTGCTTTGGTGCAAAAGCTGGATCCGCGCAGTCCATGGCTGCGCCTGGTACCGGTAGGCGTTGGGGCCGTGTTCGCGACTGGTGTCGCGGTTCATGCGGGACAGGCAAGCGGACGGAACAACACCGTCCTTCGAGATTTCATCACGACCGCCTTCGCGTCGCTTCCACCCAACGCCATCGTGATCACCGCGATGGGGGACGATGTCACGGGCTCTGTCTTCTACCTCCACGAAGTCGAGAAGCTTCGCCCCGACGTCATTCACCTGGATAGCGACTACCTGGTCAAGCCCTGGTACACGGCACGTAAGCGGCGTTTTCATTCCGATGTGTATTTGCCCGAAGGTGCCCACGGGAAACACGGCTGGAACCTCAAGCAACTGCTCGACGGCAATCCCAACCGGCCGTTCATCCTCATCGGTCATCCTGGCGATTGGGATCAAAGCTGGCAAGAGGGGTACAAGCTGGCCGTCTACGGCCTGGTTTGTTCCCTGGTTCGGGCGAACGAGTTCCCAACCTACGAAGAGTGGGCCGAACGGGATCGCCAGGCGATCGGCACCTACGATGTCGCGCCGGCTCTCCGCGCGCCGGACGAGTCTTGGGAACGGGCCCTCGGTCAGCGGGTCATCGGTACTCAGGCCGGGCGCGCACACCTCGCGCTCCAATACGCTCACGAGCGCGGCGATGCTCCCGATGCGACGCGGACCGCGCTTCGTCTTCTCGAGGACGTCATTGCCAAGGCCGGCGGCGATGAAGAGCTTGGGATCGCCGCGTGGCCGGGAACGCGCAAGTTCGAGCTAGGTCCATCGGTCTGGAAGGATCTCGGCATGGCCTACCAATTTCTCTCTCGCGTCGACGACACGTATGTTCCGCGCTTTGCCGTCGCGTGCGAGAGGTTCGTGCAGCGGGCCCATGCCGACGATCCCGATCTGCCGGCGGCGCGCAAGTACCTCAATGAAACGCGCGCGGCCCGGCTGAACACAATCCCCCATCAAACAGGATCGAAACGCGGCGCAAACTGACCTACGGTTGTTCGCCATAGACCCGCCGAAAAATGGCCTCGGCGGCTTCAAGCATGGCCGGACCGGGCTCGTCGAGTAGTTCGGCGGGAAGCTCGATAATTCGGTCGGGTTCGTGGCAAGCGGGCAGATGGTCGGCGCCAGGAAAGGCACAGACAGCGGCGGACATTCCCTGCTTGGTCACAATCAGGTCGGGCGCCAGGGCCAATAGCTGCTCGGCTGAATAGGCCGGCCAGCCGCGGTAGCTGGCGGCCGCGACATCAATCAGGCCCCCTGCGGTCAGGATGTCGTGCAACGCCGTGCCGGAGGTGCCGCCTTGAACCTGGTTGCCGATGATTGACAGAAAGAGGGCGGTCTTGCGGAGGCGCCCCGCGAGCGCCCCCGCCACGTTGTTCATCCGCTGCAAAAAGGCGCGCGCAAAGTTCTGGCCGCGCTCGGCCTGCCCCAAGAGTTCGGCCAGAGTCTTGGCTGCGCTGACAAGACTGCTGACACCGCGCAACTCGCCCAGGTCAAACACCTCGATGCCGGCAGAACGCAGCTTGGCCGCGCGCCCGGGCGTGCCGAAACTGTTGGTGAGCACCAGGTCCGGCCGCAACGCAATGAGCGCCTCAAGCGGGCCAAAGCCGTCGACCAGGGGCTTGCCGGCATAGCGATAGCCGTCCCGGGGGCGCTCGGCAGCGGCGCGACTGAACGCCAAGATGCGGTCAGGCTCAGCGAGCTCGAGCAGCAGGCGATCGGTGACCAGGTTGGTGGACACGATGCGGGCGTAGCGTCGCGGTGGCAAGGGATGACCGGTGGCATCGACAAGGCTCGCGCTGCTTGTCGCGGGAGAACGGCCTCGCGAAGCAGACGGACCACCGTTGCGGGCCCAGCCGTGGCCGTGGCCAAGTTGAACGGTCAGTGCGACGGCCGCCACGAGGGCGCAGGAGTTGGCCAGGGTCGCGCGCATCATGGCGCCGTGGCTTTCTCGGCCGGCCGGCGATAGCCGAACTGGGCCGCCGGCACGATCTCGACGCCGTAGACCCGGCGAACGGGCTCAGCAGAGATGACCTCCGCCGCAGAGCCGGCGGCTACCAGTTGGCCGCCTGCGAGCAGCAGCGCCCGATCGCTTGTCTGAGCGGCTTCGTTGAGTTGATGGAGCGCCACGATGACCAGAGAGCCGCGACTGGCCAGGTCGCGCAGCCGGTGTAGCAAGCCAAGCGCATGGGCCACGTCCAGCGCCGCCGTGGGCTCATCCAGCAGCAGCACGCGTGCTTCCGTGGCCAGGGCGCGCGCCAGCAGCACTAGCCGTCGCTCGCCGTATGACAGGCGACAGAAGGATCGGTCAGCCAGACGGCGTGTGTCGGTCAGCTCCATCGCGTGATCAATCGCTGCATCGTCGCCTCGACCAGGCCGGCCCCAGGCATCGCGGTGGGCGAAGCGGCCGTGCGCCACCACGTCGCGTGCCGGCAGCGCCGCGTCCAGCGCCGAATGCTGGGGCACATAGGCCAAAAGGCGCGCGCGTTCTGCACGGTCAAGACGGGACGCCTCGCGCCCGTCGAGCCGCAGCTCGCCTGAAAATGGCAGCAAGCCGGCCAGGGTCTTGAGCAGCGTGCTCTTGCCCGCGCCGTTTGGCCCGAGCAGCGCCACCACCTGTCTTGCCTCCAAGGAAAAGGAAATCTCGTCGAGCAGCACATGACTTCTCCGTCGAACCGTGAGCCCTTGTGCCTCAATGAGTGTTCCATCAGCCATGGCTCACCTCGCGTTGAGACCGCGCCAGCAGGATCAGGAACACGGGCGCCCCGATGATGCCGGTGATCACGCCCAAGGGCAGCTCGGAGCGGCTGGGGAAGACGCGCGCGATGATGTCGCAGGCAACGAGAAACGCGCCGCCCAGAAGGGCACAGGCCGGAATCAGGCGCCGGTGGCGTACGCCCACCAGGGGTCGCAGGGTGTGCGGAACGATGAGACCCACGAACCCTACATTGCCGCCCACCGCGATCGCGGCAGCGGCCAGCACCGCCACCCAGGTCACGGCCCAGCGCCGGGCGCGCCCCACCTCGACGCCCAGGCTGCTGGCCTCGTCTTCGCCGGAAAGCAGCAGGTCAAGGGTGTCGCTCCACAGCCAGCACGCGGCAATGCCGATGCCGACGAAGGGCAGGGCCGCAAGGAGTTGGCGCGTGCTCACGCCGCCCACGCCGCCCAAGGTGAAGGACACCACAGCCCGGCTCATATCCCAGGAATCCTGCGCCAGGCTGGTGATGAAGCTGGACAAGGCGAGAAAGAGCGAGGACAGGATGAAACCAGTGAGAATGAGAGTCAGCGAGCCCGTGCGCTCGCGACAGAAGCCGAGCACGATGACAAGCGAGAGGCCCGCCCCTAGAAGACAGCCGAGAGGCAATACCATTTCGGCGCTGAGGGCCGGGCCGAAAAGGGGGGTGTGGGAAATCAAGGCCAACATGGCCAACTGTCCGCCCAAGCTGGCGCCCGCTGTCGTGCCCAGAATGGACGGGCTGACCAGTGGATCGCGAAACACGCCCTGCACCACGGCGCCGCCTGTGGCCAGGGCTGCGCCCGCCAGCAAGGCTGCCCCCACGCGCGTGGCGCGCAGTCCAAGCAGCGTCGAACGCAGGGTCGGGTCGGCCAAACTGCCGTGCCCGACCAACAAGGCCAGCGCCACCGCGCCAACAAGCACTACGAGCAGGACCAGGTATGTGAGAGCAATCTTCATGGATCAATACAGTCCCAGATAGCGCGGCAACAGGCCTTTGGCGGGATCGCTCTTCGGCGAGGCCAGCTCGGTGGGTGGCCACACACTGACATCAAATACATGCAGCTTGGGCGACTGCGGATCGGCGTCGCCCAGAAATACCCGTTGGGTGGCCGGGTCAAAGACCAGACCTCCCAGCACCCAGGCACTACTGGCGTCGAGTACTTTCTGCGGCACGCCGCGGGTGAAGTCGAACTGCCATAGTGAATCAGGCGGCGAGCCCGAAACATCGCCGGGTACGACGGCAAAGGCGAGGGTGGGGCTGACCACGGCGAGATCGGCGAATGAGAGCGGGCGGCCAAACGCCGCGGCCATCAAGGGCTGTACGGTGGCAGGGGACACCGATGTGTCGATCAGGGCCACGCCCGAGCCGTTGATCTGATTGGCCCCATCACCGAAGAATCCCCAGCAAGCCACGGCCAGGGCGCCGTCCCGCCCGGGCACCGGTACGATGGCGCTGCAGTCTTTGAAGTCGGGCAAATCGATGAACGAGCTGACCCTGTCCGTCACTGGATCGACGACGACCACGCGGCCGGGTCCGGCCTGGCTGACCAGATCAGCGCTGAAGCTGTTCAGCGTGACGTAGATCTTGCCTCCCAGAACGCAGGCGCGGTCGGGGTTGGGCTTGGTGCCGGCTCCACCCGTCGCGTAGAGGGAAAGGTCTATCCGGGCCACGGCCTTGCCGAGATCGAGATCCAAGATCAAGAGGTCACCGCCTTCATCGAGATCCGACGGGTCAGCGGTGGGGTTGGGGTTGGACGAATAGCGAGTGACGTAGAATTTGTTAGGTGCGATCGCCACCACGTCGTGCGGGTTGGCGGCGAATCCCGTGCTGACGCTCAATTGCTGGACCACGGTGCAGTCGGCGGGATTCACCCACACGAGAGCATTGTTCTTCTGGTCGACAAGGACCAGTGGATGGCCGGGCAAAGGCGCGCTGGGCAACACGACGTCTCCGGAAAGTGCTTGTGAAAGTTGCGGGGCCATGCTGCCCGAGTTGAGGCAGTTGTCGTGCACCAGCGTGGCCGTCGCGGGATCGACGAGCGAAAGCAGCGACGAAGTGAAGTCAATGCTGTTGTGGATGACGGCCAGCCCGCCAGGCTCTGCGCCGGCAGCGTCCGGCGCGGGGCCAACGCTGGCGCTGCTGCAAGCCAAGCCGAACAGCGCGGGCAGCAAGAGAGCGAAAGCAAGATCGAACCGGCGGTTGTTCATTCCAGGGTCTCCTTGTTTGGGTCGGGCTTGGACCATTGCAGGGTGAGAAAGATAGAGCGGCCGGGCAGGGGATAGCCGGTGAAGTCGACGACAGGCGTGTTGGCCAAGTTGTACGCGCTGGCGGCCAGGCGCAGCCCCCAGTGGGGCTCGCTGATCTGGCCGCCCGCGCCGAACAGCACACGCGGGTTGACCTCGACCAGGTTGGCCGAGTCGAGGTAGTTGCCGCTGGTCACATCCAGGTCGGCGTATAGCCCCCAGCGCCAGCGCCCTGACAAGGGGAGATCTCGCAGCTCGGGGCGCGCGTAGGCGCGCAGGCGCGGCCGGTTGGGTAGCTGCTTGCCGGTGCTTCCGCTGACGTCTTCCTCATCGCGTGCGTCGGTGAAGGTGGTTTGTCCGAAGAAGCAGAAGCGGCGCCGCCAGTCGATCGTGACCGAGGTTTCCCCACCCAGGATGCGCGCACGACCAAGGTTGCCTGGCCGCATGTAGGACCCGACCTGCCGGAAGGTGATGAGGTCGCGCGCCCAGGCGGCGAACAAAGCGCCGTCGAGGCGAAGCCGCAGTCGCTCGCCCACCCGGGTCCAGTTTGCGCCCACGTCCGCGTTGGTGCCGGTTTCTGGCACGAGGTCGGGATTGCCCAGCAGCTGGCCAGTATTGCCGTAGCGCTCGATCATCGAGGGCAACCGGCCGTAGCGTCCGAGATTTGCGCGCAGGGTGATGTGCTCGCTCGCCCACTGCACAAAGGCCAGGCGCGCGTTGGGCAGCCGATAGGTGGCGGGCTGGACGTCGGTGCCCATCAGACGATAGCGCTCCGGGCGTGTGATTTCGTCCTTGGCTAGCTCCAAGCGCACGGACGGTATCACTGCCAGGCGCAGCGCTTGAGCCACGAAGCGCGTCTCCACGCCACCTGCACCAAAGACGCGCGAGCCAGGTGGAATCGAAACCGCGCCCGGCAGAGCGCTGGAAGGATCGAAGCGTTCATAGCGGCCGGTAACAACAGCGGAAAGCTTCAGCCACCCGGCGAGAGGCTTCGATCCCGCGAGTGTGGCGCCCGAGCTGGTGGAGAGATCACGCGTTTGGGTGGGTACCCCACCCGACAAATCGCCGTATGCATCGTCGAGGCGTTGCCAGATGGCAACGGAGTAGAGCTGGGCACGCAGGGAACTGCCCAGCCCGAGATCTTCGTGCGAGTCGTAGGCCGCAGTGGCGAGCAGCCGGTCAGTGCCAAGCGATGCCCCATTGGCGGTCACCGAGCCGGCAGTTGGCACGCCCTGATCGCGGTGAAGAAAGCTGGCCGTGCCCCAGATCTGTCGACTTCCAGGCAGCAGCCCGACGACATGGGCCAGACCGTCAATCTGCCGGAGGGCATTGTTCTGGCGGCGAGTGATAGAATCATCACCGGTGTTGAAGGGCGTGGCGTTGTCGTTGCGATAGCTGAAGTCGCCGACTGAGCCGAGCCCGTTTGCACTGGCGAGCGCGCGCAGATTCTTGCCGGCCCAGCGCGCTTGCGCGCCCGCAAATCCAGTGTCAAAGGAGCCGCCGCCCGCGTAGGCTCGCACGCCGGAGTCTGTGGCTGCGGCGCTCGACAGCGACACGATGCCGCCGATGGCTGAAGCGCCGAACCCGATGGGGCTCATCCCTCGGTAGACCTCAACCGACTCGAGATCCACCACGGGAATGAGTCCGATGTCCACGCCGCCGCCTGAGGCCGCTGAAAGCGGCACACCATCGAAGTACACCTCGACCTGGTTGGCCGATGATCCGCGCAGCGACAGCGTGGCCATGGAGCCCAACCCACCCATGCGCGTGACCGACACGCCTGGAAACTCGGAGAGAAGCTGGGGTAGGTCCTCCGCGCTGCGAGGGGTGCGCGCGGCCGTGACTACGGATGACGAGGCCGCATCTTCCCGGCGCGCCCGCTGCTCGGCATCGGCCACCACCACGGTTTCGTAGATTGGTTCGGCTGCTTGCGCGGCGCCCTCCACCATGCACAGGACCGCCGCCGCGAACGCGGCGCCTGGAAAGCGAAAGCTGTGCTTGTGGGTCCGATCGGCGATCTCCGCGCCGGCCAGCACCCTTTTCGACCACATGAAGAACCCCCGTTCCGTCGGCGGAAGCGGGGGTCGGTCGCTGCAATCTCGGCGCCCGCTTCCTCCTCGGGAAGGCATCGTGGCTGACTCGGGCAGGTCTCCTGGCTCGTGGGTCTCGCGGCAGAGCCGCGTCGCCTGTTCCAGCCTTCCCAGAGGTTGTCCTCCAGTGGCCGTGATCGGAAAAGACTTCCCACTTACAGTGGCGGGACCGCGCCGGGATAACACCCTTGAGTGCGCACCGGCTTCCCTTCTTCAGCGGGGCCGTCGAGGCCCCGCGCCCGCGTCGCTATTCAGTTGTCAATGCGGCGCCAAACTAGTCTTCGCCCTGGGACCTGTCAAGCGTCCTGCGGCGACCGTTTTCTGTGGCGATCGCATGGTTTCTGCTAGTCTGGCAAACATGAGCGCCGAGGGCGAAGGCAAGAAGTCCAGCCTGGGTCACGAGATACCGGATGTTCTGCCGCTTCTGCCGGTGCGGGATCTGGTGGTTTTCCCATACATGATTGCCCCGCTTCGCGTGTCGCGGCCGATCTCGCTCGATGCCGTGCAGGTGGCGCTCAAGGACGATCAACGTCTATGTTTCATCGTCGCCCAACGCGAATCAGCCGAAGAGGATCCCAAGCCCAGCTCGCTCTATCGCACAGGTACGGTCGGGATCATCATGCGCATGCGCAAGCTCTCCGACGGTGGGCTCAAGATTCTCATCCAGGGTCTTTGCCGCGCGCGCATCCAGCGCTTCATCGCCGAGCAACCCAGCTATCGGGTGCGCCTAGATATCATGGAGGAACCCACGCCGGCCTCCACGGTGGAGTTGGAAGCGCTGGCCCGCACGGTGAAGCAGAACGTGGAGCGGGTGGCTGAGCTGGGCCGCACCGTGCAGCCCGAGCTCGCGCTGGTATTGCAAAACGTGGACGAGCCGGGCCGCATGGCGGACCTGGTGGCTTCGAATCTGACCCTCAAGTTGGAGGACGCGCAGGCCATCTTGGAGATGGATGATCCGGTCCAGCGCTTGGCCAAAGTCAACCAGGCCCTGGAGAACGAAGTCGGAATCCTGGAGGTGCAGAACCGCATTCAGAGCCGTGCCAAAGAGGAAATGTCCAAGACCCAGCGCGACTACTACCTGCGCGAGCAGTTGCGCCAGATTCGGCACGAGCTGGGCGATGCGGATTCTTTCCGCGACGAGATCGAGGACCTGCGGCAAAGGATCGAAGCGGGGGGACTGCCGGCCGACGCCCGCGCCGAGGCGGACAAGCAGCTGCGACGCTTGGAGCAGATGAGCCCCGAGAGCGCCGAAGCGGCCGTGGTACGGAGTTACGTGGACGTCTTGGTCGAGCTGCCGTGGAAAGAACCGGGCGAAGATCCGGTGGATCTGCGCGCCGCGCGCGCCGTGCTCGACCAGGATCACTACGACCTGGATCACGTCAAAGAACGCATCCTCGACTACCTCGCGGTTCACAAGCTGCGCCGCGGGGTCCATGGACCGCTGCTTTGTTTTCTGGGCCCGCCCGGTGTGGGCAAGACCTCGCTCGGTCGTTCCATTGCGCGGGCTCTGGGCCGCAAGTTTGTGCGCATCTCCCTGGGCGGCGTGCACGACGAGGCCGAGATCCGCGGCCATCGCCGCACCTACGTGGGCGCCCTGCCGGGGCGTATTTTGCAGGGGATGAAACAGGCGGGCAGCAAGAACCCCGTGTTCATGCTCGACGAAGTCGACAAGCTGGGCTCTGACTACCGGGGCGACCCCTCGGCGGCCTTGCTCGAGGTCTTGGACCCTGAGCAGAACCACGCCTTCCGCGATCACTACCTGGGCGTGCCCTACGACTTATCCAAGGTCATGTTCATCGGCACCGCCAATCTGGCTGACACCATTCCGCCGCCCTTGCGGGATCGGATGGAAACCTTGCGCCTGTCCGGCTACAGCGAGGAAGAGAAGCTGGCCATTGCCGAGAAGTTCCTGGTGCCCAAGCAGATCGCCGAAGCCGGCCTGACCGAGCGCGAGCTTTCGTTGGGGCGGCCGGCGCTGCGCAAGATCATATCCGAATACACGCGCGAGGCCGGGCTGCGCGAGTTGGAGCGGCAGGTGGCGCAGCTTGCGCGCAAAATGGCGCGCCGTCTGGTGGAAAGCGGAGCTGCGACCACGCGTGGCCGCAAAGCCAAGACCGGCCGCACGGCCGTGACCACGGAGGACCTTGCCAGGCTGCTGGGACCACCCAAGTTCATCCCTGACCAGCGCCAGCGTGCGGACGAGGTCGGAATCGCGAACGGTTTGGCGTGGACCCAAGTAGGCGGCGAAGTTCTCCATGTCGAGGCGCAGATGATGCCGGGCAAGGGCAACCTGATCTTGACCGGCCAGCTGGGCGACGTGATGAAGGAATCCGCGCAAGCCGCGCTGTCCTTCGCGCGGGTGCACGCCACGCGGCTGGGGCTGCGTAGCGATTTCCTTTCGGATCGCGAGATCCACATCCACGTGCCCGCGGGCGGCGTACCCAAGGATGGGCCGTCGGCCGGGATCACCATGGCCTGCGTGCTGGTGTCGCTGCTATCCGGGATTCCCGTGCGGCGGGACGTCGCCATGACGGGGGAGATCACCCTGCGCGGGCGCGTGCTCCCCATCGGTGGCCTGAAGGAGAAGTTGCTTGCAGCCGTGCGTGCCGGCATGCGCGTGGCCATCGTGCCTGCCACCAACCTGGCCGAGTTGAGCGAGATTCCCAGTCACCTGCGCCAGCGGATCAAGATCCAGCCGGTGCATACTGTCGATGAAGCCCTGGTTGTCGCACTAACCAGACCGTTGTCCCGTCCCAAGGCTCCCGGCCGCGACGTGGTCCCGCGTGGGCCCGCCGCCAGCGTGGTGACGCCACCTCACCGCGGGGGCGCGGCGTAGGTCGCCAGTCCACCGCCGAACGCGGAGGTCAGAAGAAAGCTGGGCCGAAGTAGCCCGTGAATGCGACGTCGTCGATCCAGATTCCGAACGTGGCGTCTGTCGGAATCTGGAACTGCACCTCGTAGAGGGTCGACGGGTCGAAGCCCGCTCCTAGGCGCCCCCATCCATCCTGAGTGAGAGAACTGAAAGGCACGGTGTACTTCGTCCACGTGGTGGTGAGGTTTCTGACGCGATAGCCGTAGTGGTCGTAACATTGTGTCGGACCCGAGGCGCCCGCCTGGCAGAGTCCCGCATCAGGCTGTGTGTCCTTGTCGGGGAACGCGACCCGCAAGCTTCCTAACGATGTGCCGCTGTCAATCTTTGCCCAGAAACTGATGCCTGTGTACGCGGATGCATTGTACGGGCTGCCGATCCCGAACCCAAACGTAGCGCCCGTGTCTACAAATGGCCCACCGTACACGTAGGCCGCGTACTTGCGACAGGCATCGCCCGTATCGGTCATGGTGAACGGTCCCGCTGGATTGGGGAACATGGTTGAGCCCGGAGTGCCGTCGTCGCTGTCTTTCCAGGCCCCGGCGCGTCCGTTGACCTGGGGGATGTAGCGATCACCATCATTCATGTCGTCGATCAGTTCTTCATGAAGGGGATCCAACCCCTGACACGCGGTCCCGCCCGTCCCGCCGCTGCCCGCAGCCCCAGTTCCACCCACGGCGCCCGACCCAGCGGTACCGCCGCGGCCGCCGACCGTTGTTGCCCCGCCGGTCGAGCCGCCGAAGGGGACGGTCCCGCCGGTCGCTGGCGTGCCGGTGCGGCCGCCGACTATGGTGCCGCCAGACGGGACAGTCCCGCCGATCGAGCCGCCGAAGGGGACGGCTCCGCCTGTGCCGCGGGAGGTGGAAGCACCACCGCGGCCGTCAACCACGGTCCCGCCGAAAGAGGCGGTGCCGCCCGAGCCGCCGAATCGGCCTGTGCCGCCGAAGGGGACGGTCCCGCCGAATGCGATGGCCCCGCCCGTTCCGCGGGAGGTGAAACCGCCCATCCCACCTGCCCCAGGACTGCCCCCGAAACCTGCAGTCCTGCCGCCTGCTCCGCCACCCTGGGCAGTGACGCCACCTCCGACCGGGCTAGCCGATTGGTCCGGCTCCACATCTAGCGCCGTCCGTGCTCCGCATCCCGTGGCGAGCAGGAGTGAAAGAGTCAGCCATAGCTTCGACCAGTTTCTTCTCATGATCCATCCCTGCATTCGCGTGTGTGACACGGCTGCTGAGATCATAGCGGATCCTGACGCCGGAGCGGGAAAGACTCATGGCGCGCTCTTCTCCCCTTCAGCGTGGACTTGTGATCGAAGAAAACCTTTCATAACCAAGCGTAGATGGACGCTGATCTCAAATGTATCAGTTTAGTTCTCTCGGCCGCCTCCCTTTCGGTCGCCTCAACCAGGTTCGGCTCTCCGACCTCCCCTCTCATTTGCGTGTTCGCAGCGACGGGCGGCAGCCGACGTGAATCAACTTACCTGCTTGGCGATCCAGCAGATGGGACAGATTCACATTGCCCAGCGCCGCCAGCATGGTCTGGCGCAGATTGGGGTGCTCCGACTCCAGTCGGGACAGCAGGGCCTTCATCTGCTTGCGCTGGGCATCGGGCTGCGAGCCGCACAGGTTGCAGGGCAGGATGGGAAAGCGCCGGCTCTCGGCGAAGCGGGTCAAGGTCTCTTCGGCGCAGTAGATGAGCGGCCGAATCACCACGGACGCGCCATCGTCGCTGACCAAGCGCGCAGGAATGGCGGCCAGCTTGCCCGCAAAGAAGACGTTGAGCAGCAGCGTCTCCACAGCGTCGTCGCGGTGATGGCCGAGCGCAATTTTTGTGCACTCAAACTGGCTGGCCAGACGGTAGAGAATTCCGCGGCGCAGGCGCGCACACATTGAGCAGTAGGTGCGGCCTTCCGGGACCTTGTCGACCACGATTGAGTAGGTGTCTTCACGCACAATGCGGTGGTCGAAGCCGTTTGTACGCAGCCAGTCGGCAAGCGGTGCGGGATCGTGCCCCGGCTGGCCCTGGTCGAGGTGGACGGCAAGAAGGTCGAAGCGCACGGGCGCCCGCCGGCGCAGCGTTTCCAACAGAGCGAGCAGAGAATAGCTGTCTTTTCCGCCGGAAACGGCAACCAGGATCCGGTCGCCCTCCGAGATGAGGTCGAAGTCCGCCACGGCGCGTCCCACGTCATGCAAAAGGTCACGTTCGACAAGCTGCGCCGCCCAGCTAGCAGGTTGCCTAGTCTTTACACGTTGCACGAGGCGGCTCATTGCGCGCACGTGCTACTCTAGAGAATGAAGTGCTGCGGATCCAGGGTGGACGGCGCGCCGTGAGACTTCAGCGCCACGGCGCCTTCTTTCGGGCAACCGCTGTCTCCTGTGGCATGCATGCGGCCTTTCTTGGCCTGCTGGTCGGTGTACACCGTTGGAGCGCTGCGCTTCCTGCAAAAGCTGAGTCCCCGATCCCCATACCTGCGGCAAGCGTTGGTCGGTTTCTTCCGCCTGAAGACCGGACCTGGGTAGAGCTGGCGCCAGGTGTTTCCCCAGCCATCCCCGCAGAAGATGCGCCCCAGACGACCGAGGACCACGCTGCCGTGGACCGCGGCAAGGAGTTGGGCAAGTCCCTCGCGCCGCGAATCGCTATCGCGGCTGATATTCTGGCCTCTGCCCCAGATCGCGGCGAGAACGCCGGACGCCTGCGCGATCCCGCATTCCGGCGCGACACCTCCACGCTGCACGCGCGTCTCACCGATGGTTCGAGCCGGTATCGGCCCGAGCAAGAGCGGACCGACCGCGTCGCTTCATCGCCCGAGGCGATGCGTCGAGAGAACGAGGTTGGCATGGGTGATTCCTCGCGCACGAGACACCATGCCGTTCCCGACCAGAGACAGGCGTCCTCGGTCGAGGTGCTCACGGACGGCGAGGACGAAGGCTGCGCGCCGGCCGGTGATCCGGTGCAAGCCCCGCATCGAAGGACGGGCAGAGATCCCGCGCGCGGGGAGGGTGCACTTGACGCCGAGGCCGGCGAGCGCAGTTTCGACACGATTGAGCGCGGATTAGCGCGCGACACGCGCTGGGTGCGCGCCGCGTCCGACGAGAAGCACCCTGGTCTGATGGATCTTTCGGCCGCGTCGGCGCCAGGCCCGCACGACGGCACGGCAGGACGAGGACCGGGCGAGCAGCCAGGCGCCATTGATCGCGTATCCACCGGGGTTGCGCCATCTCCGCCTGGCGATGATGCGCTGGCCTTCGGGGATGAGACTTCGCGCAGTGCCGCGGAACAGCTGCGCGTCCACTACGAAATCGAGATTCGACGGCGCGTCGCACGCGCTCTGCATTTTCCGCGCAGGTTGGCCCTCATGCTCGAACAAGGGGAAACCATCATCGCGTTCACGGTTGGACCGGATGGACGCCTGGAAGACCGGATTCACCTGCTGAAATCCGCAGGCTTTGAGGAATTTGATGCCGAGGCCCTGGCCGCAGTCACCAGAGCTGCGCCTTTTCCTGCAACCGGCCGCCGGCAATCGGTGTCGATGCGCATTCCTTTCCTGAATCCCGTGGTTCTCGGCGGTGCGTCGACGGTTGGACCCTGAGAAAAAGTAGCTACACTAAAGGGTGTAGGGCGGGCGCCATGGCCACCTTCAATTCATCCCAGCGACGGAAGGGTTCCTCGCTCGGCCGATGGGCCGCATTGGCCGTGCTCATCCACCTGCAACTCCTGCTGATCGCGGGGGTCGTGCTGCATATCTGGGCCCCGCGCGATGCCGACATCGTGGCGGCGCAGAAGCGGGTCGCGGCCCAGGGCTCGGCCGAGCCCATCGCGGTGAGCACGGTCGACGACGATACGGCGAGGAAGCTTATCGCGGACATGGAGCGCCTGGAGGAAAAGGCGAAACAGGAGCAGGCGAAGAAGGAGGAGGAATCGACCAAGGCCCCGGGGCAGGTGGTGGATCTGGCCCGGCCGCGTGAAGAGAGACGGCCCGAGAACGCGCGCTTCGCCGCCGAATACGACTCCTCGGTCGAGCACGAAACGCGCAAGTACGGCAAGTTCGATCGCAACGAACTTCAGCGGTCACGCGGCGACAGCGATCGCAACCAGGCGGCGGTGGCCGAACAGCCACAGGCGGGCTCGCCCAAGCCACCAGGATCGGCGGGGGCCCTAGCCATGCGCACACCGGCGCACAGGCGGCCGAGTGCCTTGTCGACGCCGGGCGATCCCGAGAGGGCTCCTGGCGAGCCAGACGAACGGTACCCGGGACCTTCGGATCCGGAGGGACTGTTCGCTGCGCCCGGCGGCGGTGGGCCACGTCGAATCGAGCCACTGGCGCGCGAAGGCGGGCCTCTGCTCTCACCCGGCCCGGGTCTGGCTTCGTTGCTTCCCTCGGAAGAGGAAATCGCGCGCTCCGTGGGTAGCGGAACCCAGGACCACCTGCGCGACGTCGACGAGGGCGAAGAGACGGCACTCAATGCCAAGCGGTGGAAGTTTGCGACCTTCTTCAACCGGGTCAAAGAACAGGTACGCAACCATTGGAGGCCGGACGAAGAATACCGGCGCCGCGACCCCACGGGCGCCATCTACGGAGCGCAGGACCGTCTGACGCAGCTCCACATCCAACTTCGCTCAGATGGATCCCTGGCCAAGGTTTCGGTGGCCCAGACCTGCGGGGTGGATTTTCTCGACGACACGGCCACCGAGGCGTTCAAGCAGGCTCAGCCATTTCCCAATCCCCCACGTCAGTTGGTACAGGCCTCGGGCCTCATCGATTTCGATTTTGGGTTCTACTACGAGATCTCCGGCGCACCGCGTGTGAGGTTCTTGCACTACAGGATGTAGGCACAGCGATGGGGTCGATGCGACCGTGATGGCGCAATGAAAGCAGAGAGTCTCGTGCCGTCGGATCTGCTCGGCCATATCCAAGGATCGCCGGTGCGGCTGAGGAAAACGCAGCGCGCTGTCGTGAATTAGTGCCGAGCGGGAAAATTCGACCATAATTTCGCCCCGGATGGATGGCCCGAATGGGCTCCATTGAAGAAGGAGAGCACATGAAGAAACTAGGCATGTTGGTCATGGTTTGCCTTTCCGCAACCGCGATAGGCTGCGCCAAGAACGCCAGCACGGGCGGCACCGGGGGCAGTGGTGGCGGAGCTGGAACGACTGCCAAAGCAGGCGGCAGCGGCGGGGCCAGCACGACTGGCTCAGGTGGCAGCAGCGCTGGGGCTGGAACGACCGCCAAAGCAGGCAGCGGCGGCGGGGCCGGCACGACTGGCACCGGTGGCAG
>PMIX01000434.1 GCA_003158395.1 Myxococcales bacterium | reverse complement strand
GGTCAGCAGGCAGATCCGAAGCGCGTCGGTGCGGGTCACTTCGAGGCCAGGCCGGGACAGTTTGCGCGCGACGGCGTCCAGGCGGGTTATTAGTTCCAGGTCCAGGCGGACGGCGGTCTGCACAGTCGGTCCCTTGTCCTTCGCGTTCTTCGTTCTGCCCATGTCGTGTTCCCTTTCGTCTTCCAGGTAGGCCCCGAGACGTTCCCGCGCCTCGGGTGTGGTGAGTTCAGGCCAGCTTTTGACGGTGGCGTCCAGGCCGGCAAGACCCCGCCGGACGGCGGCCAAGTCGACCATACGCTTCTTGCCGCTCATGCTGCCAGCCGCGCAATCTGCGTGAGCGAGAACGGCCGCCCCACGCGGGACACCATGCCCCGGCGCTCGCACTCGGCCGTCACCGCTCGCAAGGACAGGCCCGCCGCGCGCAGCCCGCGGATCTGCCCGATGACTGCTTGCTCGGCCGCGTTCTCGGCCAGGTGGACGCCATCGGCCGTCAGTTCGTAGCCGTAGGGGATCCCACCGATGCGCTCGCCCCGTGTGCGCTTGACGGCGAGGGCAGCCCGCGTGCGGGACTTGATCACTCCGCGCTCGTAGGCAGCGAACACGTCCACGATCCCGCGCATCAGCTGGCCTTCCGGGCCTGCGCCGTCGCTCGCCCCATCGGCCGTGGTCACTGTGGCGCCCGCGCGGACGGCTGCCTGTTCGACCATGGCCACAATCACGGTGTCTCTGGCGATGCGGTCACGCTTCGCCGCCACCAGCAAGCCCGCCCCGTTCTCACGGAGGGCGGCAAGGGCAGCCAACAAGCCGGGGCGCTTCTCCAGCGAGGCGCCTCCACTGATGCCGTGGTCCTCGAACACGGCGGCCACGCGCACGCCGCGCGACTGCGCCCACTTCTCGATAGCGGCCCGCTGCGCCTCCGGGCCTAGGGACTGTTCGTCCGTGCTGACGCGAACGTAGCCGACTGCCACCTTGGGATCGCCCGTCTTGATTCGCTTTGCCATGGTTTCAGCGTATACCACTGGTTTCTCTAGTCAAGCCTAAAAGCGCATCGGTGTACACAAGCCGACCGGTGTGTGTACAAGCGGACTCATTCCCATCCCTGAAGCAGACCGTCATAGGCCGTTGTCATCTCTTCCAGCAGCTTTGGGTCGACCGCCCCTGGCCCAAGTGCCTGGTAGGGTCCTTCGATGTCGCAGTAACGGCGGATCGCCGCCGCGTCAACCTTGTGCTTGGCGCAGACCGCTTCGAGCGCCACATCCATGGTCATCAATCGAGTTTCCCAAACACCCCACGCATCGAAGCAGACCCCGACGCGCTCGTCTTCCTCTTCGCTAACATCCGGCTTGTTGTACATGTGCATCAAGAAGCCACTCGCCGCCAAAGACTTTGCCTGAAATCGCCAGTGCTCCATCCCAAAGAACAGCGCCATCCTGCGGAGACCGTCGGCCCAGCGAGTATGGTCGTTGTCGAGCATGCGATAGACCTTGCGCGGGACCGTGGCGAGGATTCTCTCAACTTCCTGGAAGTTCAGTTCGGTGAGGTAGCCAAATGCCAAGACGGCCCTCTCCTTGAGCGTCAGTCCCTCGTACAACCTAGCGATTCGGTCCACGGGCATGGGGTTCTCTCCTTTCTCCAATCGTGCGTTCGAGCGCTTCGAGGCGGTCTTGCAGTTCGGTCGTCTCGAAGGCGCGCAAGAGCAAAGACAGCAGGTAGCCGAGACGGGTGGCGGCCGAAGGGTCCAGGCGACCGGCGCGTGTGTCCCGGTAGACCGCTGCCAGTTCTCGCCGTACCGCGTGCGGGTCACGCAGATCGATCTTCGGCCCAGGTGGGGGGGATAGGGTGCCGGCGGATCCATCCGAAAGCACGACGAGATCCGCCGAATCGTTTCCGCCGATGTCTGCGTCATCATCGGTTGCCATGGTCATCCGCCCCGAAGGCATCGCCGGCAGTATCGGGCGCCGAAGTCGGTCACGATGGTCACGGTGGCTTCCTTGCCGCAGTCGTCACACACATTGGCCGTTGGCACTATGGCCACGGCCGCGAGTGTTTCCTCGCTGGAACCCAGGGGCGCCGGCACTGCCAGGTTCTGGTCCCGAACCGGGCCGGTTACTGCCTTCGCCCGGTCAAGATATCGCCCCATCTAGCCAGATCCCCCCGCGAAAGAAGCGAAAGAAGCGGAAGAAGGGGGGCTTTCTTCGCTTTCTCCGCCTTTTTCGCCTGGCCCAGCAAACCACCGTTCGCCGGGGCGCCCACCAGTTGTCTCGCTCATCGCATGGGCCAGGTCGTGCCGGGTCAGCAGGCCCAGCGCTCGGGCAAGATCCGCAGCCGCCCGGTGCCCGCCGAACGACTGGCTAATGTCCGTGCGGGTCAGACCGTCCGGCGCGGCCCTGAGCCGCCGCAGGATCTCGTCTGCCACATGGTCGCCAAGACCAGCTCCGAAGATGAAACGTGCGGACGCTTCCGCGTAGTCCCAGACCGCCAGCGCGGCTTCCAGATGCTCGCGCCGAATCTCGGACGACCGATCCATGAGCGCATACAGCAAGGACAGCCGGACCACCTGAGCGTCAGCCCGGCCCACCATCGCCCCACACAAGCCGGGGCGGCCCTCCGACAGCTCCCCATAGATATTGCGCCAGACTGAGGCCGCTTGGCCGTCGCGTGGCAGAGGTGTCTCCCCATGCTCACGTCCGAACCGGATTGCGGCCCGCAGTTCCGAGACGAGAGGGACCAGCGTCGCCGGGTCAAGGGAGCCACCGTCGGGAAGCAACTTGGACCGCTTCGCGCAAAGCCACAGGAACCGGTTGCCGAAGCCGTTGGCCGCGTCCGTTCGGTCCAGGTACTTTAGAAGATCGTCGCGTGTCGTGTGCCCGATCACTGACACGTGGGGATTGCGCGCCTCGCAGGCATTGTTCTTGGTCAGCGTCTTCAGATTTCCGCCGTCCCATGCCTGGCGCAAAACACCGGTCAGGGTGTTGCCATCCCGAGACGCCACCCGGAGAACGGAAGCAAACTCGGGCTCCACCACCATGAGCCGCTTGTCGGTTACGCCCTCGTCAATCTGAACCCGGACCATGGCGCCCTTGTTTCCTTTGTCCGGCTTGATCGCTTCGATCGGTTCTCGGATTGCCCAGATCACGCCCTCGCCGCTCGAAAGCCCGGTCACAATTCTGGTGTCCGCCCATTCGAGGTCCACGTCGCGCAGCAAGCGCTTCACATGGTCCCAGGACGTGCCCTTGCGGGCCTTGGCAGATGTCCCCACCAAGACGGCGAAGATCACAGGGTAGTGCGGCGTCCGCTCCACCAGGAAGTGCGGCCCGCGGCCGACACAGTTTCCGATCGCCGCTAGTAGCTGAACCAGGATCGCCACGGGGTCCGATTCGGTGTGGGGTTCAATTGCGTCCACGATACCGCCCACCAGTCCGTGGAATGCCTCTCGCGCGATAGGGGCAGGCCACAGGTTCGTTTCGACAACTGGAACCTTGGGCGGACGCTCCGACACGCCGGCGATCTCGGAGGTGGTGCCAAGGGCGGGTGCTGCTCTGACAAGCAGTTGCAGGTCCGCGACGGTCCCGCCGGCCGCGAGCCAGTCCGAGACGTCGCCTTTCTCGGCCAGCCCAGGGAGATGCACGACCTTGACCGATGCGGCTGCACCAGTCAGCGCCCGCGCAACGTCTTCGCCGTGCTTGCGGCCCACATCATCGTTGTCAGGCAGGATCACGACGTGGCGCCCATGAAGCGCCGGTGTGTACTCGGGCCTCCACTTGCCCGCGCCGCCTGGGTTCGTCGTGGCCACTTCGCCAAGTCCGCGCAGCGTCTCGACGTCCTTCTCACCCTCCACCACGTAGACCGTGCGATCGGTCCCGGTTGCCATCAATTCGGGCAGGCGGTAGAGAACGCGCCCTACGCCGTCCAGGTTCCAGATCCAGCCGCCTTTCCCGTCGGGTCGGCGTTGCCGGAAATTCTTGCCAGGCTGGCGTACGACCTGGAAGCCGAGCCGGGCCGATTCATCGCGGTAGTCGTAGACGATCTCGCGCTCCGTCGTGGTCGGGGCGGTCCTGAGTGGCGTCGCCACCGGCTCCCCATGGTCAGGGAACAAGACCGCCATGGGCAAGTCCAGCTTCACCAGCACGTCTTCCGTGCGGCATCCAGCGTGACACTTGACCAGCACGTTCCCATTGGCCGCCTCAGTGATTGAGAGAGACGGCCGCTTGTCCTGGTGGGCAGGGCAGCAGGCAGCCCAACCGCTGCCTGTCTTCCGCAGCTTGTGAGGTTGCAGCGCGCGCAGCAGCTCGGACAGGCCCGCAGTCACCGCCGCACCTCGCCGAGCAGGTCAGATGTACGCACACGCACGGTCCGGCCCACGCGCACGGCGGGCAGCGTGCCCCGCGCAATCCGCTTCCGGATGGCCCCGGTTGAGCAAGCCGCGATGCTGGCCGCTTCTTCAACTGTCACTAGCCGATCCATCATGGCCGTCCGCACGGCCTCCACCACCGCCGCCCGCAAGTCTGGCACCACAGACGCGACGGCGGCGCGCACGTCGCTGGCAATGTCCAACGTCAGGGCCATCACAGCACCTCTCCCGGCGAGACCTCATGAAGGGCAGCGCGGTTGTGGAGCGCCCGCACGATGCGATCGCGTGTTGCTGCCCTCGTAGGCAGGCCGGCAACTACGCGCGCGACGGTGCGCGGGTCAGTCTGGGCCGCAACGGCGATCGCGCGGGCTACGTGGGCGGGAAGACGGCGGGCTGCGCTTCTTTGTCTTGTCAGCATCTTGCCGACGATATTGGCCACGGTCTGGCTAGAATAAAATGCGCGGGGGTCGCGGGAACTGGGCGCGGACAACCCCGCTTTTGCCCGGAATAGCCTGGAAAAGCAGAGGGCAGATGGGCGCGGATGTTTTCTTCTTTCTTGTGGCGATCGCGTCTCGTCAGATCGGCCGGGGACCGGGAGGAAGAGCGTCTGGGCGGATGATCGTCGCCATCACCTCAGCAGTTCGGTCTGCTACTCCTCGGGATTTCAGCCACTCCTTGACTTTGTCGTTCGTCGGTGCGGTCCGTGGTTTGGCAGGATCGTATTTCATCCAGAACTCGCGAACAGCAGCCGCCAGTTGTTTTAGCGCCTCCGTTTCGTAGGTGCCCCATGGCCAGCTACTTCCAGTGTGCGGTTGCTCCGACGGCGCGGGTTTCGGAAACTTCTTGGGCAGGGGCGGTGGCAAGGGCGGATCGAGCCCAACAAACCACGCGGCAAAGTCGGCAAGGCTGACTGTGCTGAAGTGCTTGCGGCGTTTCTTCTCGACGATCTCCACTACGTTCAGGCCCTTCCCAAGATGGGCTTCCGCTATCGCCAGGCGGTCCAGGAACTCTTGCGGATGCGACCGCCACGATGGGCACAGATCGAATGCCCCCCCTCGCATGGAATCCGTGAGCGAATCTGGCGCTATGTCCAGAGACACCGCCACCACTTCCCACAGCTCCGCTTGGGGTCTGTGCCCCCACACGGTCCAGTCGACGGCAGGTTTCCCTTTCTTTTCAGGCCGCGGGAAAGCCTTTGGTAGCTCCCAGCTCAAGCCCTCGGCCCAATTCGCGAACACACCCAGTCTGACGGTGCGGAAGATGTCATAGGCCAGCTCGTCCGGATACCAGTTCACGTAGGGAAGTGTCCCCGCTTTCACATTCTCGTCGGCGATTCGCAGCCGCTTGTAGAACTGTCTGAGGTCGGGCGCCTCAAACTCATTGAGGAAGTCAACCTGGTCCGGGGCTACGTCACATGACAAAGCGACAGCCTCAGCCACACTTCCTTGAGGGCGACAGCGCCACTCGTCCCAATCTGGCTTGTTCCTGGTTGTGTTTGGCGTGAGTGGGCCGACTAGCACCGTCGGACTGGCGACATCCTGTGTTGATTCCTCCTTGCCCTGGACATCGTCGGCGTTCTTGGAGTTTGTCTCGCTGGTTGCAGTCACTTGCGCATCCCTCCGCATCCCGTGAAGAGAAAGCGCCAAACGGGCCGCCGGGGATGCTATCGACGGCCGCCCGTCGGTAGCTGGCCGTCGGGTTGCCTGGATGTCTCTAGCGTTGTCCCAGCGCGCCCGACAGTCAACCTCGCGTTGAACCAGCGTCAGCCCCCTACACCGCAGCGCGGGTGAGTTTCCAGCGGCGGGCGCCTTTGGACTTGTAGCCGGCCAGGATGCCGAGCGCCGCCAGGCTGTCCAGGACCTCTTCGACGTCGGCCTTGTTGGCGCCCTTGAAGGCGCTGGCGACTTGCTCGACGGACCATTCGGTTGCGGCCTTGGTCACGATGTCGCGGATGGCGGCGATCTGTTCGGGCAGCTTCTTGGGCCAGGGCGTGGCGGCCGTGGGCTGCGTGACGGCGGCTTCCTCGGGCTCGTCGGTGGCGGCGAGCTTTTCCTGGGTTGCGGCCTTGGCGCCGCCGGGGTTCTGGAATTCCGGGCGCAGCCAGCGGACCAGGCCGCGCTTCTCTTCGGCCGCGCGCTCGGCGTTCAGTGCCACCAGGCGTTCGAGGATCTGTTCATCGGAAAGATCGTGTGGCCAGCCGTAGGCGTCGAAGACCGCGGCGTCGAGATCGTCGTGTAGCTTTTTGAGCACGGACACCAGGCCCTGCTCGTGTATGACCTTGTCCTTGGCCGTGAGCGCCTCGCCCGAGCGGAGCTTTTCGAGGACGTTGTACATGCCAGTGATGGTGAGATCGGGGTGCGCGGCTTGTTGGCGCTTCCTCTGGGCGTCCAGTTCCTCGCCGAGCGCACGGATGCGTGTTTGCTGCGACTTGATAGCTACCGGAAACGGAAACGGCTCGAAGCACAGGGTGTTGTTGTATACGGGACGGTCCTCCAGCCTGGCTCCAACTGCGAGCGCCCATGAAACATGGATGCGACTGGACAGAACTCCCAGGTAGTACGCATCGTCAAGAGCAAAGGCGCGAAGTTTCTGATCTGCGAGAACCTCAGCAGAGATGAATACGAAGGTCCTGTGTTTTGAGGTTTCTGAGGTGCCGATGTATCGGGAAAGCCCAGACAGAGATCCGCGCAGTTTTGGGGCGTTTTCCGCAAACAGCCACCAATTGTCACGTCGAGATGAGCGACGATTCTGATCTCGCAACGGTTTCACGTGTACGAGAACGTGTTGGTACAGGGCCGGATGCTTTGTCTTCGCTTCGATTTCGGACAGGCCCCAGAAATCGATCAAATATCGCTCTTCGGGAACCTGCACCAAGTCTCTCCCAATCGTATAGCGCCGAATCACCGGCGGCATGTCCTTGCCGAACTTGCGAACCTCGTCTCCCGTCAACTTGAATCCATCGCCTAGCGGGATTATCCCCTGAAAGGATATGCCAAGGTTGGCCGCCAACGGCTTTGCTTCGCAGACCAGCGCACCAACGGTCAGATTGGGGCTGATCTTTCCAACACACTCCTGGATCTCCACTCCGGACACACCGTCGTTGATCGACCACTCGCGAGTGACGAGACACAGCTTGCCGCTACGAGAACCGGCCTCACCGACGGTCATTGCAATGCGAACGGCGGCCCCGCTGGCGGTATCCACCCATGGATGATCTGGAATGGCAAAAACCAGCGAGACTCCCCGAGTGTTCGCGGTTTCAATTACTCTACGGTTGAACGTTTGCGTGATGCTGTTGGTGGTGATCAGACCGAATCGGGCACAGCGTCCCGCTGCAACGTGTTCCGCGGCCTCGTTCCACCAGTAGAACACGAGGTCGGCCGTTTCTGGGACATCAGGATGGGCTTGTCGAAGGGCATCGACGTATGCATCCCCGAGTGTGATGCGTATGCGATTCTTGCCAACAAACGGCGGATTTCCCACGATGAAATCCGTCTCGGGCCATTCAGCCTTACGCGGATTCTTGTACTTGTAGACCTCCACGCGCTTCGACTCGTCTGGGATCTCTTCGCCCGTGGTGGAGCTGGTCTTCATGCTTTCGCCATCCCACCGCGTGACCGGCTTGCCCTTTTCGTCGCGCACCAGCTCGGGCTCGCCGTCGTAGGCGAGAACGGCGTCGCGGCACTCGATGTTCTTGTAGTCGTGCAGGACGGGCTCGGGCACGGGCATTGTCTTGCCGTACATGCGGAAGTGCCATTGCAGGTAACCAATCCACAGCACCAGCTCGGCGATTTCCTTGGCCCAGCGTTTAATCTCGATGCCCTGGAATTGCGCAGGCGTCACGCGCACGGATTCCATGTGCATCAGGGTTTGCTTCTCGCCCAAGGATTCCAGCAGGCTCAGCACCTCGCCTTCCAGGCGCTTGAACAGATCGAGGGTGACATAGAGGAAATTCCCCGAGCCGCAGGCGGGATCGAGCACGCGCGTGTGGCACAGCTTCTGGTGGAACTCGCGCACGACGGCCACGGCTTCCTTGATTTTGTCTTTCGATGCCTTGTCGGTCTTGGCGCGTTCGGCGGCGACAACAATCCGGCGCACCTGGACCTGCACCACGTCCCAGTCGGCGCGTAGCGGCTCCTCGATGGTGGGCCTGACCAGGCGCTCGACGTAGGCGCGCGGGGTGAAATGGGCGCCCAGCGCGTGGCGCTCTTTGGGATCGAGGGCACGTTCCAGCAGGGTGCCGAAGATGGCGGGCTCGACGTCGGACCAGTTGCACTCGGCCGCCTGCAAGAGAAGCGCGAGGGCTTTCTTGTCGAGCTTGAGCGCCCTGGGGTGGGCGAACAGGCCGCCGTTGAAGCGCAGAATCTTGCCCACCACGCCGAACATCTCGCCGCCGTCGTTCATCTTGCGCCACAGGTCCTCGACGCCGCCTGGGAACGACGCCGGGTGGGGAAGCCACAGCTCTTTGAGCGCCTTGGTGAACAGGCCCTCGGGCAGCAGGCCCACGTCCTCGGCGAACATGGTGAACAGGCAGCGCATGAGAAACTGCGCGATCAACTCTTGATCGAGGCCGTCGTCTTCCAGCTTCTTGGCCAGGGCAGCCAGGTGCGCCGCCACCTCGCGCGTGATCTTGGCCGAGTGCTTGGATGGATCGAGGGCCAGTGGCTCCTCGAACACGCGGCGGAGCGTGTCGGCGTGCTTGGCCAGATCGCGCAGAAAGATCCGGTTGGTCTGGGCGTTGGGGAACGCGCGATAGTTCCCGGTTCCGTCAAAGGCGGCGTACAGGTCGAAGCAATGGCCGATGTCGCAGACGATGATGAACGGTTCCGGCCGGTCGAAGCTGCGTGCGTACCCGAGCGCCTGGCCGAGGGCATCCTTCATCAGGATGTTCCAGGCCGGCGTCCCCCGCTTGGCCTTGCCCAGCTTGCTGGAGCCTTCGCCCGATGCCTGCTTGGCCTCCAGGATGAAGCAGCCCTGCTTGTACAGGTCAATGTGGCCAGTGGTCACATCACCGCCCTCGTGTGCGAGAGAGGACGCTCGCTCGAAGACATAGGTGTCCTTCTCCGCGTCGCCCGTCGCCGGATTCGGCGGTGCCACGCCCAGCACGCCGCACAGCTCGGCCAAGAACATGTCCTTGTTGGCCCGCTCGGCCGCACCCGAGCGGGACCACTTGTCGATGAAGGCGTCGAGGTTCTGGCCCATGCCAGGAAGCATCGTAACCCATCACACGAGCCCCGGGGAAGCGCAGCTCAGGCGGGGAAACATCATCTTCGCGCGCTCCGTCGACATTATGTGAAAAAGTAGACGTGGACTTCGGTGAGCGTACCGTAGACCGCGAAGGCCATATTGATCCTTGACCTGGTTCCATGGTATACGTGAACAACAGTTCAGTTAAGGCCAACTTCTTGGAATGCTTGGCAAAATGCTGTTAACAAAATACTTGACTTTTAGTTTGACGCTCTTCCCGCTGTGAGAGCTAAACTATCGTACAGGTGCAAAGATGAAGAAGATCCCGATCGGTGCCCACATCATGATTCCATGTGTGGCGAAGCCCGGACCGTTTTCCGATGAGAAAATGGTGGCTATCACGGCTGGCGGTTTGAACTGGTTTGGATTCGTCAAGGACGATGTACTGGAGCAATGTAGCGGTAGGTGGTTTATTACTGGCTCTGTGGTTGGAACAAAATCCGGCAATTTGCTGGTGCGAATACCTGGAAGTTCACCGACAGGAAACGTAGTCGAAGCCCCACGGAGCCACATAGCCGATGATCCTTGCGAAAAGAGAGCTTCTTAGCGAAATTCGTAAGGGCAGCAGCGGGAAAGGAGGATTGAAGTTCGATCCTCCGGTTGCAAAAGAGGAGATCGAGCAGGTCTCGATTGACCTGCGGCTAGGTCGCAGGTTCAGTTTCTTCAAGAAGCTTCCTGAACATGTTGCGACAGTATACGTAAACGCATCTCTGCTGGAGGCTGGTTTATGGGAGTCGGTGGAGCAGGATGAATATACGCTACTGCCCAACCAATTCGTACTAGCCCAGACCCTAGAGAGGGTGACACTTCCTGCTGGAATTGCGGGATTTGTTGAAGGACGCAGTACATGGGGAAGAGTGGGAGTTACAGTTCATGTGACTGCGCCCAAGATCGATCCAGGATTTTCCGGGAACATAACACTTGAGATGGCAAATCTTGGTCCTTACCGAATTTGCCTGCGAGCTGGGACCGATAAGCCATGTCAATTGATACTCTTCAAGACAACTTCGAATGTGGCGAAAGCAGATTTGTATGGGTCCAAGAGCACCCATCGCTATCAATTCCAAGACTCGCCCATTCCCAAAGGCTAGGTCGAGAGTAGATCAACAATTTCCCCAATCTCCCACACATGATCAGTGACTCCTGCTGCCATAGCCGGCGTCACCTGCAGCGTCTGGTGGATGCGAACGGAATTGCAGGGAAATGAATGGCAGCGCGACGGCCACCGCGTGGTTCTGACAGGAGAACCTCCCAGCAGCGAAGACACGCGCCAGACGCGAAGCCACGCAGCCACGCGGCGCTGTTGAGGTATCCTCAGTGCAGGAATGGCAGACCCTTCGTCAAGACCAGCCCAAGAGCCAGCCTTGAAGTTACGGTCAGTGCACCGATAGCAAAGCTCGCACCCAGTCGGATCGGCTCCAGCCGTGCGGTTTGCCTTATCCCATTCATTTCCTGGATATGAAACACCGCGTGCCCGTACGAACCTGCCGTGGAGCGGCCCACCGCCGCCCACCAGGTAAGGTCAGACGCCCAGCGCGCCTCGCCTGTAGGGAATGTGTAGTAACCCGCCGGGCCTTGGTGGGCAACCCGGTTGCCCGCTCCTGCCCGCGCCCAGCGCAAACCCGCGAAGAGGCTTGGCCCGTCTGCTCCGGTTCCCCGCGGCTTGACGCTTCCATCCCAATCGC
>PMIX01000215.1:2539-4936 GCA_003158395.1 Myxococcales bacterium | reverse complement strand
CCTGACGTGTTCCTGGAGGCCGCGCGGAGACTGGGCGTGGCGCCCGCGGCTTGCACGGTCTACGAGGACACCGACTTGGGCCTGCAGGCCGCCCGCCGCGCCGGCATGCGCTGGGTAGACGTACGGCGGATGTAGGAACAAACGGGGCGCCCGCAGGCCCTGCGTTCGCCCCTGCCAAGCTATTTCGCTGCCTGGGCTATGTCCCGCGCCGCGCTTGCCACGCCCGCGCGTGCCGCCATGTAGTCGTTCACGGTCAGAAGGAAGTTCTCCAGATCCTCCTTCTTCTTGCCTTTGCGCGACCGCTTGCCACAGCTCTCCCAGGCCTGGAGCTGGCGCGCTTCCTCCTCGAAGAGCTGCTTGCGGGTGGTCTTCCAGGTGGGGACCGACTTCGGATTCACCTTGGCTTCCTTGTCCGCAACGTTGAGTAGACCGCCACAGTCGGCGCGCACCTTGTCCATGAACGCCACCGGATCCTTCTTGAAGCACTGGTCGGCCAAGAACTCGAGCAGGGCCTGGGCGTCTTTCAGCTTGGCCAGACCGGGAACCGCGCAGTAGAGGAACTTCTCGAAGGCTGCCGCCTCGGGGGTGGGGTCCGGGGTCGAATGCCAGGCGTTGCCGGTTTCCTGGATAAGCTGGTCGACGTCCTTGACCGAGCCGCGCTTCTTGATGTTCTCGGCGTAGTCCTCCAGGCCTGCCTGCAACTTTGGCAGGGTTTCGCGGTACTTGTCGATGGGGCCCTGAAGTTCGGCCGGGGCGTCACGCAGCCCCCCGAATGCCTGGCGCGCGCGTTCCATCTTGGGCACGCACTCAGTGGTCAGGTAATCGGAAAAGGTCTTTTGCTGGGTGAAATAGGCCGACTCGATCCGCTGCTGGAACTGCTCGGCCTTCTGGAACATGCCCACGTCAACCTCGCTGGCCATCACGCAATTCCAGAACGCGCCGGTCTCGCGTTTCTCCAGCTCGACGAACTGCGCGGCGTAGTCCAGCTTCTGCTGCGCGGTCGCCTTGCGGTTGCGCTCTTTCACCTGCAGGTACCCCAACGCGACCACCACGACCGCACCGATGGTTACGAGGATCATCCGGTTGCGCTTGCGTGCCGCCTCACGCACCGCCATCAGGCGCGCGTATTCATCCACGCTGTCGATGATCGGCGGTCCGGCCGGAGCCACGGCGGCGGGCAGCGGAGCACCGCACTTGGAACAAGTGTTGGAACTGGGAAGATTCTGGTGCCCGCATTTTGCACAGGAAACCATCGTGCTCTCCTTTTGTTAGCGCAGCGCGTGAGGCGCCACGAGGCTAGCCCTTTTTAGCAGATTGCTTCGAAAAAACGGCCCATGATTTTAGGTAGTCGAGCGCGACCTGCAGTTGGTGGTCCGTCAGGCTCTTCCGCTCCATGGGTTTCTCGCCCTGTTCGTTGCGCAGGTGACGTTCCATGTTGCGCTCGCGTACGATCTCAGCGTCGGCCCCGTCAGGCGCCGGTGCCGTGGCCTCCACGATGACGTTGGGGGTGATGCCCTGGCTCTGGATGGAACGGCCGCTGGGCGTGTAGTAGCGCGACACGGTGAGCTTGAGCCCGCAGGGCTTAGCCCCGCAGCCGTCGATGGTCATCACGGTCTGCACCGAGCCCTTGCCAAAGGTCTGCGTGCCCATGACCACCGCACGCTGGTGGTCCTGCAGAGCGCCGGCCACGATCTCGGCCGCGGAGGCGGTGGCGCCGTCGACCAGCACCACCATGGGAAAGCCCAGCCAGGTGCCGCGCGTGTGCGCCATCTGCCGATCCATCTCTTTGCCGCCCTTGCCCACGGTGCGCACGATGAGACCCTCGGAGACGAAACGGTCAGCCACCTTGACGCCTTGATCCAAAAGTCCGCCGGGGTTGTGGCGCAAATCCAGGATCAGGCCTTTGATGCCGCCCGCAGACGCGCTGCGCGTCTGGATGTCCTGCAGCCCCTCCAACACCTTGGCATCGGTGATGGCCGAGAAGAGGCGCAGCTTGATGTAGCCGTAGCCGTCGTCGAGCATGCGCCACTCCACCGCCTTGACCTCGAACTTCTCGCGCCGGATCTTGAAGGTGATCTCGCGTCCACCACGACTGATGGTGAGCACGACCTCGCTCCCCGCTGGGCCCTGGATGCGCGCCACTGCCTCGGTCCAGTCCAGCGGGCCTGCATCCACGCCGTCGATCCGCTCGATCACGTCACCCGATTCGATGCCGGCGCGGAAGGCAGGCGAGCCCTCGATGGGGGAGACGACCACGAAGCCGCGCTTGCGCTTTTCCAGGTCGATGCCAATGCCCGTGATCTCCGCGTCGCCTTCGGTTTCCTTCTTCAGACGGTCGTATTCCTCGGGATCCATGAAACGCGAGTGGGGATCCAAGGCTTCCGTCAGGCCGCGCGC
>PMIX01000215.1:0-2437 GCA_003158395.1 Myxococcales bacterium | reverse complement strand
AGCGAAGGCCGGTAATGGCGAGGCGGGTACCGGTTTCGCGCCGCACATTGGATCGGCCGGCGAGAAAGCCATCGACGGTGGCCAGCTCCTTGATGGTCAGAAGGTCGGTGCGGTAGTGCATCGGGATTGCCATCAGACGCGGGCGAATCTGGTCGACGACCTGGGTGGCCTTGAGCGCGTCTAGGGTCCACACACCGCCGACCGGAACCAGCACGACGTCGACCGAGCCAATGGCAGAGATCTGCTGGTCGGTCAGCGTGTGCCCGAGGTCGCCCAGGTGGGCGATGCGCACGCCGCCCACTTCGAACACAAACACCGTGGTGAGGCCGAGCTCGGCGCCTTTCTTGTCGTCATGATAGACGCCGACCGACCGGATGGCGATGTCTTTGACCCTCTCGTCGATCTTCATCCAGCCCTTCTTGTCGGATGTGAGGCCGCGCAGAATCTTGGGTTTGCCGCGGACCAGGGCCACATTGTTGTGGTCCGGGTGCTCGTGGCTGACCGTGACCGCATCGGCGTGCAGGTCAGCAGGAGGCAGGTAGCCAATGTTGCTGGGGATCGGATCCATCACCACGCGCGTTCCAGTCGCGCTTTCCAGCAGAAAGCACGACTGGCCGTACCAGGTCAGGTACGCCACCGGGCGTGGTCCTGCATGAGCCGCGAAGTACGACCCCGCAACCAGCAGGGCCAGGCCAGCCAGCAAGGCCAGCACAAGACTTCGCCTTGGCGTCTTCATGAATCCACGTTAGCCGCGGGCCTGGGCGACTGCAAGCCGACGGAGGTATGCTTGCTGTAATGCCCGAGGGTGACGAACGCCCCAGCCAGCCCAGCCAGCTCCGGGATGCGGAGATCGCGCCCGAGCGCAGGCCCCTGGCCGAAGTCCTCGACCGCCTGCCCACCTCGCCCGGCGTGTATCTCATGAAGGACCGTCGCGGCAAGATGCTGTACATCGGCAAGGCTGCCAATCTGCGCAACCGTGTGCGCCAGTATTTCCAACCAGCCTCGGGCGACACGCGAGATTTTGTGCCGCTGCTGGAGAACGTGGTGGCCGACATCGAGACGGTGGTGACCAGCAACGAGAAAGAAGCGCTGCTGCTGGAGAACACCCTCATCAAGCGTCACCAACCGCGCTTCAACGTCAAGCTGACCGACGACAAGAACTTCCTGTCGCTGCGCCTGGACCCGCGGGCCGAGTGGCCGCGCCTGGAGGTCGTGCGGCGCATGGCGGACGATGGCGCGTGGTACTTCGGCCCCTACCACTCGGCCAGTGCGTGCCGGGAAGCCCTGCGTGTGGTCAACCGCCACTTCCGGCTGCGCACCTGCACGAATCACGTCTTGCACCACCGCAGCCGCCCTTGCCTGCAGTGCCAGATCAGCCGATGTCTGGGCCCTTGCTGCGTGCCGGTATCGCGTGATGAGTACGCCGAGCAGGTGCGCGACGTGCGCCTGTTTCTCGAGGGCAAAAACGACGAGCTGCTAGCCGGGCTGCGTGCGCGTATGCAGGAAGCTGCAGGACAGACCCAGTTCGAGCGCGCCAGCATCATACGCGATCAGATCCATGCGCTGGAGACGGTCTTGCAGTCACAGCGGGTGGTGTCGGCCGATCCACTCGATCAGGACGTCATTGGCTACCAGCGTGAGGGTATGGCGCTTGAGGTGGTGGTGCTGTCCGTGCGGCAGGGCAAGATGATCGGGAGCCGCGCCTTTTCCTTCGCGCGCCAGGAATTTCCCGACGACGAGGTCCTGTCGAGCTTTCTCGGGCTGCACTACGACCTTGTGCCGGTCCCGCCCGACGAGGTTCTCTTGCCCTTCGCCATCGCCGACGCTGATCTCAAGGCCGAGTGGCTGAGCGAAAGGCGCGGCAAGAAGGTCCAGATCCTCGTGCCCGTTCGCGGGCCCAGGCACGATTTGATCGTACTAGCACGCAAGAACGCAGCCGCGAGCTTTGCCAGCCGGCGCAACGCGCGTGAAGACGCCGAGGCTACCTTGGGCAGACTGCAGCGGCGGTTGGGGCTGCCCAAACTTCCGCGCGTGATCGAGTGCTACGACATCTCGCACATTCAGGGTGCTGAGACGGTTGCGTCGTTGGTCGTGTTTGTGGATGCCCAGCCGGACAAATCGCGCTATCGGACCTACAAGATCCGGCAAGCGGAGAGCCCGGATGATTTCGCCTGCATGTACGAGGTGCTCTCGCGGCGGTTCCGTCGCGCGCAAGAGAGCATCCTGTCGGAAGGGCAGCAGGACAATCCCTGGCGCCTGCCCGATCTGCTGGTTGTGGACGGCGGCAAGGGACAACTGGGGGTGGCGCTGGCAGCGGCGCGCGACACCGGTATCGATGTGCGGCCCGGCACGGGCCTGCCCATCATTGCCTTGGCCAAAGAACGCGACGCGCCCTCGCCGGTCCAGCCGCCGGGCGCGGATGCTGCCGGCGAGCCCA
>PMIX01000160.1 GCA_003158395.1 Myxococcales bacterium | reverse complement strand
CGTAGCCGGCGGACTCCCCACGCGGCTATCGCCTGCGCGCAGCCGCTGCGGTGGGGAGCACCGGATGGTCACTTCGCCGTCGCTTGCGGGCTCCGTCGAGAGCCTTCACGCCATCCACGTGCGACTGCAGGACCTCGGACAGCGACTCGTGAAAGGAAACCTTACCCGCGGCGATCTCACGCAGAGCGGTGACGCCGGGATTGTTGTCGCACTGAACAAGCGGAGTCGCCCCTTTCGCCAGGGCGCGGGCGCGTTGGGCGGCCAGCACAGCCAGAGCGAAGTGGTTGCCTACAGCCTGAATACAGTCCTCTACCGTAACACGTGCCATCTGCGTTCCTCCCGTTCAGTCCTGAGCGCTTCGACTGCCTTGACTGCCCTTGCGGCTGACCAGAAAGTCATCGGCCCGGGCTGGGAGGGAAGACGACGTGGAAAGGACGTGATCACAGTACCACGCGAAATGAGAAAGACGAGAAAGAACAGGTCCGAAGACGCTGTCCCTCAAACGTCAGGACAGATCCCACCCTTGTCTGGCTGGCACGTCTCCGCACCAGCCACAGGGTGTGCTGGGCCCGACTCGCGATCCCTGCGGCCTACCAGCGGCCACCCGAGCGCTCGCGACCGCCGCCACCACCAAAGCCACCACGGCCGTGGCCGCGGCCTCCGCCCCCACCCCCGCCCCCGCCACCCCCACCACCTCGCTCACGTGCCTCGCTGACGCTGATCGCGCGTCCCTGGATCTCGCGGCCGTTCAACGTCCCCATGGCTTTTGCGGCTTCGTCGTCGGTCGACATCTCGACAAATGCAAAGCCGCGCGGCCGCCCGCTCTCGCGGTCGAGCACGACCTTTACATCGGCCACATTGCCCGTCTCAGTGAAGACTTCGCGCAGATCCGCTTCGGTTACGCTGTAGGCCAGGTTGCCCACGTACAGCCTTTTCGCCATGTCGTTCTCTCCTCGTGCTTCTGTCAGTGGACGGTTCCGCGGTCCACGCGCTTGCCCCAAGAAACGGGCCATTGTCCCTATGCGCCTCGCTAGCCGAAACGCCCTGGCTCACCAGATGGAAGACCCTGGGAGAACGGAAACGACGTGAAAAGGACTGCATCGAACCATATCAGGATGCAGCGGGAAGTCCACTGGCGTTTGAAAAGCCAGTGGCGTTAGACCCGCCGCGTTCGCGCAGGAGCGCGAAAGTCGGGAAGGTGGCGCAAGTGTTGCAGAGCTTCAAAGACATGAGGGGAAGAGTCCTAGTAGTAGATGACGACGCGGATGCCCGAGACGCATTGGCCGAAGCCCTGCGGGAAGGTGGTTACTCGGTCGAGACCGCAGCCGACGCATTCAAGGGGTTGGGGAAAGTGCCTGACTTCACCCCAGATCTGGTGCTAACCGATCTGAAGATGCCCGGCATGGACGGACTGGAGTTTCTGCGCAAGCTCCGCAGCACCGGGAACGATCAGCCCGTCATCGTGACGACCGCATTCGCCGACGTGGAAACCGCGGTCACGGCGCTCAAGGAGGGCGCAGCCGACTACCTGACCAAGCCGCTTGATCTCACGGAGCTGTCCGCGGTGGTCGCGCGCGAGATGGACCGCTTGCGGCTTCACCGCGAAGCTGGGCTGCTTCGTGCCCGCCTCGCCGAGTGCTACAGCTTCGGCAACCTGGTGGGCAGCTCACCCGCCATGCAGAATGTTTTCAAGGTGCTGCCCCAGGTGGCGGCGTCCAAGGCCAGCGTCCTCATCACGGGTGAGCCTGGGACGGGGAAGGAGCTGATCGCCACCGCCATTCATCAGCACAGCCCGCGCGCCAAGGAGCCGTTCCTCAAGCTCCACTGTGCGGCCTTGGCCGAGCCTCTGCTGGAAAGCGAGCTGTTCGGCCATGAAAGCGACGCCCTGGCTGGAAGCCCGGGCCGCCGCGAAGGGCGGCTGCAGCAGGCGGCCGGTGGCACCCTGTTTCTCGACGAGATCTCCGCCCTTCCGCCCGCTTTGCAGGTGAGACTGCGGCGCTTTCTGCAAGAGCACGCCTTCGAGCGCGTGGGGGGTGAGGAAACTCTCCACGCGGACGTGCGCGTGATCGCGGCCAGCGACCACAATCTGCACGAAGAGGCCACCCAAGGCCGTTTCCGCAAAGATCTCTTCTATCTTCTGAACGTGGTCAGCATCGATCTGCCGCCCTTGCGCGCACGACCGTCTGACATCCTGGCGCTTGCGATGCACTTCCTGCGCAAGTACGCAAGCGAAGATGGCAAGTCCTTGGAGGGATTCTCCGACGAAGCCCTCGAGAGATTGACGGCCTACGTGTGGCCGGGCAACGTGCGCGAGTTGGAGAACGCCGTCGCGCACGCGGTGGTGCTGGCCAGCGGGCCGCGTGTGACCGCCATGGAACTCCCGCCCAGCGTGGGTCTCGCTGCGGCAACGGCCGATATTCACATCCCGGGATCAAAGATGGAAGACATCGAACGGTACGCCATTCTGGCCACTCTGGAGGCGACCCGCGGTTCCACCACGAGAGCGGCCGAGATTCTTGGCATGAGCGTACGAACGGTCCAATATCGGCTGCAGCAATACCACAGCGCGCCAAAAGACGAATCGCGCTCGCCTGCGGTCATTCCCAAGCTTCCTGACTGATGATGGTCGCGCGCGCCGGGTTGCTAACCGCTGGGAATGGGCGTCACCTATGGGTAACGGATGTTACCTACCGGTGAGGGAAACACCGGCCCCTTTCACGATGCATCCACCGACGAATCCGCGGCCGATCGTGCTTCACCGCGCCTGATAATTGTCCGACGGATGAAGTGGGGCCGTCGTTTCGTCTCTTCCAGAATCTTCGCGATGTACTCACCGACGATGGCAATTCCCANNGCCGCTCAATAGGAACAGGAGCGTGCCAAAGAAGCTGAGCGCCGACAACGGGGTGTAGGTAAACGAGAGTATGCCCTTCTTGGCCCAGCCCACGTTCTTCAAGAAGCTGTTGGTCGAGCGGCCGAACATCCTCTCTGGACGCACATAGTCGATGCCGGTCTGCTTGAACCCCACCGAGGCACGGATACCCCGCAGGAAGAAATCCCGCTCGGGATAGGCAAGGATGGCTTTGACCGCGCGCCGGTCAATCAAGGAGAAGTCGCCGGCATCGTGCGGGATGGGAAGATACGAGAAGGCATCGAAGAGTCGATAGAAGAGTTTGTAGCCCAGGCGCTTGAAGAGAGGCGCTTCGCGCTTCACCCGCCGCCCGTAGACGATGTCAAAGCCTTCCTTCCATTTTCCTACGAAGCTCGCGATGAGCTCGGCCGGATCCTGAAGGTCGCCATCGAGCAGCACGCAGGCGTTCTTGGTCGCAATCTCCATGCCGCTGCGAAAAGCTGCCTGCGACCCAAAGTTGCGGGAATGCGAAATCCCCACCACGTGCCGGTCACGGCTACTCAGGTCGCGGATGACCTCCTCGCTGTTGTCGGGGCTGTTGTCGTTGACGAAGATGATCTCGTGATCGATCTTGAGTTCGGCAAAGGTCTTCTTCAACCGTTCGTACATTACCGGGATGGCCTGGGCGTCCTGGTAACAGGCCACCACCGCGGATACGCTGCGTTCCGTGTCCAGACCGAATTGCTTGGACGATTGATAGTACCGCTCCTTGTCTTCTAGGCTGCGGTACCAATCGGCGGTTCGGCGCAGACCCTCTCGGAATTCGGTGCGTGCCTTCCACCGCAGAATCTGAGTGGTCCTGTTCTGGTTGGAAAACCAATCGACAAGGTCCCACTTGCGTCGCTCCATCGCGCCGTAGGCTGGCTGGCCAGGTATCGAGAAGAGTTCTGCCGCGGCCTTGGCAGCCTCGGCAATGGTGGTCTTGCGACCACTGCCGATGTTGAAAGAGTCGCCGAAGAAGGGTTCGCGTAGATTGAGCACGGTGTCGATGTAGGCCTCGCAGATGTCGCCGACGTACACGAAGTCCCTTGAGATAGCGCCGTCGACAAGAGGCGGAAATTCTCCTTGCAGGCCGCACCGGACCAAGGCGGGGATGAACCGGGACGCGTCTTCGTACGGGCCGTAGACGGAAAAGAGCCGAAGATTCGCGCACGGCAGAGATTTCTTCTTGCCATAGAGGTGTAGCAGGTTGGCGCAGGAGACCTTTGCAACGGCGTAGTCGCTATTGGGCTGCGGTAGGTCGTCCTCCTTGGGGCCTGCCGCCCTGTCGCCGTATTCCGAGGAACTGCCTGAATGCACATAGCAAAAAATGTCGAAATCCTCCAGACGCTGGAGCAGCTTGGCCGTGAGGTTGAAATTCGTCTCGTAAATGAGGTCACTCTCGGCTTCGAAGGCATAGCCGCCGTAGCCAACACAATTGAAGATGGTGCGCGGCTTGAGGCGATCGAGCAACTCGTCGCGGTTGGAATCCACCAGAAGGTCGACGACGATTGCGTTGCGCTCAGGCACGCCCTGGAGGCGCCAAGCCGGGGTATGAAAGACAGTCCCGGTGACATCATCCCGATGGGCGAGCAACGTGCGCAACAGGTTCGCCCCGAGGAAGCCGCCGGCGCCAAGCACCAGGACCGGTCCTTGAAGGCGGCGAATCTTCTCTTCCAGTCCGGGGGTGGTCATGGGGTGTTGCTCAGCAGTCTAAGGATGGAGGCCGGGTCGAGGCCACATTCTTCTCGGTGGAAGACCTGCGAGCCGGTGCGGCCGGAGGGATAGCCGCGCGCAAACCGATGCGTAAAACGGCGCGGCGTCGTCTGGGTACACAGAAGAGCATGCGCCAGAGCCGCTCCTGCGCCTCCCTGCACAACATGCTCCTCGACGACGATGAGGTGTCCGCTTTGTTGGAAATCAGCGATGAAAGTGGCAGGGATCTCCGCGTTCACAATGGGCAACTCGGACAGGACCCAGAGGGTCGGGCGTTGGGATTCCGGCAGGACTTGCGCCGCGGCCAGGATGCCGCCTGCCAGAGGCCCCACGACGACCACCGTGGCGCCCTGGCCTGACAGAATTCGCCGCCAAGGGGCGTAGGGGGGAACTACGAAGTTCTCTGGCTTCTCGTCCCGGCCAAGGCGTAGGTATGCCGGCCGGGCCGCCGCCATCAGGCGCAAGACCGCTTGGGGAACGTCCGCAGCAAAGGCTGGAATCTGGACGGTGAGGTTGGGGAGCCCGAGCAAGGCCCCGTAGTCTTCGATCGCGTGGTGAGTGGGGCCCATGACCCCATAGGCGTATCCGCCACCGTTGCCAACCAGGAAGACCGGCAGGTTGTGCAGGCATACATCGTTGCGGATCTGCTCAAAAGCCCGCGCATAGAGAAAAGGCGCGATGCTGTAGACCCAAGGCCGAAGGCCCGCGGTGGCCAA
This sequence comes from Myxococcales bacterium, assembly GCA_003158395.1. GTDB lineage: Bacteria > Myxococcota_A > Polyangia > Fen-1088 > Fen-1088 > Fen-1137. Next base: position 6,528 of record PMIX01000160.1, on the reverse strand, counting down.
ACCGGCCGCAACCGAGACCATATTCTGCTCGGCAATCCCGGCGTTGATGAAGCGCTCCTTCGCAACCTCGCGCAACGGTTCCAGCGCCATGAAGCCCAGATCGCCGGTAAGAAAGACGAAATCCGATTCCCGAGCATAGGAAACCAGGGTTCTGGTGAGGATGGTTCTCACAGGCGGTTCGCCTCCTCAACGGCCATCTGGTATTGCTCGGCCGTCATCGGCAGATAGTGCCACTCCAACTTGTTCTCCATGAAGGACACCCCATGGCCCTTGATGGTTCGTGCCACGAGAGCCATGGGGCGATCCGTAGGGGGCGTTTTCAACGCTTGCTCGATGGCGTCCGTATTGTGTCCGTCGACTTCGCGAACCTCGAGGCCAAACTCCTTCAGTTTGTTGGCCAGCGATCCGAGGTTGGCCACCTCAGCGGTGGCGCCGAACCCCTGCAGACCGTTGAGGTCCACCAGCAGGACGACTTCGCGCAACCTGTGATGCGCGATGAACATCAACGACTCCCAGTTCGAGCCCTCGTTCCATTCGCCGTCCGACAGCAGGCAAAACACCCGCCCCGGCTGCCCGCGCAGGTTCTTGCCCAGCGCCAGGCCGGCAGCCAGACCGAGCCCATGCCCAAGACTTCCCACCGCAAAGGGGATCTCAGGAATACCGTGGGGAACGGGGTGGCCACCCAACTTCGTGCCATCCTTGTGAAACGTTGCCAGTTGCTCTTCGGCTAGAAGGCCTAGCGACCACAGCGTGACGTACAGAGCACCGGCCGCATGTCCCTTGGAAAGGATGAACTGGTCGTCGCCAGCCATGACCCGATGGTGCAGGGTCAGCAGGAGATCGAGGGCGGAAAGGTTGCCTCCGATGTGGCCGACACCGCTCTCGAAGTGCATCTTGAGCAGACGCAGCCTGGCTTTCCGCAGAATCTCCTTCAACGGCGTTCCCCTTTCTAGTCGCCTACCAGCCCGGGTCGCCCAACAAATTGCAGGTCCTGCAGATCTCCGGCGGTTCACACCCTGGGTCTAGGAGTTGCTCACGCATCGCTACCAGCGTGGGGTGGTTAAAGACAGAGTCAGGCTCGCCATCAAACAGATTGCTGTTAGGACCCTGCAACATCATATCAGAGCCGCAGCATATCGCCATGTTGCCCAAAGCATCGCAGGTAATACGCTGCCACAACTGCGGGCAAAGCTTGCTAAGTCTCCCCTTCTGGACGACGGCCGGCCAGAGGCAAAAACCGGGAAGAGCACCGTCTATTCGTCTCCGCAATTCAGCATAGGCGGGGAGTGCATCATCGATGACTTCCTCCGGTCTTGGGTCTACGCCTACTGGTCGATAGATCCAGAAACGAAGGCTGCGGCATCCTGCATCATGGATGAACTGCGCCGTCCTGAGCAGCTCATCCTGATCCCCCTCCACTTTGCTGCGCAACAGCACCATACTCATATGCACCGGAAAAACCCGGTTAATCTTTGAAAGGTCGCGCTCTATGATCCCTCGATTGGCGTCGTAGAGAGAAACGTTGATTCTGGAGATTCCGGCGCGTTTCAATCCAGCAATGCGCTCAGCCAGGAGCAAGCCGTTTGTGGCCGTGTTGACGATGTGCCCGCGTCTTACCAAAAAGGAGACGATGGCTTCAAAATCGTCAACCATCAGCGGCTCTCCCCATCCAAAATCGACCAACAGGCAGTTCCCAAACAGCGGGTTTGAGAAGATGCGTTCCACTTTCTCAAGCGTAGCTTCGCTTTCGCGCCATCCCATTCCCTTGTTGACGACATTCCCTGCGACGCAATAGCCGCAATTGAGATTACAGCGCTGTGTAACCATCAGAGACGCGATCTGCGGCGCGTATCGGCGTACCGACGTCTTGGCCACCTTCGGCAGGCAGCGGTACTTCATGTAGTTCCAGACCTTGGGCGCCGCACGCAGCGAATTTAGCCTGCGGCCCATTTCGTAGTAGTACGACGCCTTTGGTGTCATGCGAACACAGGGTTCTTGCGCGCAACTTGCCGCGAGTTGTGCTTTCGCCACCAGTGCGGGATCAGGAACCATCCGAGGAAGACGATGAGGGCACCGATCGACACCCAGAATCCGGCGACTACGGTTGTGGGCCGGAAATGGAATCTGATCTCGTGATTGCCGGCCGGGACAACGACCGCCCGCTGCGTTATGTTCGCCCGATAGATCGCTGTCTGCCTTCCGTCGATCTCAGCCACCCAACCCGGATAGTACGAATCGGAAAAGACAAGGACCGCGTCCCGTGCAGTCCGAACCTTCATCTCGGCCTCGTTGTTTGTGTAGCGCAGAATCTCGACGTTCCCGCTGGCGCTTCCGCCCTCGCGGAAGTTCGGCGGCACGGTCTCCAGAATCACGAGCTGTTCTGGATTAAATGCGTCCGACATCAGCATCCCAAGCGCAGCCTCACGATCGGCGACCGGTACGACGTCCCCGACCAGATAGGCCCGCGGGAGGAAGTCGTCGTTCTGGTAGAGGTATGCGCCTCCGTACGTGGCCAGGGCTTTGAGGTTCGGCGAAGGAAAAAGCGGCCAGAACGACGTGAGATACTTGACGTTATACATCCGCATTAGTTTCCAGAACAGCTGGGTCGGGTGGAAGGTGTCGCCCTGGACGGAAGCAGTCCGGGTAATGATGCCGGCGCGGTTCTGGTCGCCCCAGATGTCAACCAGGTAGTTCGGCGTCAGGTTGGCATAGCCGTTTGGCGAAGACAGGCCGTAGAGAACGTTGCTGCTCGGCTGGATGAATTCACGCTGCTCCACGAACGGCTGGAGATCCCCTTCCCAGCCTCTTGCCTGCTCGAACATTCTCCTGTGGGCGTGATTTCCGCCGAGACAGAAGATGCGGAAAAGAGAGGTATCCCTTTTCAGGAGTTCGGCCGTTCTCGGCGGCTTTATCCATGTCGCGGCATCGACAATAGGGTTCTGGCGAAGTTGGAAGTACAACAGGTCACAAATGGTGACAATGACGAGTGTTACCTGGATCAGCAAGGAACGTCGAAATACCGAGAGACCGCGCCCCGCTGATTCCGAAGTGCGGGCGGCGACCTGTTGAGCGAGCCTGGTCAGCCCGAGCGAGGCAAGCGCGGTCAGCGCAACATCGGTGACGAGGAGCAGTCTCGTCGGAAAGCGAAAGTAGTTCATACCAGGAACGGTGTTAAACACGAGCTTGTACACCGGCGTGGCGGGCCCCAGCACAAGAACGTAGGAAACGATGGCGGCGATCGAGAAAAATTTCACGTGCCAATTCCTCCACCAGCGCAGAGGCGCGGAGAGCGCGAGGAAAAGGGTCGCGACGCCGACGTATCCATAGTCCTCCCAAAAGACACTCTTGCCCGTGTACGTGAGATTGCCGATGTCGCCATTGCTGTACGGGTAGAGGAACGTCCAGAAGTCCTTCGGATCATAGGCATAGTTTGAAGCATACTGAAACGTCACCCCGCCCGAGCGCGCGGAGCGGGAGACCAACTCATAGGTGGGGATTAGCTGTACGGCTGCGAGCAGCGTTCCCAGGATGAGCATCCCGGCGAAGGACCAAGTGATTCGATTCCTGATGACATTAAGCACGCGACCTAAAGCATTCGGTTCCTTCGACGCGTCCCGGATTTCCTTTTGGCGGTTGAGGAAGCGGAAGACGAAGTAGAGCACGTAGAGCATTCCAGCGTAGTATGCAGTCTGCGTGTTGCCGGAGAGATGCTGCAGCCCGAAAACAACGCCAAACCAGAGCAGAGGGCGTGACTGATTACGCCTGACGGCACGCTCAAGGAACGTGAGTCCGAGCGGCAGCCAGCAGGCGGCGTTCGCGATGGAGAGATGCTTCAGGTGCGAGAGGAGGTATCCGCTGAGGCAGAAGGCAATGCCGCCGATCATGGCCGCTAGCTCGCTGGCGCCGATCTCGCGCGTGTAGAGGTACATCGCTATGCCCGCCACAACGATGGTCAGGAGGATTGTGAGGTTGAGGGCAACGTATGGCGAGAACAGACCGAAAAGAACAATGTTGAACGGGTAGCAGACCCCGGCCTCCGCCCGGGCCAGGAGGGGAAAGCCTCCATAGATTTCACGAACCCAGAGGGGCCAGTGACCCGACTGAAGGGCACTGCCGAGTGCAAAGCGGTAGGGGAAATTCTCGTTCATGAGGTCGCTGGCGAAGATGTCGTCAGTAATGACGAGACCCTTCATGAGTGTCAGCTTCCAGAACGCGGCGAGCACGAGAGCCGTGATGAATGCGATTGCGGCCCACGTGCGGAATTTCGCGTCCTGATCGATGTTCATCGGGCGGGATTTCACGTGGGGACCCCTGGCCTGAGACGTGCGACAGCACTCAGCCTCGGAAGACCATGCCTCTGGCGGCGATGCCCGCCAGCCTGCCATAGTGGACGCGCCGGGCGGATCCAGCCGCCGACGGCGTGTGCGGAACGGCCTGCCTCGACCATACCGCAGAGTCTACCCCATCGCGCCCGCGCCGAGGCCGGCATCCATGGGCCGGTGGTCGCCGGTCCGCTCTTCGCCACGCCTTGCGCCGGGCGAGCCGGCGACGGGCGCCCGCGACATTCCTGACACCGGGTGGCAATGACGAACCTTGTCCGTCGCCGCCATCGTTGATCTTCATCAAGGCAAATGTAAGCTGGAACGACATGAAGCGGCCAAGACATCGGCGGGCCGTCAAGTCTGACGGACCCGGGGGCCGCGACCCTGCCGGAGGCCTGTTGCGCCCGCTGGCCGAGGGAATGGCGGGGCTTCTGCGCACAGTGCCGAGTCAGGGTTGGTTGTTTGCCCTGGTGCTCGTGGGCGGCACGATCGTTGCGTACCTCCCGGTGTGGCACGCTGGTCTGATCTGGGATGATGGCAGCTTCGTCGTAAACAATCCCCTAGTCCGGCGGGCGGATGGTCTATACCGATTCTGGTTTACGGCCCAGCCCGTGGACTACTACCCCGTGACCTCGACCGCGTTGTGGGTGGAATGGCGGCTGTGGGGCTCCAACCCGCTGGGCTACCACGTGGTCAACGTGCTCTTGCACGCGCTCAGTGCCGTCGTGCTGTGGCAGGTGCTGGAGCGGCTGAACGTTCCTGGGGCCTGGCTGGCGGCAGCGCTGTTCGCCGTGCATCCGGTCAACGTGGAGTCTGTCGCCTGGATTAGCCAGCGGAAGAACACGCTGGCGATGTTCTTCTACCTCCTGAGCCTCTTGTGGTACTTGCGGTTCTGTCCCGCCGGTCGCTCTACGGCTTTGGCCGCTGACCCAGCCAACGGCCCTCAACCCGCGACTTTCGGCTTTCAATGGCGCTGGTATTGGCTCTCGCTGGCCGCCTTCCTGCTGGCGTTGCTGAGCAAGACGGCCGTGGCGCCCATGCCGCTGGTACTTCTGGGGCTGGTGTGGTGGCAGCGGGGGGCGGTCAAGCGTAGAGACGTCTGGCACACGCTGCCGTTCTTCGCCGCATCCGCCGCCGTCGGTTTGCTCTCTTTCTGGTTCCAGTCTCATCGGGCAATCGGCTCCGACATCGTGCGGACAGACAGCTTCTGGGCGCGGCTGGCGGGAGCCGGATGGGCGGTTTGGTTCTATCTCTACAAGGCCGTGCTGCCGTTCGGCCTGAGGTCAGTCTATCCGCGGTGGCAAATTGATGGGAGCCGTTGGTGGTCCTACGTGCCCGGGCTCTTGCTGGTGGGAGTGCTTCTGGCGTGCTGGCGCTACCGGCGAAGCTGGGGCAAAGGCCCGCTCTTCGGCTTGGGCACCTTCGTGGTGATGCTTCTGCCGGTCCTGGGGTTCATGGACATTGGGTTTATGCTGCATTCGCTGGTGGCCGACCATTGGCAGTATTTTGCCATCATCGGCCCGATCGCGCTGGCGGCGGCGGCAATCACGACGGTCTGCCGACGGCCAGGAACAACACGGCCATTTTCGGCCGCGGCCCTGGGCGGGGCCTTGCTGGTGGCGCTGGGGGGCTTGACCTGGAGGCAGTGCCGGATCTACACCGACCCCGGAACCTTCTGGCGGGCGGTGCTCGCCACAAATTCCGACTCCTGGTTGGCCCACAACAATCTCGGTGGGTTTCTTTTCGAACGAGGTCAGACGGATGAGGCGATGGCCCATTTCCAAAGGACGCTGGAGCTCAAGCCCGACTACTCGACCGCCCACTACAACCTCGGCGGGGTTCTTCGCCAGAGGGGCCTGCTGGACGAAGCGATCGCTCATTTCCAAAAGGCTCTGGAAATCCAGCCGATTTATGCCACGGCCCACTACAACCTCGGCGAGGCTCTTCGCGAAAAGGGTCAGGCAGATAAGGCCCTTGCCCACTTCCAAAGAGCACTGGAAATCCAACCCGACTATGCCGAAGCCCACAATGCCCTCGCTCTCGGTCTTCTCCGAAAGGGGCAGGTCGATGAGGCGATTGCCCACCTCCAAAGAGCGACGGATATCCAACCCGACTATGCCGAGGCTCACAGCAACCTCGCCAGAGCCCTTGGCCAAAAGGGACGGGTCGATGAGGCGATTGTTCATCTGCAGAAGGCGCTCGAAAT
>PMIX01000406.1 GCA_003158395.1 Myxococcales bacterium | reverse complement strand
GGGTGGCGCTGGGCTACGTGGCTGCGGTGAGTTTGCTGGGGCTGCACCTGCTGCACGGCGCGCACAGCATGTTCGAATCTCTCGGGCTGCGCCACCGTCGGGTGGAATCGCTGCTCTTTGGCTTTGCCCGCGTCGCCGCGCTCGCAATCTCGGTGGGTCTGGCTCTGGCTCCGGCGGCAGTGTTCTTTCGCATGATCCGGGGGTAAGGACCAATGGAACTGAAAGCCAACCTTCCCTCTGGGCCTTTGGCGACCGCATGGGAGCACCAGCGCTTCGAATTCAAGCTGGTCAACCCGGCCAACAAGCGTCGCTATCAGATCATCGTGGTGGGCTCTGGCCTGGCCGGCGCGTCCGCGGCTGCGTCGCTGGGCGAGTTGGGCTACAACGTGCGCTGCTTCTGCTACCAGGACAGCCCGCGCCGTGCGCACAGCATCGCCGCACAGGGGGGCATCAACGCCGCCAAGNNCGGCGACAGCGTGCAGCGCCTGTTCTACGACACCATCAAGGGCGGGGACTTCCGCGCGCGCGAGCACAACGTCTACCGCTTGGCCGAGATTTCCAGCCAGATCATCGACCAGTGCGTGGCCCAGGGGGTTCCTTTTGCGCGCGAGTATGGCGGACAGCTCGCCAACCGTTCCTTTGGCGGCGCGCAGGTGTCGCGCACCTTCTATGCCCGCGGTCAAACCGGGCAGCAGCTTCTGCTGGGCGCGTACCAGGCCCTGTCGCGCCAGATCGCGGCGGGCCAGGTCAAGATGTTCCCGCGTACCGAGATGCTCGACCTAGTGGTCGTCGAGGGTCGGGCCTGCGGCATCGTGACCCGCGATCTGGTGTCGGGCGCGATCGAGTCGCATGCTGCGGACGCGGTCATCCTGGCCACCGGCGGCTACGGCAATGTCTTCTATCTGTCGACCAACGCCAAGGGCTGCAACGTGACCGCCACCTGGCGTGCGCACAAGCGCGGGGCCGGGTTTGCCAACCCCTGCTTCACCCAGATTCACCCCACCTGCATTCCCGTCACCGGCGAGCACCAGTCCAAGCTCACCCTGATGAGCGAGTCGTTGCGCAACGACGGCCGGGTGTGGGTCCCGTTGCGCGCCGGTGACCAGCGGCCGCCCGCCCAGATCCCGGAGGCCGAGCGCGACTACTATCTCGAGCGCCGCTACCCCAGCTTCGGCAATCTGGTTCCGCGCGACGTGGCCAGCCGCGCTGCCAAGGCGGTGTGTGACGACAACCGCGGCGTCGGGCCAGGCGGCCGCGGGGTGTTCCTGGATTTCTCCGACGCCATTTCACGGCAGGGCGAGGCGGTGGTGCGCGAGCGCTACGGCAACCTGTTCGACATGTACGAGCGGATCACCGCAGAGAACCCCTACAAGGTTCCCATGCGAATCTACCCGGCGGTGCACTACACCATGGGCGGGCTGTGGGTCGACTATAATCTCATGAGCACCATTCCGGGTCTGTTCGTGCTGGGCGAGGCGAACTTCTCCGACCACGGAGCGAACCGCCTGGGTGCCTCGGCGTTGATGCAGGGATTGGCCGACGGCTACTTCATCATTCCCTACACCATTGGAACCTATTTGGCTGGCAGCAAGCCGGGATCGGGTTCGGCTGACCAGCCAGAATTCGGCGCGGCCAAGGCACAAGTGAAGGAGCGAGCCAACCGCTTGCTCGCGGGCAAAGGCAGGCGAACCGCAACCTCGTTCCATCGCGAGTTGGGCAAATTGCTTTGGGAGAACTGCGGAATGGCGCGTACTGCGGCCGGGCTGAAGCAAGCCCTCGGCCGCATTCCCGAACTGCGCGAGCAGTTCTGGCGTGATGTCGCGGTGCCCGGTGATCGGGAGGAACTGAATCAGTCGCTGGAAACCGCTGGCCGGGTGGGGGATTTTCTCGAATTCGCCGAGCTGCTGTGCCGGGATGCGCTGGCACGCGAGGAATCCTGCGGCGGACACTTTCGGCAGGAGTATCAAACCCCAGATGGTGAGGCCCGGCGCGACGATGCGCGTTTTGCCCATGTGGCGGTGTGGGAGCACCGGGGCGACGGCCAAGAGCCGCTCCGCCACACCGAGCCGCTCAGCTTCGAGAACGTCCACCTCGCGCAGCGGAGCTACAAGTGAACATGAATCTCGCGCTGATGGTCTGGCGCCAGGAGAACGCGCGCGCGGTCGGCCACATGCAGAGGATCGAGGCCAGGGACATCAGCTCTGACATGTCATTCCTCGAAATGCTCGACGTGGTCAACGAACGCCTGACCGAAGGCGGCCAGTCACCCATCGCCTTTGACCACGACTGCCGCGAGGGGATCTGCGGGTCGTGTGGGGTGGTCATCAACGGCGTGCCGCACGGCCCGCAACCAGGGACCACGACCTGCCAGCTTCACATGCGCCACTTCTGCGACGGCCAGGTCATTGTCATCGAGCCCTTCCGCGCGCGTGCCTTTCCCGTGATTCGCGACCTCATGGTCGACCGCAGCGCCTTCGATCGGGTGATTGCGGCCGGCGGTTTCATCACCTCACCCACCGGGAGCGCTCCGGAGGGCAATTCCATGCTGGTTTCCAAGGAAAGGGCTGATACCGCCATGGAGGCGGCCGCCTGCATCGGGTGCGGCGCATGCGTCGCCGCCTGCCCCAACGCTTCTGCCATGCTGTTTGTCGGCGCCAAGATCTCGCACCTGGGCCTTCTGCCCCAGGGTCAGCCCGAACGCTGGTCCCGCGTGCACGCCATGGTGGCCACCATGGACGCCGAGGGCTTTGGCGGCTGCACCAACTTCCTTGAATGCACCGCGGTCTGCCCCAAGAACGTGTCGCCTGACTTCATCGGCCGCATGAACCGCGACCTGATCGGCGCCGTGTTCCTGGCCCGGCCGCGGGTGACCAGCACCGAAGCCGGATAGCGACGTCGGGCAGTCCTCGGGGCGCCAGGATGCAAGAATTGCGGAATTGCGTGAGACTGTGTTACTCGGTGGACCATCTAACCAGCAGGCAGAGAGAACGGCCGCATTCAAACCAACAGGGAGGCCCCATGACATCGTGCATACAGTGCAAGAATGAACTTGCGTCTGATTTTCGTTTCTGCCCACGTTGCGGCGCTCCGGCAGCCAAGGACATTCCGGACCAGTACTTGCTGGCGAGACGGGCCATGGAAGGGCGCATGGAGGGAGGCCCGGTTCAACCTGCCATCGCGACCCTGCTAAAGGCCTACGGCATGGGTCTGCGCGATGCCCACGTCTTGTGCGGCCTCGGGATCCTCTACTACCGCCTCGGCGACATCGCGTCGGCAACCAAGTACCTTGAGGAAGCCATCAAGCTCAAGCCCGACTTCCCCGAAGCACACTACGACCTGGCCCTGACCTACTACCGCGGCGGTCAGATCCACAAGACCATTGCGACGATGGAGCGGTGTCTGGAGCTAAGTCCCGACTACGCGGCCGCTCACTACTGGATCGGCATCGCCAACTACCACCTGGGGCGCCAGCAGAAAGCCATCCAGTCCTTCCTGCGCGTGGTCGAGCTGAACCCGGCGGCCAAGGTTGCCAACTACCACCTAGGCGTGAATTTCGCGTCGCTAGGCCAGTACGACAAAGCCATCGCCAATTTCAAGCTGGTGGTGGAGAACTGCCCAGAGGACGAGGCGGCCTTCTATCACCTGGGCATGGCCTACTATGAATCCAACAAGATTCCGGAGGCCACGGAGGTCTTCAAGCATTGTGTCGCGCTGGACCCCGGCGACCGGCGCGCGGCGCAGATGCTGGAGATGCTGACCAACGTTCCGGGGGTTTAGTGCCGCCTCTCGCAAATTCGTAGTTGGCTAGGCGCCCGAGGCGATAGGGCGGTGCCGGTGGACGGCCCTGGCGGACGGAGCCGGCGCCGACGGTCGGTCCCGGATTCGGAACCGGATCCGGCGGCCGGCCCCGGAACCGGCTCGTCGCCGGACCCGGGACAACAGGGCAACGGTCCGGCGATGAGCTTTTCAGCGGGGACAGTTCCGCCGAGCCGAGTTTCTCGGAGAATCTCGGCTCGACGGCCCGCTTCGGGCGATCTACACGCCCAACCCTGGGTTGAGCTTCACCCTGACGCGCTCACAGAGGAGGGAGGCCCGGAAGAGGCGCCTGGAGAACGGCAACCGAAGAATTGATGCCGCCGTCCAGCAACGACAGGTTGGTGAAGAAGAGTTGATTCCCCCAGAAGATGGGCGACGCGGTGGTGTCCATCTTCGGGACCAGGTTCGGGTTTGAGTACCGCGCGGTCAGTTGTGCGGAAGGCGACAGCACCTGGATCTCGTTGGCGGCATTGGCCGCCACATACAGGTTGCCCAAGAGGTCGAAGGTAATGCCGTCGGCTCCCAGGAGTGACTTGGTGGTGCCCTGTTGACTATCGATGGTCGGTCCGTCGGCAAAGACCTGCGCTGTGCCCGCGGTCCAGCCCGGCCCCACGTTGATGCGGATGATCTGGCGCTTGGTGGTGTTGGAGACGTACATATGTTGAAAGAAGAAGTCGAACGCGATGCCATTGGCCCCGATGGGCAAGGGGGGGAACGGGTTGCTGGCCAGGAGCGGGTCCGCAGACCACACCGTCAGGCCGGAACCGTCTTGGTTCATGCGTGTGATCGTCCCATGGAAGGAGTCCGTCACGTACAGGCGCCCTAGCAGGTCTTCCGCGAAGCCGTTAGGGAACGCGAAACCACTGGCAATCGGCGTGACCACTCCGGTTTCCATGTTGACGGAGAGCACGCGGCCCTTGTTGTTCCCGAAGCTCGTCGGCGGACTTGCCAACGTATTCGCAAAGTCGAGAGCAAACACCGTGTGCGGTGGCTCGAAGTGCACGCCGAGCAACGGGGTCACGCCGCCGGGTCCCGCGGGAATCGGGACAGACTTCACGAATGCACCATTGTGATCGAACTTGCAGATGTGGGTGGTCGGCAAGATGGCGGCCGAGCCAGTGTAGATATTGCCCTGAAGATCGAGCGTGATTCCCTCGGGGTTGACACAATCCGTGCCGGAAAGGTTGCCGGTGACAGTCGAGATAGTTCCGACGGGCGGAGACGCCGCGGCCGGCGCGGCAATAGCAGTGGCGCCAGCGGCCAAGAACATAGACATCCACAACGCGTTCTTCATGGTACCTCCTTGGTTCGGGGTGGAGGTTGGACGCTCGCATGGCGTCGCCGCGCGTACAAGAAATCATTTTGCAACATTCTTGCGACGCTAGACTGCCACGAGGTACCGCGCGGCTCGCGCACGCATGACGCGGTAGGCCTTGGGTGAACGTTCTCGGCAGCCGGTTTGTGTTAGAAGACCAGAACTGCGCGTAACGGGACGATCGAAGATGAGACGTTTTCATCTGCCAGTCTGGCTCGTGTTCCTCGCTGCTACGGCAGATGCACTCGCCCAGGAAGACGAGCCCGATGCGGAGCTGCCTTCCGTACCGGGGCCGGCCGCGGCAGCGAAATCCATCCCTCCGCCCGGCATCGACTATCCCGCCTTGCAAGCCCTGGGCGGAGGCTCGGCGCTCTACATCGATCACACCTACGAAACCAGCGACGATCTGTCGACGTTCTATTGGGTCAAGGGCCGCGCCAGTGGCTATCGGGTCGCCTTGGGCGGCATTCTTCGCCGCGGGTCATTCCAGGCAAACCTTGAGTTGCCTCTGCAGCTCACGCGTCTTTTCATCGACAACCTGGGCTCGGCGTCTCCTCCGATTCCAGCCGATCGGCAGAAGTCCTCGTTCTCCCTGGGAGACGTGGTCGCAGGCGGCAGCTATGCCTGGACGTTTTCCACCGACCCGGTCACGGCAACCTTGGGTGTGGGCATGCGCGCCCGGTTGCCCACGCACACCATGACCTATAGCTTCGGACTCATCGATGGAAGTACCTACGCATTTGGTTTCCCCTACTACTTCCATTTGGCTCCTGCTGGCTTGTTTCTCGTGTCCTATGGCCCCCTCTCCTTGACGATCAATGAGGGCATTCTGGCCATGCTGGCCAAGAACACCACGCTCTTGGGCCTGCCTTTGAACATCCCGAACATTTTCTTCTGGGAATCGCACACCGCGCTTTCCCTCGTGCCCGCCAAATGGCTGGGACTTTCTCTCGAACTCATTAGCTGCATTCAGCTCAGTCACATAGACGACCAGAATTTTCAAACTCTGAACCACCTTCGCGCCTTCTACCTCAATCCTGCCGTAACCGTTGACCTCGGATCCTACCGGGTTGCCCTGGCGGGACGATTCGGGCTTGGCAACGACACCCAGAAATTCGGCGTGATCACGTTCTCCGGATCGCGAGCCCTACTCGTGCGCGTGTCCTATCTGTTCTAGCCGCCCGAGTTTGCGGTAGACTGAGAGATCGCATGCTCCGCTTCATCCCTGGCGTGCTCATGATCGTGTGCGCGGCATCCTGCCACTCGAGTGGAACGGGTCCGGCCGACACGCGGATTCGGGATGGGGGCGCGGACGGGATGATGCTCAACCTGCCAGTCGGCTGTCCGCCCGACGCTGGCAACGAGATCGGCATCGGCAAGCCATGCAGCAACGGGGGCAACGAGTGCGGGAGCGGTCTGCTCTGCACCTGTGGCAACTTCGGCGTCACCTTGCCGGCCAACATGCCCTGTTTCTGCACCAACGCGACGCCAAGCGCGAGGTGTCCGACAAATCCAAACTGCGGGAGCAACGCAACCTGCTGCGCCATCCTTGGTGTGGTGAGTGGTTGCATCCCCAATGTCTGCCTGGTCAGCACATCGCAGGGCAGCAATCAGTGCCCATTTCAGTAGGAGTGCGTCAGCGTCTCGCGTCCCAGCGCGCAGCGCAGCGAGACGACCGGCCTTCCCGGTAGGGAAAAGTTGCCAAGAAATTGGTGCACCGGGATTGGGTGCTGCAATGATTGCGGTCACTTGCGCGACAGGAATTGGTCTTGGCGGCGATTGATGGACGACTCTTGAGAGCGATGGAACTGATTCGCATGAAGATGGGTTTTCTGCCTTCCACGTGAGAGGTCCTGACCACATGATCGAAGATGGCGACGAGCAATTGAACGACGACAACCCGCACGACGAGGAACTGGAAATCGTCGGCAAGACAACGGCCAAGCGGGCGATGTCGAGCGAGGAGAGGGCGCGCAAGAAGGGCGATCTCATCACCATCGGGAAGGCCAAGGGTTTCCTTACCTACGACGAAGTCAACGATCACATGCTGGCGAGCATCGGCTCGTCCGAACAGATCGACGACTGGCTGTCGGCCCTGGGCGGTGAGGGCATCGAGATCGTGGACTCTGCGTCCCACGTGAAGGGGACCGAAAAGTCGGTCCCGAGCGAAGCGGCGCCCGAAGAAGAGGCCGAGCCGCAATCTGCGCAGATCCCCGAGGTGGAGGAAGAGGAAGAGGACGGCGACTCCAAGACCAACGATCCGGTGCGCATATACCTGCGCAAGATGGGCTCGGTTTCGTTGTTGAGCCGCCAGGGAGAGGTGGAGATCGCCAAGCGCATCGAGGACGGTGAGCGCCGTGTGCTGCAGGCAGTGCTCAATTCCCCCCTCCCGATCGAGGAGATCCTGGATCGGGACGACAGGCCGCCCCAGGAGAAGATTCGGGCGAACGAGGCGGCCAGAGACGCGGACGAGGATGAAATCGAGTTCGACGAGAATTGGGAGGTCGAGGTGGTGAGCAAGGTGCTCGACAAGGTGCGCCGGCTGCGCAAGGAGGTGAAGAAGGTCGAGGAGAAAAAGACTGCCAGCGAAGCCGCGCGCAACAGAGCCAGGAAGCAGGTCGCAGCGATCAAGCAGGAGATGATCGATGCCCTGCAGGAGATCCACCTCAGTAGGAAACAGATCGATCGCATCGTGGTCCGGCTCAAGGCTCTGGTGTCCCGCATGGAAGCGGCTCATCGCGAGATTGATGAATGCGAACGGCGCACAGGCCTGGCACAACGTGATTTCGCCAAGACCTTGCGCGAGATCCGATCATCGCCCCTGCGCCAGCGGGCGGTGGCCAAGAAACTAGGCCTGCGGCCTGAGGAGATCGAAGATCTGGCCAAGGTCATCGAGAACGCCAAGAAGAAGATCAAGAAGGTGGAGGAAGAGGCGGCGATGACCGAGGAGGGCCTGCGCGTCACCGTGCGGGAGATCCAGCTTGGCGAGCGGCAGGCCGAGCAGGCCAAGGCGGAACTGATCGAGGCCAACCTGCGCCTGGTGGTGTCCATTGCCAAGAAGTACGCCAACCGGGGAATGCAGTTTCTCGACCTCATCCAGGAAGGCAACATCGGCCTGATGAGGGCCGTGGACAAGTTCGAGTACAANNTCCGCATTCCGGTGCATATGATCGAAACTATCAACAAGCTCATCCGCACCAGCCGATACCTGGTGCAGGAGTTGGGCCGGGAAGTGACGCCGGAAGAGATTGCCGAGAAGATGGAACTGTCGCTGGACAAGGTCCGCAATGTGCTCAGCATTGCCAAGCAGCCCATCTCGCTGGAGACCCCCATCGGCGCGGACGAGGACTCGGACCTGCACGACTCAATTGAGGACAAGAAAGTCATCCCGGCGGCCGACACTGTTATCTCCATGGACCTCGCGGATCAGATGCGCAAGGTGCTGGCCACGCTCACACCGCGCGAGGAGAAGGTGCTGCGCATGCGCTTCGGTGTCGGAGAAAAATCGGACCACACTCTGGAACAGGTGGGTCAGGACTTCGATGTCACGCGCGAGCGCATCCGGCAGATCGAGGCCAAGGCCTTGCTCAAGCTGCGCCACCCGTCGCGCGGCTTGCGGCTAAAAAGCTTCATCGAAGGATAGAACGCGCGCGGGCAGGGATGCCTCTCCCGAGGGCGTCTGCGAAGCTCTCGCTGCGCCCTTTGCAGCGCCACTTCGGCCCGACGCGGACGCTCGTCGCTCAGGCTGGAGGCCGCTACCCGCGATCAGTTACCTGCGCCCGTCTCAGAGTTGCCCGAGCGCCAGCACGAGCTGGGCGCGGGCTGTGGCCAGGCTGAAATGCGCCTGCACTTCCTGCGCCGAGGCGGTGGTCATGGCCACCTGCGAATCACCGAGCTCGATCATGTTGCCCACGCCGGCCTGGTAGCGGCCCTCGGCCAGGCGAAGTTGCTCGCGTGCGTTGACCGCCGCCTCGTGGGTAGCCTCCTCGCTCGCCTTGGCCGCGCGCACAGCCAGACGCGCCTGTTCCAGGTCCAAACGTATCTGCTGGTGCTGAATCTCGTACTGGCCGCGCAGCACAATTGCCGTGGCACGCGCCTCGCGCACCTGTTCGTTGGTGATGCCCCCTCCGAAGATCGGCCAAGTCAAGGACAACATCCCGTACCAGTTCCACGCCAGGTTGTCGACTGCCGGCCCCGCATCACTCAGCGACATGATGGCACTCAACCCAGGATAGTAGCCACCTCTCGTCGCACCGATGGTGAATTCCTGCGCCCGAATCTGGTCGGCCAGGGCCTGCAAGTCGGGGCGCGCTTTGATTGCGGTGGGCAGAAGCTCGTCCGTGCTCTTGTCCTCGCCCGGAACCGGGTCGACCACGGGGACTTCAACCTGATAGTCGATGGGGCCCTCAACACCCATGGCCTGATTGAGCTGTGCCTTGGCCACGTCATGCGCGTTCTGCGCGGTGATGAGCTGCACCCGCGCCGTGGCCCGGTTGGTGAGTGCCTGGGCCAAGGCAATCTCCGGCTGCGTGCCTGCGCGCACGAAACCCTGGGCCTGCACCAGGTGGGCTTCCTGGTTGGTCAGCCCATCCTGAGCCACCTTGACCAGGGCATAGGTGGCGGCTGCGTTGTAGTAGGCGGCACGAACATTGAAGGAGACCTGCTGTGCTGTGCGCGACTCGCTATCAGATTGAGAACGAGCGGTGGTCTTGGCGGCGTTCCACTTGCCCGTAGTCTGCCCGAAGTCGTAGATCAGCTGGCTGGCGGTCACGCGGAATTGGAAGTAGTTGCTGGTGTCGAAGCTCCCATGGTTGGACCCGGTCGTCCCGGTGCTGGTGGTGGTACCGGTGCCGGTGTTGGTGGCGGTGCCAGTGCCTGTGGCAGTGCCGGTGTTCGTTCCGACCGAGCTGCCGCCTGACGGAAAGTTGTTCGTCGTGCGCTGGTATGAGGCCGTGCCGCTCACTTGCGGCAGCAGCGCCGCCCGGCTCTCATAGGCGCGGGCATCGGCCACCTCGCTCTGCGCATGTGCGACCTGAAGCTGGGGGTGGGTGGCGCGCGCGATGCGCAGGGCCTCGTCGAAGGTCAACACGCGCCCCTGCTGGGCGTGGGCCGGCTGTGCCAACCAGCCGACAGCGACAATGAGGAAGAGAAGACGTTTCATTCGTACCTCAAGGCTTCAATGGGATCGAGGCGGGAGGCTTTTTGCGCCGGGTAGAGCCCGAAGACTACGCCGACCAGACCGGAAAATCCGACCGCGATAGCGATGATGTCGAGACGAATCAAGATGGGCCAGCCGAAGTTGGCTGCCAATCGATTGGCGGCCAACAACCCCAGCAGGATGCCGATAATGCCGCCCGCAATCGAGAGCGCGAGCGCCTCGACCAGAAACTGCGACAGCACGTCGCGGGGGCGCGCGCCGACGGCCATGCGGATGCCGATCTCGCGTGTCCGCTCGGTGACACTGACGAGCATAATGTTCATGATGCCGATGCCGCCCACGATAAGCGACACCGCGGCGATGCTGGCCAGAAGCGTGGTGAGGGTCTTGACGCCCTCCTGCTGGGCGCTAGCCATCTCGGTCAGGTTGCGAATGCTGAAATCGTCTTCGGCGCCAATCGGGAGGTGGTGGCGATCGCGCAGCAGGGTGGCAATTTGAAGCTGCGCGCGGGTGGTGGCTTCGCTCGACACCGCGCTGACCATGAATGCGCCGGCCATAAACTTCTGCAGGCCGCCTTGGATCTTGGCCTGGAAGGTCGTGTACGGGATGAACACGGCGTCGTCGTAGTCTTGCCCGGTGGCCGACTGCCCCTTGCGCGCCAGCACACCAATGATCTGGAAGGGAGTCTTCTGTATGCGCACGGACTGACCGGTTGGATCGGCGTTGGAACCGAAGAGCTTGTCCACCACCGTCTGCCCCAGCAACACCACTTTGCTACCCGTTTCGATGTCTGAGGGACTGATGGGGCTGCCCATCGCGACGGGCCAGGTGCGCATCAAGAAGTACTCGGGCGAAACGCCGTTGACCGAGGTGGCCCAGTTTTGATCTTCACTGATCACCTGCTGGTTGCTGCGGAGCTGCGGGCTGGCATAGCGAACCGCGCTGGCCTCGCTGCGTATGGCCTTGAGATCATCCCAGGTCAGAGTGGGCATGCTGCCAAAGCCCCCATGCGCCCCAGAAGCACTGGTGGTGCCCGACAGCACTATCAGCAGGTTCGAGCCCATCGACGCGAACGCCTCTTCCACGCGCGCCTTGGCGCCTTCACCGATGGCGACCATGGCAATCACCGCCGACACGCCGATGATCACGCCTAGCGTGGTGAGGAACGAGCGCAGCTTGTTGCGCATGAGTGCCCGCACCGCGACCCGCAAGACTTGCAGAGGACTCATGGCGAAAGCTCCGCGTCGGCGGGGGCTGAGCCGGGCTCGGCTTGCAGCGCTGTCTGCTGCTCGTCCGACCGCACGCGGCCGTCGTGCATAACTACCACGCGCGAGGCGTAGCGGGCGATGTCCGCCTCGTGGGTGACGAGCAGGAGCGTGATACCAGTGCGGCCCAGTTCCTGGAACAGCGCCATGATCTCCACGCTGGTCCGCGAATCCAGGTTGCCCGTGGGTTCGTCGGCTACGATGAGGTGCGGATGCGTGACCAGGGCCCGCGCCACCGCCACCCGCTGCTGTTGCCCCCCGGACATCTGATTGGGATGGTGGTGCAGGCGATCGCCCAGACCCACGCGCGCCAGCGCGTCCCGGGCACGGGTGTGGCGCTCGCGGGCCGAGATGCCTGCGTACAGCAGGGGAAGCTCCACGTTCTCCAGCGCGGTGGTACGCGACAACAGGTTGAAGCTCTGAAACACGAAACCCAGAGTGCGGTTGCGCAGCCGGGCCAAGGCGTTCCGGTCGAGCTGTGACACCTCCTCGCCCACCAGCCAGTAGCCACCCGAGCTGGGCCGGTCCAAACACCCCAGGATGTTCATCAGGGTTGACTTGCCCGAGCCCGACGGTCCCATCACCGCCACCGACTCGCCCTCGCTGATGGTCAGCGAGACGTCGCGCAGGGCATGGACCTCCACTTCGCCCATCCGGTACACCTTGCTGACCTTGCGGGTCTCAATGAGGGGCTTGCCCATCTGTGCACCTAGAATCGGCGCGGGCCACCGGGTGGCGGTCCGGCGCCCGGCAACATCCCGGTGGCGGCCGGCTTAAAGCCTGCCGGAAGGGTGGCGTCGCTGATAACCAGATCCCCGGGCTGCAGAGGGCCCTCCACCACTTCTGTCTTGGTGCCGTCGGTGGTTCCTGCTTTGATGCGAACCGGGCTGGGCAGATCGTTGCGCAAGACCCATACCGTGCGTCGATCGGGTGCCTCGTCGTTTTTCGCCGAGCCCCCCGCGCGTGCGGGACCGCCTGATCCAGCCCCGGGCACACCAGGGGAGCCGTCGCTGCCGGAACGACGCCCGCGCGGAACTTCCAGCTTGAGGGCACTGGCCAGATCCGCACTGGGGCGAAAGCGGAGGCCTGCGTTGGTCACACGCAAGACATCTTCTTTGTTGGCAAACACGAAGGTGACATTGGCGGTCATACCGGGCCGCAGTTTGAGATCGGAGTTGTCCACGTCGATGACCGCGTCGTAGGTGACCACATTCTGCACGGTCGTTGCAGCGTTGCGAATCTGGCGAACCGCACCCTTGAACGGCTCGCCCGGGAAGGCATCCACGGTGAAAGTGGCCTGCATGCCCGCGCGCAGCTTGCCCACGTCGGCCTCGGCCACGCTGGTGTCCACCTGCATCTTGCGCAGATCCTCAGCGATGACAAACAACACGGGCGCCTGCAGAGAAGCGGCCACGGTCTGGCCCACGTC
Organism: Myxococcales bacterium; assembly: GCA_003158395.1. Classification (GTDB taxonomy): domain Bacteria; phylum Myxococcota_A; class Polyangia; order Fen-1088; family Fen-1088; genus Fen-1137. The sequence continues at coordinate 44,168 of PMIX01000406.1, read as the reverse complement.
CACGTTGCGCGAGATCACAGTGCCATCGGTGGGGGACACGATGTCGGTCAGGGCCAGGTTCACCTCGGCCAGATGCAAGACCGCCAGGGCCTGTTTGACATTGGCTTGGTCGGCCTCGACCTGCGCCAAGGCCGAGCCAGCATTGGACTCGGCGGTGTCTAGGTCCGAGACGGCGATGAGCTTGTCCTTCGCCAGGGGGCCCTGCCGCTTGAGCTGCCGGTCGGCGAACTTGGCCAGCACCCTGTCTTTGTCCAGGGTGGCCTTGGCCTGGGCATAGTTGGCGCGGGCGTTTTCCAGCGTGGCCTGGAACAGGCGGGGATCGATCTTCGCAATGATCTGCCCCTTCTTCACCGTCGAGTTGAAATCAGCGTAGAGTTTCAAGATGGAGCCGGACACCTGGCTGCCCACCTGCACGGTGACCAGGGCCGAAAGGGTTCCGGTGGCGGTGACCCGCGCGGTAATGCGGCCGCGGTCCACAGCCGTGGTTTCCCATTGCACCTTGGGCTTCGCGGATCGCCGTTTCAGCACATAGGCTGTGCCCCCGGCCAACGCCAACACCAGGACCACCACGCCCCAGAACTTCGTCGACTTGAGCCAACTCATGCGTGTGTCCTGCACCCTATCTATCGCGGTCCCGCCGCGTCGCCACCCCATTCTCAGATGGCCCCGGACCAGGCGGCGAAAGCCGGTCCAGTTCATCCAGATTGTCCACAATCCGACGGAGCCAGCCGCGCAGCGTGGCGATCTCGTCCGGCGAGAAGTGCGCCTCGGCGGCCTTGCGAACCTGCGCTGCCACGACCAGGCAGCGCGCACCGAACTGCTCACCTAGGGGGGTCAGCACCATCCGGCGACGCCGACGATCGGCGGGATCACTGTCCAAGCGAACCAGCTTGCGCCGGCTCAAGGCAGCCAACACACGCGACGCGGTGGGCTGATCCATGGGCAAGGCAGCCAGGATATCGGCCAGCGATGCCCCCTGGCGTTCGACCAGGGCCACCAGGAGCCAGAATTGCTGGTTCGAGAGCGCCAGATCGCGAACCCGCATCTCCACAGCTTGACGCTGCCGGCGTCGCAGCGCAGCCAGCAAGAGCCCGATGGGTACTTGCTTTGCTAACATATGCAGTGCTATATATTCGCCCAATCGCCAACGCTGTCAACCCGATTCTCACCGCCGCAACCGCAACCGCCCTAGTCACTCCTACAGATCGAGATCTGCCTGAGCCGCATGCTCCATGATGAACTTGAAGCGCGCCTCGACGTCTTTGCCCATGAGCTCGGTCAGGATGCGGTCGGTCTCCGGGCCGTCGCCGATGGTCACGCGCAGCAGCCGCCGCGTGGCCGGATCGAGGGTGGTCCGGCGCAGTTCCTCGGGCTGCATCTCGCCCAGACCCTTGAACCGCATGACCTCGGGCCGCGCGTTCTTGGGCAGAGCCGCCACGATGCGATCACGATCCAGCTCGTCGAGCGCCCAGAAGGTCTCCTTGCCGTGGTCGACGCGAAAGAGCGGCGGCTGCGCCAGGTACACGAAGCCACCCTCAATGAGCGGTCGCAGGTGCCGGTAGAAAAAGGTGAGCAGGAGGGTGGCGATGTGATGGCCGTCGGAATCGGCATCCATCATGAAGATAATCTTGTGGTAGCGCAGGCGCTCCAGGTTGAACTGCTCGCCCACACCGCACCCAAGCGCCGATACCACGTCTTGCAGCTCCTTGTTCGACAGGACCTTTTGCAGCGACGCCTGCTCGGCGTTCAGCACCTTGCCGCGCAAGGGAAGGATGGCCTGGACCTTGCGCTCGCGGCCTTGCTTGGCCGAGCCGCCGGCCGAGTCGCCCTCGACGATGAACAGCTCGCTTCTGGCTGGATCCGTCGACGCGCAGTCAGCCAGCTTGCCCGGCAGATTCAGCCGGTGTGAGATGGCCGTCTTGCGCGACACCGCCTGCGAGGCCGCACGCGAGGCCTCGCGTGCCTTGGCTGCCAGCGTGATGCGCTCGACAATGGTCGTGCCCGCGGTCCGGTTCTGGTGCAGGAAGGTTTCCAGCGCCGGCCGGATGGCGTTGTCCACCAGGGCTTGCGCCTCGGGATTGCCCAGGCGCTCCTTGGTCTGACCCTGAAACTGTGGATCGTGCAGATAGATGGACAAAAGACCGACAATACCTTCGCGGATGTCCTCTGCCGTCAGATTGAGGTTCTTGGGCGCTAGGCCGGCGTCGTCGAGAAACGAGCGCATAGCCTTGACGATGGCCGCGCGAAAACCCTGCTCGTGCGTCCCACCTTGGGTGGTGGGGATGCCGTTCACGTAGGTGCGCAGCGTCTCCTCGTGCGATTCCGTCCACTGCAGCGCACATTCGATGCGGCCCCCGTCCTCGCGCTGGAAGTAGAAGACCTGCGGGACGGTGGGCGGCTTGCCCCGGTCGGCGATGATTTTGGCCAAGAAGTCCGCGATGCCGCCCTCGTGCTGCAACACATCGCTGGTGCCCGCGGACTCGTCCCGGAAGGTGATTTTGAGTCCCTTGTGCAAGAACGTCTTGGCGTCCAGACGGAAACGGATGGTTTCCGCCGAGAACTCCTGCTTGCCAAAGATCTGCACGTCCGGCCGGAAGAAAGTCGTGGTCCCCGAGCCCCGCGCCGGCCCCTTCTTGGTCAGTCTGCTGGTCGCCTCGCCCCGCGCATAGCTCTGCTCCCACTCGAAGCCATCGCGCCGCACGCGCGCCACCATCTCCTCGGACAAGGCGTTGACTACCGACGCGCCCACACCGTGCAGACCGCCAGAATACTGATACTGCCCGGAGGAAAACTTTCCCCCGGCGTGCAGCGTGGTGAGCACGAGTTCCAACGCGGATTTCTTGAATTCCTTTTTGACGTCAACCGGGATGCCTCGGCCGTTGTCCACCACGGTGGCTGAGCGGCGATCCTTGTGCAGGGTCACCTCGATGTGGGTGGCGTAACCGTTGATCACCTCGTCGACCGAGTTGTCCACGATCTCCCACAGCAAGTGATGGTAGCCCTTGCTGTCGGTGCCGCCGATGTACATGCCCGGCCGTCGCCGTACCGGCTCGAGACCTTGCAGGACGGTGATGTGTTCCGCGGTGTATGAACTAGAAGCAGCCATGGTGAAGCCGGCACATGCTAGTGGAACAGTTTGGGCGGCTCATCCGCCGGCGCGGGCGGCTCAGGGAAGAGCACCCGCACGACACTGGACTTGCGTGCCAGGCTGTGGCCACGGCCGCCGCGCGCGGTGACGTGATAGCGCCCTGGGCCCACCGGAACCTTCTTTCCCGCGTCGGTCTCCGCGATCAACACGGTGTCGTCTTTGCGACCACCCAGGGCAAAGCCCATGACCGCGTCTTCTTCGTCGAGTTTGATGATGGTGACCCCGCGGCCCGGATTGGCGAGTTCCGCCGCCTCGTCAGCGTCGCACACCAGCGCGCGGGCGCGGGTGGAGACCACGCATAGCACGTCCTTGGGGCGCACCGGCAGGACGCCCACAACTTCGTCGCCCTCGGCGGGTTTGGCAAAACGTCGGCCGGCCCGCGTGCTCAGTTCGCGCAGTGGATCGAGGTTGAAGCGGAAGCCGTAGCCCCGCTTGGTCACGGCCAACGCCAGGGTTCCGGCCGGCACCGCCGAAGGCCCCGCGCCGGTGACCACCAGCGCAGCCACCACCCGCTCCCCGTCGCGGAAGTTGAAGAGCTTCTGCACCGGCTCGCCATACCCGGTCGAGGCGGGCACATCGTGGATGCGACTGACGTAGCAGCTTCCCAGGTTGGAAAAGATGGCGAGAAAATCCTTGGTCGACCCGCGCAGCGCCGCCAGCACGGCATCGCCCTCGCGCAGCCGGGTGGCCGACAGATCCTTCACCTCGCGGACGCGCTTGAGCCAGCCGTCGCGTGACAGAATGACGGTCACCTCCTCGTCGAGGATGAAGTCCTCAACCTGGAACTCCACTTCGTCGCTGCCGCCGCCGCCGATCTTGGTGCGCCGTTTGTCCGCAAAGCGCTGGCCGATGTCCGCAATCTCGCCGCGAATCACCTTCCACAGCCTGCGCTTGTCCTTGAGGATGGCTTCGATCTCCTTGGCTCGCGCTCGCTTTTCCGCCAGCTCGTCGCGAATCGCCTGGATTTCCAGCCGCGCCAGCTTGTACAGCTTCATCTCCAGGATNNATGGCGAAGCCTTGCAGGATGTGGATGCGGCGGCGCAGCTCCGCCAGCTCGAACTCGAAGCGACGGGTCACCACATTCTCGCGAAAATCTAGGAACTCGCCCAAGATGGCCCGCAGGTTGAGCCGCATGGGCCCGGCCACCTCGCGATTATCCGTAGGCACCAGGCAGGTCATGTTGACGTGGAAGGACAGCTCAAGCGGGGTGTGCTTGTACAGGTACGCAACCACAAGCGCCGGATCCGCCCCCGGCTTCAACTCCAGCACTACGCGCACGTCGTCGGTGGATTCGTCGCGCACGTCCACCAGCATGGGAAGCTTCTTGGCCAGAATGACTTGGGCAATACTCTCCACCAGGCTCGCCTTGGATACGTTGTAAGGGATGGAGGTGACGACGATCTGCTGACTGCCCCGCTTGGTCTCCTCGATCTTCCACTCGCCGCGCACGCGCACGGGGCCCTGGCCGGTTTCGTAGATCTCACGCAGCTCTTTCCGGGAATTGATGATCTGGCCGCCGGTCGGAAAATCGGGACCCTTGATGTACCGGAGCAGATCTTTGCTCTCCAGCTTGCGATCGTCGATCAGGGCCACGGCGGCCTCGCACACCTCGCCCAGGTTGTGGGGCGGGATGTTGGTGGCCATGCCTACCGCGATGCCGGCGCAGCCGTTGGCGAGCAAGTGCGGAATGCGCGCGGGCAACACCAGGGGCTCTTGCGCGGTGCCGTCGAAGTTGGGCCGGAAATCCACCGTGCCCTGCTTGATCTCGTCGAGCAGCTCAGTCGCCAGCGGCGCCAGGCGTGCCTCGGTGTAGCGGTAGGCGGCCGGTGCATCGCCGTCGAGCGATCCGAAATTGCCGTGCCCGTCCACCAGCCGGTAACGCAAAGAGAAGTCCTGAGCCATGCGCACCATGGCGTCGTAGCAGGCGCTATCGCCGTGCGGATGGTACTTGCCTATGACCGCGCCCACGATGGTCGCGCTCTTGCGAAAGCGCGCGTCGGGGTAGAGGTGCAGGTCGGTGTGCATGGCGAAGAGGATCCGCCGTTGCACGGGCTTGAGCCCGTCGCGTACATCAGGCAGGGCGCGCGCCGTGATGACGCTGACCGCGTAGTTGAGATAGCGGCGTTGCGCCTCTTCGGCCAAATTGGCGTCAGTAGGCGGAGGTGGTTCGTCGCTGCCACCCTTGCCCCGGCCGCGGCCACCCCCGCCCTTGCCCTTGGCCGGCGGCAGGACAGGCCGTGCACCGTTTTCGTCGAGAAGATCGAGTTGTCGCGCGGACATGAAGCTACTGGGGACGCCGCACAAAACGACGCCATGTGGGCCCCAAGTTAGGGGACCGCAGGCGCAAGATCAAGTAAGGCTCTCCCCAAGGTCGGGATCGGGGTTCGGGGTTGTTTCACGCCGCACCACCAAGCCGCGCCGCCCGGACGGGTCACTCCGTACGACAAGCCACGGTGGCGGCACGAGGCGGGGCCCGTCAGCCCTGCTGTCAGCTTTCCAGCTTCCTGCGTCTCCAGTTGCGCGGAGGCTGCTTGTCCCCTGAATCAGGGTTAGAGCGCGCGTTGTCAATCCAGCGGAAGCTAGGAGCGGGCCGCACGTCCACGTGGACGAACCCCACCCGCGGGTAGAAGCCAATCCCCATGCCACCGGCATCCAGGGTTTGGACAAAGGTCCGCAGGTCACGCGGACGCACGCCCGCGATGCGGATATCGGCCGCCGTGCCGTGGAAATGGTTGCTGGTGGTCTTTCGTTGGAAACGATAGCCCGAAAGCAATTCAAGCGGCCGCCCGTCAAAAGCATCGTTCACATGGGAGAGGATGGTGAGCAAGCGCGGATCAATTTCGTGTTCCTCCCCGGTGCGCTTGCAGCGAAATACGTGGGCGATCTCCTTGGCCGCCTCAACGCTGTACGAGCCGTCTGGGTTGTAGATGTTGGTCTTGAGTTCCTCTTTGTAGTTGAGCGAGTAAATCCGGATGTCGCCGGACGGCTGCGGCAGGGGGTCGCTGCGCAGCTCAACGTCGGGTATGGCCCAACCAAGCACGCCGTGGCGGCGAACGCGGTGCTTGCAGGCTTTGGCCGGCTTGCCACAGTTCTGGGCAGCCGCCCTGGTTCCCAATGGCCGTCGCCCGCCCACACCGTCCGCCTGCACGGACCCAACATGGGCCAAAGCCAGGCTCAACCCTAGAAGAGCGGTCAGAAATCCCCTGGGCATGCTTCTACTAGGTTTGCCGGGACTTTGGGGTCTGTCAACATAAAAGAGGTTGCGGGGCTCACAGACGTGTGGGCAGAAGGCGACACGGTGCCCCGTCTCAGCCCAAAGTCCTACCGCGGCCTCCCGCACGGGGCGCTTCGACCGATGGTTCTGGACCTGCCAGGTGAACCAGCTCGATGTGTAGGGTGCCAGCGACCGAGAAGATGCGGTCGTCGCGATAGAACTCGCCATAGACGACCCGACGAATACCGGAGTTGGCAATCTCCTTGAAGCAGTTCCAGCAAGGACTGGCAGTGACGTAGATGGTGCCGCCGTCAATCATGACACCGTTGCGCGCGGCCTGCAGGATGGCGTTGCTCTCGGCGTGGATGGTGGCCACGCAATGGCCGTTCTCCATCATGTGGCCCGCTTCNNACGACCCGCGCGATGTTCATGAAGTACTCGTCCCAGGAAGCCCTCTCGGCCATCCGCCTTCTCTACCATGATTCTGAAGCACCACTTTGTTGGATTCGGACCGACGGGAGAATCCGACAAAGTGGTGCTAGTATCCGCCGACCCGTGGACTGGAAGAGCACCCTTAGTCTGCCGAAGACCGAATTCCCGATGCGCGCCGACTTGGCCCGTCGTGAGCCCCTTTGGCTCAAGCGCTGGTCCGACGAACGCCACTACGAGACGCTGCTGGCGGCTCGCCAAGCCGCCGCTGCGCCGCCCTTCGTGCTGCACGACGGCCCTCCCTATGCGACAGGGGGGATTCACTACGGGACGTTGCTGAACAAAGTCCTGAAGGACATCATCGTCCGCTCGCAGCTCTTGCTGGGCAAGAACGCACCCTTCGTGCCCGGCTGGGACTGTCACGGACTTCCCATCGAGCATCAGGTGGAGAAGGCGGCCGGCGGCCGGGCCAAGCTGAGCCCGGCCGAGTTGCGCCAGCGCTGCGAGGCCCACGCGCTCAAGTTCGTCGACGTGATGCGCGCCGATTTCCGGCGTCTAGGCTGCGTCGGCACCTGGGACCAGCCGTATTTGACGCTGGCCAAAGGCTACGAGGCGACCATCGTGCGCATCCTGGCGGCCTTTGCTCGTCAGGGCCTTCTCTACCGCGCCAAGCGGCCGGTGCACTGGTGTACCACCCACCAGACGGCGTTGGCCGAGGCCGAGGTCGAGTACGCCGATCACAGCTCGCCATCGATCTACGTGCGCTTCCCGCTTGTGCAGAACCAAGCTGCAGTGGAGCGGCTGTTCGGCAGTGCGGCCGCCGCGCTGGTCATCTGGACCACCACGCCGTGGACCCTAGCCGCCAACTTGGCCGTGGTGGCTAACCCACAGCTCGCCTACGCCGGCATTCCGGTCGAGCGCGGCGGGCGGCGCGAGTACCTCATCGTGGCGCGTGAACTGTCCAAAACGTTCTTGGCGGCCTGTCATCTTCCCACACCGCCCGAGGATGAATGGATCGAGATTGCCGGGGATAGGCTCGCCGCTCTGCGCGGCGCGCGCTATCAGCATCCCTTTGTCAGCGAGGCGCGCAGCGAGCGCGATTTCCGCTTGAGCTTCGCAGCGCATGCCACGCTGGCGGCAGGCACCGGCCTGGTTCACACCGCCCCGGGCCATGGCGCCGAAGACTATACTGTCGGCCGCGCCGAGGGCCTGGAGATCTACGCCCCGGTGGACGGCCGCGGCCGTTACACCGCGGAAGTGGCCCTTTGGGCCGGCCAGCCGGTGCTTGAAGCCAACCCCAAGATTGTGGCCCACCTGGCCGAGACGGGGTTTCTGCTCAACCAGCCGGGCGAGACGGTGCGACACTCGTACCCCCATTGCTGGCGCTGCAAGCACCCGGTGCTCTTTCGCGCCACCAGCCAGTGGTTCGCGCGCCTGGGTGATTTGGGCGATAGCAGCAGTCTGCGCGAAAAGGCCCTGGCCGAGATCAAAAAGACCCAGTGGATCCCGACGTGGGGCGAGGATCGCATCCGGGGCATGATCGAGGTGCGACCCGATTGGTGCCTGTCGCGCCAGCGCATCTGGGGTGTGCCCATTCCCGCCTACCTTTGCAAGGCATGCGACGAGCCGTTCCTGGTGCCTGAAGCAATGGAGTTTGTGGCCACGGTTTTCGAAACCGAGGGCGCCAACGCCTGGTTTGCCCGGCCGACAAGTGAGTTGGCCCCGGCGGGTACTTGCTGCCCACGCTGCCAGGGCACTGATCTTGGAAAAGGCGAGGACATCGTCGATGTCTGGTTCGAGTCGGGCGTGTCTTGGGCTGCTGTGGCTGATGGCAAGTTGGTGCCCAAAGGCGAAAAGGTCGATCTCTATCTCGAAGGTGCGGACCAGCACCGCGGGTGGTTCCATTCGTCGCTCCTGGCCGCAGTCGCCGCCCGTGGGAGCGCGCCCTACAAAGCGGTGCTGACCCATGGTTGGGTGCTCGATGAGCGCGGCAAGGTCTATTCGAAGTCTGAAATCGAGAAGGCGCGCGCCGCTGGCGTGAAGACGGACTACGTCGAGCCACGCGTGTGGATGGAAAAGAATGGTGCCGAGCTTCTGCGTCTGTGGGCCGCCGCTGCCGACTACCAAGCGGACGTGGTGTTCAGCAAAACCATCCTGGATCAGCTGGGCGAGTCGTACCGCAAGATCCGCAACACCTGCCGCTACCTTCTGTCCAACCTGTATGACTTTGTGCCTTCACGTGACCTCTTGCCCGACGACAAACTTCGCGAGCTGGATCGTCTGGCGCTGGAGGTTTTGCGTGACCGGGACCGGCAAGTCTTCGACAGCTATCGCACCTACGCCTTTCACGACGTGGTCCGCAGGCTGGTCGACTACGTGGTCACGGTGTCGGCCGAGTATCTGGATCCGGTCAAGGACGTCCTCTACTGCGACGCGCCCCGATCGCCCAGCCGGCGCAGCGTGCAGAGTGTCTTTCACCACATGGTGCGCACCATCGCCACCTGGATGGCGCCCATCTTGTGCTTCTCAGCGCAGGACGTGGCCGACGAACTTCTGCGGCAGACAGGCGAGTCCTTCGATGTGCACGGCGAGATCCGGAAAGAGCCGACGCCGATGGGCGAGGCGGTCCAGCGCTGGCAGGATGAGGTCCGGCCTCGGCGGGAGATGATCCTGGCCAAGCTGGAGCCCTTCCGCGCCGCGGGCCACAAGTCTCTGGAGGCCAAGGTCACGGTGAGGCCGACCATGGGAGATCGGGAGTTTTGGCTACGCGATCGCGAGAACCTCCTTGAAACAACCGTGGTGTCGCAACTGGAGATCACCGCTGACGATGCCGCGAACGGGGCAGAGATCACGGTCAGCGCGGCCAGCGGTCCCGAGTGCCCGCGCTGCTGGCGGCGCACCGGGTCGCCCTCTGGCTACGCCGCGGAGCCAAACCTTTGCACTCGCTGCGCGGCCGTGGTCAGCTTGCTGGAGCCACGATGAGTTCCACCAGAACCCGCAACATCCTGTTCACGGTCACGGCCGCAGTTTCGATCCTTCTCGACCAGTGGACCAAGGTGCTGGCCCGCACCCACCTCAAGCCCCTCGATCCGTGGCGGGGCATCGTGGTCATCGATGGTTACTTTGACTTGCGCTACTCGGAAAACACCGGCGTCGCGTTCGGGATGCTACAGAAACTACCTGGCGGTCGCATCCTGCTGTCCCTGATGGCGCTGGCGGCGCTTGGCCTGGTCTTCCACTACCTGCGCCGGACCGATCCCAGCCAAACCCGGCTGCACCTCGCGCTTGGCTTGGTGGGCGGGGGCGCGGTGGGAAACCTTGTCGACCGAATCATTGCCGGCCGAGTGAGCGACTTCATCGTGTGGCACTACCACGGCCATGAATGGCCGGCTTTCAATGTCGCGGACGCAGCGTTGGTGGTCGGCGTATGCCTCATGGCGCTCGATATGATGCTCGACAAACGTCGCACGGCCACCGGCGCGCCGCCCGAACGCGCGGCTGGGGGCCGCCGATGAATGACGGATCGTGATGTGCAGACTGGGGCATCTGGAATGGAGGAGATTCAGATCGCATACTTCTCCCTCTCCCCCCGGGAGAGGGCTGGGGTGAGGGTACTGTATCGGACGTGAACCCATGCCGCGGACTTGTGGCCCAACACCTGCGTCGCTTCAGCGTCTGGCCCAAGAAAAGCACCACCCTCACCCCCGTCCCCTCTCCCGGCGGGAGAGGGGAGAAAAGAGTGCTCGTCCTCGAGTCATGACCGGTCATTTGGTCCTGGAAAGACCATGCGCCCGATCCTGATCGACTTCGGGATCGATCTTCCGCTGCTGGGGCGGCTCGACCTCCCCTCCTACTTCGCCACGCTCGGGCTGAGCTTCCTGGTTGGGCTTTGGATGATGCGGCGGGAAGCGGGCAAGCTCGGGCTCGACCGCGAACGGATCTACGATCTTTGGCTCGGCCTCATCCTGTGGGCGGTCGTCGGGGCGCGCGTCCTGCACATTCTTGCCGACGGACATTTCCACGACTATGTGAACCTGTGTGTGGACAACTTCAGGGTCGCCGCCACCGAAGCCAAAGTCGCCCATTGCAACGCCAGCTCGGAGTGCGGCTGGGACTATGTGTGTAACCTAGCCACGCACACCTGCCATCCGCCGCGAGACTGTCTGGCGGTCTTCAAGGTGTGGCGGGGAGGCCTGGCCTACTACGGCGGGTTCATCTTCGCCGCGGTCTTCGGCCTCGCCTACGCGCGCAAACATCGCCTGGGGCGGTGGGTGGTGGCGGACCTGGCCGCGCCCTGGATCGCCTTTGGTCTGGCGCTCACCCGCCTGGGCTGCTTTCTCAACGGCTGCTGCTACGGCAAGGTGTCGCATCTGCCCTGGGCTGTGCGCTTTCCACCCGGCAGTACGGTGTGGGAAGCGCAACGCGTGGCCGGCCTGATTCCCGAGGGCAGCCCGGCCCTGCCGGTGCATCCGACGCAGATCTACCTCGCCTTGCTCGACTTTGGGATGTTTCTGTTGCTGTATTTCGTCGTGCGACGACGAAGACGGGTTGATGGTCAGGTCTTTGCCTGGCTGCTTGTCATGAAGGGTGTGCTGCGTTCCTTCGTCGAGATCTTCCGCGACGACGATCGCGGCGTGTTTTTCGGTTGGCTGTCCACCTCGCAGATCTTGTCGGTGCCGCTGGTCGCAATTGGCATCTACCTGCTGCTTTCTGGCCTGCGCTCGCATTGGTTGGCGGACCCGGCGCCGGCGCAGGAGAACGGGTGAAACCGAATCTCTTCACCTTGCACCTCGGGGTCCATGGCTTGGATGTCCACGCCTACGGCCTGCTTGTTGCTATGGGCGCGATTGTGGGGGTGTTGCTGGCCCTTCGCCAGGGACGGCGGATGGGCTTCGACACCGCTGCCGTGCTTGACTTGACCTTCTGGGCTTTGGTGGCCGGCATCGTCGGTGCGCGCATCCTCTATGTGCTCGTGCACGGTGGCGACTACGCGCGCCTGTGCGCGGGAAGCGGGGCAACCCGACCCGCCCTACGCGCACTCGCCGATTGCGCGGCACCGCTCTATCTCTGGAAGGGCGGCCTGGTCTTCTACGGGGGCGCCCTGGCGGCAGGCGGCGTGGTCTTGCTTTTTGCTCGTCGGCGAGCCTGGCCCTTGGGCGACGTGGCTGACCTGCTCGCTTTCCCGCTGCCGCTCAGCCACGCCTTGGGACGCGTGGGTTGTTTCCTGGCCGGTTGCTGCTACGGCAAGGTTTCCACCCTCGGTGTGCGTTTCCCGCCCGCCAGCGTCGCGTATCATGAGTTGGCCACCTCGGGTCTGGTCGCGCCGGGCGCACCCACCACTCCGGCTCTCGCTCCCACCCAGCTCTACGAGGCAGCGGGCGAAGGGTTGCTCTTCACCTTGCTCTTGGTCCTGCGCCGCCGCCGACGGTTCCCCGGCTCTTTGGCCCTGGTCTACGTCATGGGCTACGCGATCCTGCGCGCAAGCGTCGAGGTCTTGCGCGGGGACACGGGCCGGGGATTTCTGTTCGAGATTTCGCTGCCCCGGGTGGCGGTCTGGCTCGACCTGCCTGCCAACCAGCCTCTGGTGCTCTCCACAGCGCAGGCGCTCAGTCTGGGTCTTGGCACCGCCGCAGCCGTTGCCTATTGGATCCTGCGCCGCCGCCCAGCCGAGAGCACGGAGATTTGAGCGGCGTTTCGAACTCCCGCCGCTTCCCGATCGTCGCCACTCTTCTGCTGCTCTTCGGGGTGGTCGTCCTGTTCGGGCGCGCCCTTTTCCAAGGGGGCACGTTCGCCGATCGCGACCTCGGCTCGTACTACTACGCCGCCAAATGGCTGGTGGCGCCGCTCACCCGGGCCTCGGGGGCGATTCCCCTTTGGAATCCCTTCTTCGCCTCAGGCCAACCCTTCGCGGCCAACCCCGAGCATGAACTGTTCCATCCCCTGACCACGCTGTTCCTCCTGCTGCCATTCGAATGGGCCTTCCGGCTGCAGGTTATCCTGCCGCCGTTGGCGGGTGCGGCATGCATGTTCTGGTTCCTGCGCCATCTGAGGCGCAGCCGAGCCGCGGCCCTGGCCGGCGCTCTGGCCTGGGGATTCGGGGGTTACCTGCTCTCGTCCACCAACCTGCTGCCCACCCTTTTCAGCGCGTCCGTCATCCCGCTGGCTCTCACCTTCGTCATGCGGCTGATGCGATCGCCGTCGCGGTCCAACATCACTGGTCTGGCCTTTGCCCTGGGCCTGCAGTGTCTGGCGGGCGAGCCCTCGATTCTGATCGCGATGCCCTTCCTCGTCCTGGCGACGGCGCTCTCGCCGCGCGCCAGGACGGGGCGACAGGGGCTGTGGATGCTGGCGGCCGGTCTTGGGCTGGGCGTCACCATGGGCGCCATAGTGCTGCTGCCGGGAGTCCATCATGCTGGCAAGACGGTCCGCGCGCTGGGCCTGACCGACGCCATGGCCAACGAATGGTCCATGCCGGCGGTACGCATCTTCGATCTCCTCTCGCCCCACGTTCTCGGTCACGTCAACCGCGCCGATACAAGCGAGTACTGGGGCCGGGCCCTGTATGGCGACAGGACCTTCGCTTTCCTCTACTCGCTTTATCCCGGTCTGCTCATCAGCCTGCTGGCTCTGGCCGCCTGTCGCATCCGGTGGCGGGCGCTGCTTGGCTGGGCGGTCGTGGGCGTGCTGGGGTATCTCGTGGCCCTGGGCGACCACTTCGTGGTCTGGCCCTTGCTGCGTCACGTGCCGGGGTTCGGGGTTGTTCGCTTCCCCGAAAGATTTTCCGTACTCTTCATCTTCCCCGTGGTGGTGGCGGGGAGTCATGGCTTTGACTGGATGGTGATGGGGCGGGCCGGACTTCGGCGGCGGCTGCTGCCCTGGCTGGCGGGTTTCTCCCTGCTCGGGCTTGTGCTGGCCAGTGGCCTGAGACTCGTTTCGGCACGCGCGGCGGTCACGCATCCTGCGCGTATGGCCACGCTGGATGCCCTGCGGTTGTCTGCGGTGTCGCTGGCCTCGTTCGCGCTTCTCTGGCTTGGCCGCCGCTTCAGCCGGGGGCTGCGTGGCCTGGCACTCTGCGCGTTGCTGGCGATCGATCTGGCCGACGCCGGCCGTTGTCTTGTGCCCACGGTGCCCGTGTCGCAGCTGGCCCAGCCACCCCCGTTCCTCGTCCCGCTACTCCAGCGCGGTCAGAGCGAGTTGATCTTCCACATGGCCGCGTGGAACCCCCGGTTTTCGGATACCGGCGGTCTGGCCAAGCCGCCCATCCCGGCCCGCTGGGGCCTGGCCATGACGCTTGAGCGCGACTTCGATTTCACCCAGCTTCGCTGGACCTTCGAAAGCACCCGCACCCTCATGCTGGTGACGAACGCCGACCCGAATCTGATTGAGCCGCTACTCCGGCGGCGCGGTGTCACCGCCATTGTCGAGTTCGGCGCGGGGGTCAAGTGGGAGAACGACCGGCTGGTTCGTCCCGGCGGCGGTCCCGTGATCGAGACCCTGCTGGCCCGCGAGACCAATCCCTTCGCGTTCGCCGTGTCCCGCGTAGAGATCGTGAGGGGCCATCAGGGCTGGGCCAATGCCGTACGCCGGCTGCGCGACGAAATCCCCCGTACCGCATGCGTCGAGGACACGGACCTTCAGGCCTTCCCGGTCCATCCCGCGCCCGCCGAGGTGCGCACCCGGCGCGATACACCCATGCGCTTCAGTCTCGAAGTGAACGCGCAGGGACCGGGTTCCTCGTTCGTGGCCATCAACCAGACTTGGGACGAGGGTTGGCGCGCGCTTCAAGATGGGAGCCCGACCCGTGTCTATCGCACCGACCTCTCGCTCTCGGGGCTGGTGGTGCCGCCGGGCAAGCATCGAATCGATGTCGAGTACGCCGATCCCTGGATGACGGCGGGTCTGGGCGTCTCGCTGGCATCGGCGTTGGCCGGGCTGGCTCTGGTTCTGTTCCGCCGCTGCAGCGGCGCGGCATCGCGGTGATCCCCGAAGGGGGCGAAGAGGGGTCGCGCGCGAGCAGCGCCATGCCGGCCGCATCAAGCATTGAGTCCGCCGCTGCAATCCCAATCTGCTCGCCCCCTTGGGCGACCCGGAGGGAAATTGCGGGCCGCCCGAAGGGCCGGGCCGCGGCTCGCGGGTCGCGTGGGCGTGGGCGAGAGCGTGAGCGAGTTCGTGGGCGTTTTGCGGGAGGACGAAGAGCGGGCCGCGGGCCGCTCACGCCAGTCGCCCACGCTAGCCGCTCTCCGCTGGTCGCTACCGCTCACGTTACCGCTCACGCTACCGCTACCGCGCACGGTGGCCGATCTGCGCTGGACCGGAGGGTCGCTCGCCCATGTGAGCCAGGAGTTCAAGTGGCGCTTGGCTTACTCTCGTAGGTCAGGCCCTGCCGGAACAGCGCCAGCAAGGCGGCAAGCGGCAGCAGGGCAAACAGGCCATCAGCCCAGCGTGGAAGAGCGGAGTAGAGGATGGGAATGCACACCCAGGTATCGCAGTTGAACAGGATGGTGACCAGCGCCACGGAGCCCACCAGCTCCATGAGCGACCGCTTGCGGTTCGCGACCGGGCCCTGCCACGAGGCGGCCACCCTGCGCGCGCGTTCGGCCAGCACCTGGCAGATGAGCGGAAGGGCGGGCGTCAGGGTGTGAAGCCAGATCCGCGTGAGCCCCAGGATGCAGGCCAGCACGGCCAGGTGGGCCACCTCGCCGTCGCTGCGTGGGCGCAGGCGAACATAGACTACGGCTGCTACGCCAACGGCGATCAGGATCGTCATCGTGGTGGGACCCCAGCCAAGCAGGCAGTACAGCGCTCGCTGCAAGGACATGCTGCGCGCGTCCAGGCCGAAGTTCTGATGCTGAGCCAGCATGCGCCAGAGTTCCGAGGGAAAGGCGAGCAGGGCGGCCAGAAACAAGGCCCCGGCCGTCAGCGGGGCGATGACATGGGTGCGCGTAGGCCGTTTCAGGCGTGCGGCGCAGAGCACCGGCATCAGCAGCAACGCATAGGGCTTGATGACCAGCCCCGCTCCCAGAGCCAGTCCCGCTGCCACCGGATAGCGCCGCCAGCTCAGCAACACGGTCAGGGTCAGCGCATTGACGATGGGCGAGAGATTGCCGGCGCGCAGGGCGTCCAGCAGGGGCGAAGCTGCAAGCAATACGAGCGCGGCGGTGGCGCAGCGGATGAGCGGCGTGCTGCGCACCCAGCCGCTGGCGATCCAAGCCACCACGGCTGAGGCCACCACGTTGAGTACACGAAGGGTGATCGCCAGCGGGTGCAGACCGATCCAGCCCGCGGCCCAGGCACAGGCGTAGGCAAAGGCGGGGGTGCTCAGGTAGGGGGCGTGGTCGTAGGGAGACCGTCCGTCGCGCACCATCTGTGCCGCCACCATGTTGATCGCCTCGTCCGAGAGCCACGAGCCCGCCGTGAGGTAGTTGGCATGGTAGGCGAAGGCCAGCAAGAGCAGAGCCCCGAAGAGCATGACTGGCTGCCACCGCGAAGCCGTCGGATCCCGCGCATGAGCCACCTGTGGCTGATCAATATCGCCCGTCGCTTGTTTGGGCACGGCCAATCCTATCCTATCTCATCCTGTCCAGCCTGCGCCGCCGCAGCGTCGCGGCCTATGCGACTCTGCCCTCCCTTCTCGCGGGCTGGCCGCATGCTCTCGCTGGACGCCATGCTGCGCAGGCCGGTCATGCACCAGTCGCGCGATCAACCGGTCGCATGAACCATAGCACCCGCGCTACAATGCCGTCGATGGCCGCCGAGGACGACGCGCGAACATCCGGTGTGGTGGCGCACCCAAGGCTGCTCGACCGGCGTGGCAGCGCGCTCGCGGCGTTTCTGATCCTGGCCGTCGTCCTTCTGGGGGTGGCGTTCGGCCCGCATTTGCGCGGCGAGTTCGTGTGGGACGACATCTACCTGGTGGAGGGGAACCAGGCCCTCTTCCAGACCGACGGCTGGCGCGTGCTGTTGAACCACGACCTGTGGGGGCCGGTGACCGGCGAGCCTTCGCAACTCTATCATCCCGTGCCGATGTTCTCGTTGTGGCTGCAAGGGATCTTGCACACCCGTTCCCTGGTCGGCTTCCGTCTGGCAAATCTCGCCCTGCACGGGCTGTGTGCGGGACTGCTCTGGCTCTTCCTTGGCAGGCGCGGAATGAGCCGAGCGGCGGCCCTGGCCACTGCGGCGGTTTTTCTCGTACACCCCAGTGTCACCGAGCCGGTCATGTGGGTTACCGGGCGACACGATACCCTGGGTATGGCGTTCACACTTGCAGCCATGCTGCTTTGGCCTGTCGCGGACCGCGGGATCTGGTTGAGATCCAGCCTGGCCGGGTTGGCCGCGGCCCTGGCCTTTCTGTGCAAGGAACAGTTCTTGGTGGTTCCGGTCTTGTTGCTGGTCTACACCGTGGTGGGGATGCGTGGCCGAGCCAACTGCCTTTCGGGACCACGCCGTTGGCTCATCTTGCTGCTGCCGTCCGCCGGCCTTGCGGCGGCCCTTCTTTGGCGCGCCCACCTTGGCATTCGCTTGGGCAGTGATGAGCTTGCGCGCGGACTCGCGCAACAGTTCGTCTGCTACGCCACCATTGTCTGGCACTATGGATTCCAGCTTCTGTCGTTTGGAAATTCCGCCACGCTGGACCGATTCATCCCCCTCGGTCCCTGGGCGGCAATGGGCGTCCTGGTCATTCTGCTCGCGGCGGGGACGGTTCTTGCGCGGGCGTGGTGGCGAGAGCCGGCGCGGTTTGCGCTGCCCTTGTTCGGGGTCTCTTGGTTTTGCCTTTCGCTCGTCCCCCTTGTCGCGGCGGTTCCCAGGATCGGCTTCTACGGCAACCGCTACGCCTATTCTTCCCTGGGCGGACTGACCGTGGCGGTCGCCGGACTGCTGGCCCCCCTGGCGGGGCGCGCCCGCGGCCGCCTGCGGCGACTGTGGCTGGTGGCTGGGGCGCTGCTGCCTGCACTGCTGGTTCTGTCCACGTCGTCTGCGGCCGCCAACTGGCGCTCGGACCTGTCTCTCTATCGAGCTGATCTATTGCGCGACCCCGACAACGGAATCGCCCACTACCACTATGGCTACGCAGTTCTGCGACGGCGCGGATGCGGCGAGGCCCTGCCAATCTTTCTTGCCGCCACACGATTGGCCCCCGACTATGCGCGCGGCTGGCACAATGTGGCCGGCTGTCTGGAAAACCTGGGACGAGCGGCCGAGGCGGAAGAGCCGGCGCGGCGGGCGGTGGAGCTGGAACCCGACAATGCTCGCAACCAGTACAACCTCGCGGTGGCTCTTGCCGCGCGGGGCGACAGGACCGGTGCCACGCATGCGTTGGAACACTGCCTGGCGCGTGAGCCTTCGTTCAAGCCGGCACGGGAGCTGCTCGTCGGGCTCCGTCACGCGCAGGCCTCGCCATGATCGTCTTGCCCCTGCTGGCGCCGGGCGGCCTTGCCCTATACCTTGGCACACGCGATCCGGGTGGCCGGGAGGCACGGGCTGAGAGTGCTACGCCCGCCTGACCCCACCCACTGCCTTGGCGAAGGCCCAGACATACTCGAACCCGGACGCCAAGGAAACCACCAGCGAGATGTTGAGCAACATCGTGCCCGCAACCTGGTAGTCAACCGAAACGCCAAGCCCGAGCACCGGGTAGCTGAAGTGGATGAGAAGCATGCTGATGGCCACCAATTGCAGCGCGGTCTTGATCTTTCCGCCCGGGCTGGCCGCAATGACCATGCCCTCGCTGGATGCGATGCTGCGCAGGCCAGTGATGCAGAAGTCGCGCGCGATCAAGACCACGACAACCCAGGCCGCCGCGCGTCCCATCGCCACGAGGAAGACCAGCACGGCTGTGACCATGAGCTTGTCGGCCAGGGGATCGAGGAACTTGCCCAGAACACTGACCTGACCTCGACTACGGGCCAAATAGCCATCGAGGCCATCGCCCGCCGAGGCGACCAGGTAGAGGACGGCCGCGATGAAACTACGGACCGGGCTGAAGTTGTCGATGAAGTACAGGACCCCCGGGACGATCAGGACTCTCCCCATCGTCACGACGTTGGGCAGGTCCGTGATCTGGCTGCGTAGATTCGCCATGTTTGGACAGCAATACTACCCCGACGCCCGCGCAGGTTACATAGGCGTCGCCGGGCTCGCCTTCCCGCCCGGCCAGGCTCTGCGCGACCACGCGTCCCACCCAGCCGATGAGGCGCCACCCCAACACGGCCAGCGAATCCCCCTCGCTCAGACGTACGGCCACCAAGTCGTCAGGACCCGCGGCCACAACGACCCGACCCGTCCCGCGAAACTGCAACAAGGCTGGCCCGCCGCCCGGCACGCGACCCCACTCCCACACCAGTTCGTCGCCCCAGGCCACCACGTGTTCGTCGCGCAGGTAGAGCACATCCCGGTCCAACGACAGCGCGAAGAGCGCACGGCCCGGACGCCAGGGCGAAAGCCACAGATCGCCGCTCCCAGCCAGGCGGAGGAATCGCCCACCCTGCGAGGTCAGCGTCTCCCCCAAGAGGTGTCCGCGCACTCGCCGTCGGGCCGGAAGCAGCTCAACCCCGCCGAGCGCCGCCAGCAGGGCCGATTCCCTCACATAGGTCTCGCTGGTGGCGGCAAAGCGCAGAACACCCTGTCCGAGCCAGGCCAGAGGCGCCGGGTCGGGGGCTGGTGCTAGCAAGCGGGCGAGGGCAAAAGCGGAGAGCGACACAATCTGGCCTGACTGAGGGGCTGGGCCTGGCTGCACAGGCATGACTGCATCGGGAACCTGCGTGCGCAACTCCGGCCTGGGCGTGGCCGGGCCCCGGTCAGCGGTACGCGGGCGGCTGGGCTCGACAGCGGCCGTCCCCTCTTCCTCCACCGCCGAGGAAGACGTGCTCGCCACCCGCTCCATCTCCGCCGCCAGCTCGTGCTGGCCCGCGCGCCGGAAGGCAGCCGCCGCTTGCCCGTGTGCACCCGTGCGCGCGCACGCGTACCCCAGATAGCTCCACGCGCGTCGATCGTCGGGACGCAAACGCACCGTGGCGTCCAACTCAGTCACCGCCTCGTGGAACCAGTCCAGCTTGAGTGCGATAAGACCCAGGTTGAGGCGAATGGCCGCGTCGTCGGGAGCGATCTGCGTGGCTTCCCGGTAGATCTGGCGCGCCTCGGACAGACGCCCCAGCTTGAAGCGCACCAGCGCCAACAACTTGAGCACGCGCAGATCGTGGGGCGCATCCGCCTGTGCGCGCAGCAGCTCCAGCTCCGCCTCAGGCAAGCGCTGCGCTGCCACCAGCTCGCTCGTGCGACGGAGCTGCTCCTGCAGCGCGTCGTCCTCACGCCCGGAGGCCGGTCCGGACGGTGCCGGAGCGGACACGGGTTCTTCAGGAAGGTGGATGTCAGCAGGCACAGCTCATCGCAGCGCCGCGGGCGCCTCTCCCACCCACGCCGACAGAGCGGCCTCGCGACGGCGATACTCCTTGTATCGCTGCCACACGGCGGTCACATAGGTATGCGTGGTTTCATAGGGGGGCAGTCCCCCATATTTTTCGACCGCGCCAGGTCCGGCATGGTACCCAGCGAGTACCTTGATCGTCTCATCCTCCGAGCACACGAAGGCACCACCACCGTCACCCCGTCCCACGGCGGGCGTTCTGCAGAGGCGTTTGGCCAGCGTCTGCAGATAGCGCGCACCGCCCATGATGTTTTGACGCGGATCCCACACGTTGATCACACCCATGGCCCGAGCCGTGGCCGGCATGAGCTGCATCAGCCCGAGCGCGCCCGCGCTGGACACCACCTGCGGGTCGTAGTCTGACTCGGTCTTGATGACAGCCCGAATAAGGGCTTGCGGAATGGCAAAGTAGGCCTGCTGATCGCGGATGTGGTCGTCGAAGCGCTGGTAGCGAGCCAGGGAATTGTCGCGCGGGGGGACCAAGTCCGAGTCGCCCCGCACCGCCGAGGCCTTGCCCGGCCCGACGCGAAAGAGCACCTTCCACCGCCTGCCCACCGGGGGGAGGTTGGTGAACTCGACCACCCCGTCGGCGCGCTCGCGGGTCCACACCACGCTGTTGGTTTCAGAGGCCGCTGGCACGTGTTCGTGCCGCCTCACGGAGGTGCGTCTTGTCTCGGACTCGGGAACCGCTCGCCAGTGCGGGCTCGCGCTGGGAGCGTTCGTGAACTCCTGGGTGCCATCGACCCGTTGCCGCTGCCACACCGTGGCGTGCCCAGACGTCGGCAGCGCGAGCAAGAGCAACAGAACAAGATAGGGCCGGCTGGACACAACTCGCCAATCGTAACACAGGCCGCATGTACCCGCCGCTTTCAAGCTGCATCTCTCCGTCGGATGTCTCTCGAATATCTTGGGACCTGGCGGTCTGGTAGATTGGGGTCATCGTGGAAGCTGACTACCTCGTTCTTGGCTCTGGCCTGGCAGGCCTCTACTTCGCTTTGCGTGCCTCCGAGCACGGTCGCGTGCTGGTTGTGTCCAAGCGTGCCCTCACGGACGCCAACACCCACCAGGCTCAAGGTGGGGTGGCTGCGGTGCTGGGTGCGGGTGACACACCTGAGAAGCACATTGAGGACACGCTGCGGGTAGGCGATGGCCTGTGCAACCTCGACGTAGTGGACATGTGCGTCCGCCAAGGGCCCCAACACATCCTTCACTTGGCTAACGAGCTGGGGGTGGACTTCGACCGCGAGCCCGACGGCCGTTTCCAACTCGCCCGCGAAGGCGGTCACAGCGCCCGCCGCGTCGTCCACGCCCGCGACATGACCGGCGCCGCCATACACGATACCCTGCTTGAACGCGTGAAAGAGCGCGCAGACCGTATCACGCTATTGCCCGACACCATGGCGGTGGATCTGCTAACCACCGCCAAGTACGGCGGCCCCAACGCCGTGTTCGGCGCCTACGTCTATGACCAGAACACGGGCGCCATCCGGACCGTGCTTGCGCGCGCCGTGATCGTGGCCACGGGAGGAGCCGGCAAGGTGTACCTCTACACCTCCAACCCCGACGTGGCCACCGGCGACGGCGTGGCCATCGCGTATCGGGTGGGCGCGCGGGTGGCCAACATGGAATTCTTCCAGTTCCATCCCACCTGTCTCTTCCACCCGGCCGCCAAGTCTTTCCTCATCAGCGAAGCCCTCCGTGGCGAGGGGGGCATTCTACGGCTGCTCGATGGCACGCCGTTCATGGCGCGCTATCACGAAATGAAGGATCTCGCCCCCCGCGACGTGGTGTCGCGTGCCATCGATGCTGAAATGAAGCGCACTGGCGATGACTCAGTCCTGCTCGACATGACCCACCTGCCGGCGGAGTTCTTGGTCGAGCGTTTCCCCAACATCCACCGGCGTTGTCTGGAGCTGGGCATCGACATGCGTACCATGCCCATCCCAGTTGTGCCCGCCGCGCACTACAGTTGCGGGGGCATCCTGGTGGACGCCAACGGGCGCACCAGCGTCCGCAACCTCTATGCCGTCGGTGAGGCCTCCATGACCGGCCTGCACGGCGCCTGCCGCTTGGCCTCGAACTCACTCCTGGAAGCCCTGGTCTACGCCGCCCGCGCTGCGGACGACGTACGTGATGCCAAGGTGGATAGGCCGCAACAGGTGGCGACCTGGTATCCGGGCGACGCCACGGTGGCGGACGAGGCGGTGGTGGTCAGTCACACCTGGGACGAGATCCGCCGCCTGATGTGGAACTACGTGGGCATCGTCCGCTCGGACAAACGGCTGGAGCGTGCGGCGCGGCGGATGCAGCTCATCCGCGAGGAGATCCGCGAGTACTATTGGAACTTCCTGGTGAACCGCGATCTGCTCGAGCTGCGCAACATCGCGCTGGTGGCTGAGCTCATCATCCAGAGCGCGCGCCGGCGGCCCGAGAGCCGTGGCCTGCATTTCAATCTGGACCATCCCGACCACGACCCACGCTTGGCCAGGGATACGGTGCTGGCGCGTGGCGACGGCCCGGCCGTGTAGTCGCGTGGGGAGCCCGCCGGCTTCGCCGGCGGCGTACCATTGCAGGGGTTGGGAACCCTTTGAGGGTTCCCATGTCAGACGACAGCAGAAAGCCCCGGCGGGGATAGCCCGGCCGGGGCTTGCTCGACCTTTTGGGCCGTAAGCTTGTCTACTCTAGTTCGTTGACGACGATCGGCTGGTAGCTGCCGGTCACGTCGCCATTCGTGTTGATCTGGCCCTGGCGCGTGAACGTGGCCAGGGTCGAGTCACAGTCCAAGTCGCCCTTGGCAAAGGCGGTGAATTGGGCGCCGGTGCCCGTGCCAGAACCGCTGTACCCGGGAAGGTAGTTGTGCGCATCAGGCAGGGCGAAGTTGAGAGCCAACCAAACGCCATCAGTGCCCCAGACAGTATCGTTGCCGGTACATCGCTGGCCGGTCGAGCAGCCGCAATTAATCCCAGTGTTCGCCCAGGCGGCCGAGGCGCCGGGGAACTGCTTGGCCTGGGCAACGCCGAGAGCTGCCATGTGGTCCGTCTCATAGTAGGAGAGCGATCCTGCCCATTCCTTGTTGAGGTGGCCTGCCGCCTCAGCCGTACGTGACTTCTTCACGTAGCGGGTGAAGGCCGGAATCGCCACCGCTGCCAGAATTCCGATGATCGCCACGACGATCATGAGCTCCACCAGGGTGAAGCCTCCGCTGTGCTTGCGAGCTTTGATGTTCATTTTTGCTTGCCTCCTGGCTTCTCCGACGTTGCACCCTATGTGCCACTGCAGAACAACTCCCTCCCTATAACCTAACAGCCAGTAATCACTACCTAAAACGAAGATAGTCGGCATGCGTCGTCAGAGTTCGATGGTGACAAAGATCGGGTTTGGGCAGCTCCGACTGACAAAAAGAGTCATATTGCCGCGGCTCGCTATGCGTCTCTTCCTGACAACCAGCGACAGGTAGCTGCGCGGCCGGGGGCGACCGGCCTTCCGGGTCACCGCAGCTCGGCCAGCGTGCGCGTGAGCGGCAGCGGTAGCGGTAGCGACCAGCGGAAAGCGGCTTGCGTGGGCGACTCGCGCGAGCGCGCGCGGCACGCGGCACGCCCTCCGCCTCCCGCGTATCCCACACGAACTCGCTCACGCCCACGCNNCGGAATTACCCGACAAGCTCTAACTAGTGACCGTCGTTGATTGTACGCAACGCCGGCGAGTCGTGGGTGAGCACCAAGAAGGTCGCGTTGGCCGGCAGACCCGCAGGGGCACTGTCACCATCGGCGGTGTTGAGGTTGCACGCTGCTACCGCGTAGAACCAAGGGACGTTCGGCGTGGCCGACCACAATGTAGACCCGATGCCGGAAGGAGGCGCCTGGCCCGCGCCGCCGGCGTTGACCAGGTAGGTGCAGTAGAGCTGGTTCCAGCGAGGTCGTAGGCCAATCCGGCTCCATGCGTTGGGCAGTGGGCTGGGGACAGTTTGTGGTGTGCGCGCCGATTCGAAGTTCGCAGCCGTGGGGTTGGCGGGTATGAACGCCGTCGCTGCCTCGTCGGGGCTGGCTTGCGTGAGGTTGTCGTCCGCGCGCGCCGGCACGTACGCGCCTATGTCCATGAAGTAGAGCTGCTCCTTGGCCGAGAGCTCAGCCAGCATGGCGTTCGCCTCCGAGAGCCGCGCTCGCGCCACGTAGCGCTTGTACCCGACGGTGGCGATGGCGGCCAGGATGCCGAGGATGACGACCACGATCATCAACTCGACCAGTGTCGTCCCCTGAGTACGGCTGCTACGCTGGCGATTCGTCACATCATCCATTGTAGTTCCGGGGCACCAGCCGCTTCAATAAATAGAAAGGAATTGACTCGGAGAGCCGATCGGCGCGAACGACGGCGATACCTGGCCGAATTCGCGGCGCCATGCGACGGGCATGCGGCAGAGGCGCGTTGTACGCTTAGCGGAGAAGACCTATACTGAGTAATCATCATCGCATCGCGGCACAGCTTGCGCGACACTACGCTGTTTTTCCAAGGAGGGTTCCCGTGGCACTCACGCTCAGAATCGGCCAACAAGCCGTTTATCCTTCGCGAGGCATTGCCGAAGTGGTGAACGTGGAGAAGCGAGAAATCGGCGGCAAGTTGCAGAATTTCTACGTCCTGCGGCTGGCCAGCTCGGATCTCAGGATCCTGGTTCACATCGACAAGGCCGAGCAGGTTGGTATCCGGGCGGTTGCTGGTGCCCAGGAGGTGGACGAGGTCCTGCAGATTTTGCGCGAAAAGGCCGTCAGCTTCGAACGCCATCCTTGGAATCGGCGCTATCGTGCCTACATGGACAAGATCAAGTCAGGCTCGCTGTTTGAAGTGGCCGAGGTCTTCCGCGACCTGCACCGGCTGAAGAAGACCAAGCCGCTCTCCTTTGGCGAGCGCCGGATGCTGGACACTGCACGCGGCCTGGTGTCGCAGGAGCTGTCAGTGGCCCGTTCCGTCGATCGGGCTACGGTCGAGAGGGAGCTAGATTCGGTGCTCAACGAGGGGCAAGCCTAGATCACCAGACCGTAGATGACGCCCGAACCAGGGAAGCCGGAATCCCTCGTAGACCGCGAACGTGGGCTGGCACGGACGCGGATCGAGTATCTGCGCAGCCAGATCGCGGAGCACGACACCCGCTACTACGTGCTCGATGATCCCATCGTTTCGGACGCCGAGTATGACGGCCTGATGCGCGAGTTGCGCGTCCTCGAGGAGCGCTTCCCGGACCTGGTCACGCCTTCCAGCCCGACCCAACGCGTGGGTGGCAAGGGTTCCGAGCTGTTTGCGCCGGTGGAGCACCCTTCGCCCATGCTGTCGCTGGATAACGTGTTCTCCACCGAGGAGCTGCGGGCGTGGCTGGGCCGCCTGCAACGTGCGGTGGGCGACGACCTTGACTTCGTGTGTGAGCTCAAGATCGACGGGTTGGCGGTGTCGCTGGTCTATCAGAACGGAGTCCTCGTGCGCGGGGCCACGCGGGGTGACGGACGGGTGGGCGAAGACATCACCGCCAACCTGCGCACCGTTCGCTCGATCCCGGCGCGCCTGTTGGGTGGTCAACACCCGAGCATGCTGGAGGTGCGCGGCGAGGTCTACCAGCCGATTTCCGTCTTCCTGCGCCTGAACCAGGAACTGACAGAAGCGAACGAACGCCCGTTTGCCAATCCCCGCAACGCCGCGGCCGGAAGCTTGCGCCAGAAGGACCCTGCCGTGACCGCAACGCGTGGACTGAGCTTCTGGTGCTACGGCACTGACCCGGGCGCGGGCCGGCCTGCTTCGGTGCACGCCGAGCGCCACTCTGATGACCTGGAGTACCTTCGCTCGGTCGGCCTACCCGTCAACCCGAACATCGAACGCGCTTCCACCCAAGCACAAGTGGCCGCCTACTGCGCCAAATGGCAGGAGCACCGGCACGACGTCGATTATCAGATTGACGGCGTGGTCATCAAGGTCGACCGCTACCGACAGCGCGAAGACCTGGGCGCAACCAGCCGCGCGCCGCGCTGGGCGGTCGCCTACAAGTTTCCACCGGAGGAGCGCACGGCTCTGGTGAGACGCATCGCGGTGCACACGGGCCGCACCGGTCGGGTCACGCCCTACGTGGAATTGGAGCCCGTCCATGTGGGCGGCGTGACGGTCACCTCCGCGACCCTGCACAATGAGGACGATCTGCGGCGCAAGGATGTTCGTGAAGGGGATACGGTCATCGTCCACCGGGCCGGTGACGTCATACCCGAGGTGGTCGGTCCCGTGTTGGAAAAGCGGCCGCCCGGAACCCCAGTGTGGGCCTTCCCCACGCAATGCCCGGCTTGCGGAACCCCGCTTGAGCGCAAGCCGGGCGAGGCGGACTGGCGTTGCCCCAACCGCAAGGCATGTCCATCACAGACCGTAGAATGGCTGTGCCATTTCGGCTCACCTGAAGCTCTGGATATTGAGCATCTCGGCTATCAGACGGTGACCGCGCTGGTGGAACGGGGCTGGCTCGTCGACCCCGCGGACCTGTACGCCCTGGACGCGACGCAATTGGTGCAGCTTCCCGGTTTCGCCAAGAAGTCGGCCGAGAACCTGCTCGACGCCATCGCAGCCTCCAAGCAGCGGCCGCTCTGGCGCTTGCTAGTGGGGCTCAACATTCGGCGCGTGGGCGCGCATGTGGCGCAATTGCTGGCACAACGGTTCCTGTCGCTGGACGCCCTTGCCGCCGCCAATCTCGAGGATCTGCAGGGCGTCGAGGGCGTCGGCCCAGAAATCGCCAGCGCTGTCCACGAATGGTTCCGCGACCCCGAGAATGGCGCGCTCATCAAGAAGCTGGGCCGGGCTGGCCTGCGCGTCAAAGACGAGCCAGCCGGTGGTCCGGCTGGTCCCCGCCCGCTCGATGGCAAGATTGTGGTCATCACCGGCACGTTGCCTACCCTCTCGCGCGAGGCAGCCACGGCCCTAGCCCAGAAAGCCGGCGCGCGGGTGACGGCAAGCGTGTCCAAGAAAACCAGTTTCGTGGTGGTGGGGCAGGAGGCCGGATCCAAGCTCGGCAAGGCGAAGGAGTTCGAAATCGAGACCATCGACGAGGGGGAATTTCTGCGCCGGCTGGGGCGCGTCGTGCCGCGCCCGCAAGAATGAAGTGAATCGTGGCGCGGCAGTTGCCGAAGCCATCACGACGTGCCATTCTGACCCCGTGGCTCGCGTCTGGACTTCCGCTGAGCATGGCTGCGCGGGCTGTGCGTTTCTCCCGCGAGTTGCCTGAAGATGAGTCTGGTTGGCTGTCACACGCAGAGGTCTTGATTCATGGGGATGCGCCTCGGTCTGCTTAGCCTCGCGGATGCGAATATCTCCCGTGTCGTCAAGTCCCCCTCTTTGGCTTGGCGTCTCATCGTGCCTGAGAGTCCCGCATCGGCCGAAGTGGCACAGCAGAAACCCGCCGGAACCACGACACGGGGCAAGAAGGCCGCTGGCCCCCGGCGGGCCAAGCCGAAGGCTCTTCCCACGCTGAACCTTAACGCCAACGAGGGCACGCGTTGCGATCTTGAGAAGTCGTGGCACGGAATTCACTACCTCTTGAACGGCAGCGCCTGGGAAGGTGTTCCACCGCTGGATTTTCTCGTCGAAGGCGGGCGCCAAGTGGGCCGGATCGACCCCGAGCATGGGCCCGTGCGCGCCTTCCGCGCGAACGAGGCCCGCGCCATCTACGAAAGCATGTCCAGCCTGAGCCCCTATGAGTTGCGCAAGCGCTTCAACGCCCGGGACATGGCCGCCAAAGAAATCTACCCCGACATCTGGACCAGGTCCGCCCTTGAGGAAGACTCGCTCAGGTACCTGATGGACAACCTGGACAAACTACGGGCCTTCCTCCGCCAGACCGTCGAGGCGCAGCTTGGGATTCTCGTGTTTCTCGTGTAGTACCGGATTGTCGGGGAATTTGGGGCCCCTGAGGAGGCCGGTTCGCGGGTCGCGTGGGCGTGGGCGAGAGCGTGTTCGTGTGAGGTAGGCGGGAGGACGGATCGCATGCTGCGGGCTGTACCCGCAAGCCGCACCACCCTAGTCGCTCACGGGCTCGCGGGCCGAACGGCGCCGAAGAGCGCCTCCGTACCTATCAGCTGGAATCGACGGGGTGCAGCCCGGTGCAATCGATGCCACGCAAGTAGTAGCTTGGATCGGTGGTGAAGACGGTGAAGATGCCGATGAACATCACCATCAGGCGAATGAAAAGCGGCTTGTTGCCGTACACGGTTTCCAGGCGGCGCTTGCGGATCTTGTCGTCCGGCTCGGCGAAGTGCTCGAGGAAGCTGCCATCAAGTAGGCCGCCCCTCTCCTTGCGGGTCACCGCCGCGATGCCACCCGCTGCGCAGTACTCCATGATTTCCAAGACGAGCTGACGGCGTGATTCACAGCTCGCGATGGCCGAGGTCAGCAGGGCGACCGCTCCCCATTCAGCCTGCGCCCGGCCCACGGCAGCCAGGGCGGAGAAGAGTGTGTTCGTGACGTCATCAAGCTGGTCCAGGCCCTGCTCGCGCAGCATGCTCATGAGAACGACATTCTTGAATAGCTGCGAGATGAGCAACACGCACGCCTCGCTGTCAGGCGCGCTCGCAACATCCTGGGGCCGCAACTGGTAGTTGGGCAGAAAGAGGACGCCGAACGCTGTCTCGAAGAAATCGTGCTGGTCGGTCGGCGGCCGCTGCACGGCGATGTCCATGGTGTTGTCCAGGCGGTCGGCCAGCTTGCAGTGCAGAAGGTCAGGCATCTCGGGCGCCTTGCCCAACACCTGGCCCAGGTATTGGTAGTAGCTCTGGTTCTCGCGACGGCGCAGAAGAGCGATGCGCTCACCCAGGAACCAGCGGTGGTCGGCATCGACCTTGGCCAGGACGCGCGAAAACTCCGCCTGCACCCGACTCCACTCCTCAGCGCCCAACTCCTCCGCAGTCAGGTCTTCCTCCTTATCGTGGAGAAGCGCGCCCAGCAAGTCCAGCATGCCGGGCTCGGGCATGATACGCGAGAGCATGGCTGCCGTGCGCAGGCAGTGCAGCACTGCTGCAGGTCCACTCTTACGTCGGCGCTCTCCGTATGCGCTGCGAAGGTAGCTCAGGGTTTCAAGCAGGGGGGCGTGGTCGGACACCCGCGCGGGTCCAAGAATCACGCGCAACAATGCGCCCAGGTCGATCCTGCGGGCCGACAGGTGCCAGTTGATGGTGGCCGAAAGGGCCAGGTGGCTTTCCACTGTGATTCTGGTGCGCGCCGCATCTGCTCCGGAGATGATCCCGGACATCATCGAGAGGTTCCTCCTGAAGCGCGGCTCACAACTCCACGACGCCCCTTGGGCGAAAACAACTGCCGATCCACCGCGCCATCTACTCCCCAAAGAATACGCGCAAGCAGCCTCGCGAGCCAGCGGAGGCGCTAGCCGCCGGACAGCACGCGTCCAATCCAGCATCCTTAGCCCCCAGACAGCATCTTTGTTATGAATGCTCGCGCTCGCTCGTTCCCAACTGACGATGGGTCATCTTCCGGTGTTCCCTGAGTTTGCGCCCCTCGACATTGCGCATCGAGGCATGATTGAAGGCGCCCTTGCGGCCGATGAGCCCGAGGTATCGGAGCTGAACTTCGCGGAGATCTTTGCCTGGCACGGTGTGCGACAGACCCGAATCAGCGATCTCGACGGTGCCCTCTGTCTTTTCATCACACGACACGGCAAGCCTTGTTTCTACCCGCCCCTGCTGGCGCAGGAGCCTGCAGCGGCCATGCGCCGCATGCTGCTTTGGCTGCGCGATCAGGGAGAAGCAGGATTCGTGTATGGCCTGACCGGGCGCCAGGCCGCGGACGCGGAGGCGACCGGCGCGCTTGTGGCGGAAGAGGACCCAGACAATGCCGACTACCTGTACCGGATCCAAGACCTGATCCATCTGCCCGGCCACAAGTACGATGGCAAGCGCAACCACATCCGCAACTTCGTGCGAAACTACGACTTCGCCTACGCCACGCTCGATCCCCACGTGCTCCCGGAGGTCATCGACTTTCAGCGTGGGTGGTTTACCGAGAGCGGCCGCCGCGACCTGCCAGGGCTGGCAGCCGAGGACCAAGCCGTGCATGAGCTGCTGCGCCACTACCGGGATCTGCCCGTGACAGGGGCCAGCATCAGGGTCGATGGTCGCATCGAAGCCTTTGCCATCGGCTCGCGGCTCAACCAGGACACGGCCATGGTCATTGCGGAAAAGGCTAATTCCGAGATCCGCGGCCTCTACCAGGCCATGAACCAGATGTTCTGCGAGAACGCACTGTCTGGCTACACCTGGGTGAATCGTGAGCAAGACGCAGGCGATGTGGGGCTCAGGCGGGCCAAGCTCTCGTACTACCCGCACCACATGGTGGCCAAGTACCGGGTGCGGTTGGCGAGGTAGTTGGTTCTAAAGCTTCTTCTTAAACAGATCCCCCAGCGTGCCCAGCCGTGTCGGCGCACGGGCCGCGTCCAGGTCCTCTTGCGACACCACGTCGGTGCGCTCGCCCACGCCCAGCGAAATCCGACGCCGTTCTCGATCCAGCGCCAGCACGGTTACCTCCAACGTGGCACCGACCTTGGTCAACTCGCGCGCGTTGCGCACGGGCTTGCCTCCCGACAACTCGCCGATATGGACCAGGCCCTCGATCCCTGGCGCCAGCTCGACAAATGCGCCGAAGGGCTCGACCCGCGTGACCCGGCCCGAAACCCTGGTTCCTGATGCAAAGCGCGTGGCCACGTCCTCCCAAGGATCCCGCTCCAGTGCCTTAAGCGACAGCGAGATGCGCTCGGGTCGCTTGGGATCGTCGGTCTTTTCGACGCGTAGGATCTGGACCTGAAGCTGTTGACCCAGTGACAGTCGATCAGCGGGCCGCATGCCGCGGGAGAATCCCAGCTCGGACGCCGGCAGCATGCCCTGCACCCCGCCCAGGTCGATGAACGCGCCGAAATCTTTGAGCGCGACCACCACCCCGGGCAGGACCGCGCCTGGCACGAGCTTGGCGCGAATCTTGTCGGCGCGGGCTCGTGCCTCGGCTTCCAGCAACGCCCGCCGCGAAAGCACCAGGTTGTCACCGCGCCGGTCTGCCTCGTAGCGCGAGACGTGGAACTGCAGCTTGCGACCCACGTACTCGCTGGCATCTTCCACGTGGCGCATTTCTAGCTGCGAAATGGGACAGAAACCGCGTACCCCCGCCACCAACACCTCGACGCCCCCTTTGTTCACGCCGGTCACCGTCCCTTCCACGGCGAGGCCCAATTGGGCCGCCTGCTGCAGCTCGGCCTTGGCCTCCGGTCCGCGCGCCACCGCGGTACGACGCAGGACCACGCAACCCGACTTGCCCATGCTTTCCACCACGCGTGCCTCGATCTCGTCGCCAACCTTCACCATCAGATTGCCGTCCTGGTCGCGCAACTGTGCAAGATCGATCATGCCCTCGCTCTTTCCGCCCGCTAGCTCCACGAAGGCAGCTTCGCGGCCCAGAGAAACGACGCGGCCACGCACCGAATCACCCACCCGTGCTCCAGCCTCAGCCCGTTGCGCGTCCTTGCCCTCGAACTCCTTGAGAAGGGCGGCGAAATCTTCTTCTTGCGGCGGCTTCATTGCCCCTTTCTACCATCACGTAGGCATCCTGGGGTGGTCCCCGGCAGTAACCTCCGCGCAAGGGAGGCATCGAAAGGGTAGGTCACAAGATGCCGACGCAGACCGTGAATGAGGAGAACCTCGCTTCTGTGCTCAGGAGCGGGATAGTGTTCGTTGATTGGTGGGCCCCCTGGTGCGGGCCGTGTCGTGTGTTCGGCCCGATTTTCGACCGCGTGGCCGAACAGAACCCTGAGGTCGTGTTTGCCAAGGTCAACGCGGAAGAACATCCGGACCTGGCCGTTTCTTTTGGCATCCGGGCCATCCCCACGCTGATGATTTTCCGCGACGGCATCTTGGTCTTCGTCCAGGCGGAGGCTGTTCCTGAGGAGGCTCTGCAGGCGCTTGCAAGCCGGGTCAAGGATCTGGACATGGACAAAGTGCGGGCAAAGCTCGCCGAGCACGCCCAGATGCAAAACTGAGTCGTTGCCTCTTCTGCACGGCGCACTACCTGCTCCGACTGCTCCGCGCAGCAAGGCTTTCCAGCGCGCGTTGCCAGAGGAAATAGGCGAGAGCCTCGTCATGGGCGTTCGCCCCGGCAATCCGCACGGCTTGTACGTGAAGCAACGCCGGCAGCTTCCGCTGCAAGATCGAGCGCAAGTCGACATCCAGCGACTCGGCTACTGACGCCACGGTTTGTTTCAGAGACACGAGCGCGGGTGCGAGCACATCATCGTCTCTGCCTGTGAACCAAGTGAAGAACTGCCGCGACCGCTGTCGATATTCCTGCCGTGCGTGCTCCTCGTCGAGGAGCCCCGCCCGGCCGCAGGCCTCGCGACACCGCCGCGCCAATCCTCGTCGCGATTCCAGGTCCAGCCCCAGCCCGCTCGCCAAGGAGTCGGCCGTGCGGACCGCGAGAGCCACGCGATCCGCCTGCACCGTGCCCTGGTCTTCGGCTTGCAGCACCGTCAGGACCAGCTCGCTGCCGGCCTGAAAGAGATCCTCCACCGCAGGCATGAGCGCCGCTCCGCCGTAGCGTGCAGTCTCGCGGAAGTATCCACCGGTCTCCACCCTGACCACGTCGCCCCGGGCGCACAGGGGCGTAAGCGCGCGCCGCAAACGACGGGCAAAGGCTTCGGCCTTGCGCTCGGATTGGGCCTGAGCGCGCACGCGCAGGTGGTGTCGTCGGCCTGGCTCGTCGAGGTAGGGCAGGAAGAACCACGCGTCGATCTCGCCAGCGCCGAGCGCGGCCGCGACCGCCGGGCCCACAGCTTCGAAGAGCACGCTGTCTTGGCGCTCAACCGCGCCGTACAAGCGAAAGCTGGTCCATCCTTGGGCCGACGGCGCCCGCGCTGGAGGCGGCACGCGCCCGGCAGAGTGGGTCGCCTCGATGGCAGCGCTCAGGCCCTCGATTTCATCCGCCGCGGGGACATGGGCCACGGCCACGACCGCTTCGACGCGGCGACCGCCACGGTCGGGCAAGCCATCGAGCGGTGGCCAGATCTCAAAGACTCGCCCGCCCGCAAAACGGGCCAGTTCTGCGCCCGCGCCGGCCGTCCGCAGATCCAGATAGAGCAGCTCGTCGCCCTGGCCTGCCTGCACGGCAGCGGGAACGCGGTTCCGCCGACGCCAACGCGCAAGTGCGCCCGGGCGGGCAATCTCCGCCGCGCAGGGGACGCGCCAACTGGCGGGCGCCACCACGAAGCCGTCGAGCACGACGCGCGGCAGAGAACTCAGCCCAGCGAGCGCACCCCATGAGAACGCCCAGGGCGCGTGTTGGCGCGCGAACGACCAGCCGGCCAGCAAGCGATAGATCCCGGACGGCGCGGTCGCCGAGCGCACGCGATGAAGTGGGCTGGGTGCGATTGGCTGTGAGGTCGAGTCTCGCAGAGCGAACCGCTCTGCAGCGGCCGGATCCAACACCAGCGCGAGCTCCGCCGGGGCCACCGCCTCGCCCTCGGGCCAGCCCGCCAGCGCCAGCGCGGCCTTACGCACCGGCGGGTGCACGCACAGATCCGCCAGAGCGGGCGACGGCGCATACACCACGTCCAGCGCTTTCTCGCCCGGATGGGCCCGCGCTTCGACGGCGGCCAGCTCCGCCAGCGCCTCGTGCATCCGCGCACCGAGCGCGCCGGCGAAGCGTCCCCAACTGGCCCCTGCGGGCGCGTGCAAACCGAGCAACCAGCCGGTGCCCGGCTTCGTGTGTGGCGGCTCGCGGGCTGGCGACAAGAACAACTCGAAGGTCGGCGGCATGCCTGCCGCGGGCAAGAACGCGTCGAGCGCCACCGGATCGAGTACGATCTCAGACTTGCCCGCTGCTGCAGCCTGCGCCACGGCCTCGGCCAGGAGGGCAAGTACCTCAAGTCCGCCATCGCCGCTCGCCGGCTCCTCGTCGGTCTCGGCCAGCATGCTGCCGTACCCGCCCGTGGCCAAAGCTGCCAGGTCCAGCGCGCCCGCGCCAAAGACCTCGACCATGGAATCGATCTGCTCGGCCAGGCCTGCGTCGCAAACGCGCTCCGCTACCGGACCAGCCAGCGCTTCCTGCAGGCGCAACAAGAGCGGCGCACAAGCTGCGGCCCGCTCAACCGCGCGCCGCGAAAGCATGAGCTCGCCGCGCGGGCGGTGGCAAAGCGCGCCCGTCACGTTGGTCGCCGACTCGCTGGCGCCGGGGATCCCAGCCAGCGCGGTGCGGGTTGCCGCCAAGTCAGTCGGCGACATCTCCTGGAGTCGCTGGCGGATCGGATTGACCACAGCATCGAGCGCGGCCGGGAAGCCCGCCAGCCGCTGGGCGAGCCACTGCGCGGGCGGCTGTCCCACCAGAGGCGGCGAGAGATCATGGCAAAGCACGCCCCGGTCGATGAGCACGAGCAACAGCTCGTCCACATCGCCCGTCTCGTCGCTTGCCGCGGCCTCGACCGCTCGGCCGACCGCAGGCCAGGGCGTCCACTGCTGCGTACGCTCGACGACGGCGCCCAGCACGGAATCGACTTCGCCGGAGCGCACCTCGATACCATCGCCGCCAAAACCCAGCCAGACGGCCTGCTCGCCGGCTGCCATCAGGGAGGGCGCGATTCGCAGCCTCACATGCGGCCGAATCTCGGGCTGGTCGACCAGGGCGCGCCCCAAAGCCGCCAGGCGTTCCCAGGTCGGCGCCAAGACAGGCTCGACTTGGTCGGTCCGAAGATGCGTGCGCGAGCCCAGCCTGCCCATAGCCACGCCGGCCAGCAGGCCCGCGGGCGTGGGTCGAAAAGCAGCACGCCGAGCGTAGCGGGAGAGCGCGGCCGCAGCAGCGGGGCCGGGTTCTCGCTGCAGCGCCGTTGCCAGATCGGGGCTGGCCAGCTCCACCGCCATGGCGCCCAAGGGATGCCGCTGCAACGCCGCCCGCGGATTGCGCAATCCGCGCACTGGGAGAAGGGGCGCGCGCAGCAGGAAGCGCGAGATCGGGTGGAACGACATGGACAGAGAAGCTACACCACCAGCCCGCATCGCGCAGACCGCGGATCGAAGTCAGCTGTTTCTCAACACCCAGATGCTCACTACGCTGGGAAAGTTCAACGAAGAGCTGCCACAAATGGACAGGGACGACCATCAAACCAGTAGGGATCCCAAACGGGAAAGGGAAAGCCATGGCAGACATTCTCCATCGGGTTGGAATCAACGCCTCAGCCAAGAAGGTCTTTGAAACGCTTTCCACGATTGAGGGCCATCGGCATTGGTGGGTTGCCAATGCCAAGGGAAACGCGAAAAGGGGAGGCGTCATCGACTTTGGGTTCACGGACATGAAGGTGGTGGAGTGCAAGCCGAACACTTTGGTCAAATGGGTGTGTGTCCGAGGGCCCAAGGAATGGATGAAACGGAGATCACCTTCCGGTTGAAACGCGCACAGGGGCAAACCTTCGTGCTCTTTACCCATGCCAAGTGGAAGGAGCCCGTTGAGTTCATGCACCATTGCAGCACCAAGTGGGCGGTGTTCCTTTTGAGCTTGCGGGATTGGCTGGAGCGCGGCGAGGGCCGCCCTGATCCCTACGACGTCAAGATCCACGTCGGCGATTGAGCGCCAGCCCGTAGCGCAGGTTGGACAAGGACGTCACTAGGTCATCCCGCAGCCCTAGCCCCAGCCCGCTGGACACGACGGCCTTGCCGCCGGCGCACACCAAGCCGCCACCCAAGCCTCCCCGCACTGGACCGCGCTGCCGCTACTGGCCCTGGGCCGAGCTCATGCGCCTGACCCTCGGCCTGCCCGTGGACACCTGCCCCCATTGCGGGGGCCCTGAGCCGCAGCCGCGCTGACGGCGCTTGCCCTGCGGCCAGGCCGTGGCATTTCCGATGTTGACAGAAGCAGCAGCAGATGTTGTGCGAATGTCACATTCGCAGCGAGTTGACGACAGGACTGGACGAAACGCGATGTTGACAGGCGCACCATTGGTGGTGCATCCTCTCGGACATAGGTCCTCGACTGGCCAGCCGTGGAGATCAGATTCCCGTGAAAGCCATTCATCGTGTGCGAAAGAAGATTGCCTATCACCATGGCGACCTTCGTCGGGCGCTCACGGATGCGGCTTTGGGGCTGATCGAGCGGCAGGGGGCGGGGGCGGTGACTCTGCGGGAGGTGGCACGCATGGTGGGGGTCAGTCACCAGGCGCCCTACCGGCACTTCGCGGACCGGTCGGAGCTTCTGGCCGGAGTGGCAGAGGAGGGCTTCCGTGCGCTTCACGCTGAGATGGTGAAGTCGATGCGGGAGGCCCCGGATGCGGCTACGGCATTCCGTATGGCCGGCATCACCTACGTGGTGTTTGCGGTGAAGCATCCCGCCCACTTCCGAGTGATGTTCGGGGCAGATGCGGCTGCTTGCCGGGGAAAGATTCCGTCGCTGGCAGCTGCCGGGGAGGCGCTGTCTGGGGTGCTGACGATGGGAGTCGCCGAGGCGAAGCGGGGCATGCCAGGCGAGAACGACACCATGGACATCGCCCTGTCTGCCTGGTGCCTGGTGCATGGCCTGGCCTCACTGCTCGTGGAAGGTCAGCTGCAGGGCCGTTCTTTCGGGCGAACGCCGCGGGAATTGGCCGAGTTGGTTACCCGTACCGTGAGACTGGGCTTTGGAGCAGAGCCGAAACAAGGCTGAGAGGAGCCACGATGGATCGTCCAGCGAGAGAAGTCCCCCAAGAAATGCCAGAGCCCAGCCCGCTGGCCTGCAAGCCGGTAGTGCGGCTGCGCAAGGTGGGCAAGGTCTATGACGACGAGGGCCTGAGGGTTACGGCCATCAAGAGCGTAACCTTCGACGTGCCTGAGCGGAAGTTCGCCATGATCGTGGGGCCGTCTGGCAGCGGCAAGACGACGCTGCTGAACCTCATCGGCTGCATCGACACGCCGACGTCGGGATACCTGGAGGTGTGCGGTCAGGACGTGGCGGGCCTGAACGACAACGCCATCACTGATTTCCGATCTCGCCACATTGCCTTCATCTTCCAGAACTTCAACCTCTCTCCGGTTCTGACTGCCTACGAGAACGTCGAGTACCCTCTGCTGCTGCTGCGCGTGCCTGCAGCCGAGCGACGTGAGCAGACCACAGCTGTGCTGGAAGCGGTGGGGCTGTGGGCGCAGCGAAACCACCGTCCCAATCAGCTGAGCGGTGGGCAGAAGCAACGAGTGGCAGTGGCCCGCGCCCTGGTGAAGAAGCCGACGCTGGTGCTGGCGGATGAGCCCACGGCCAATCTCGATACGCGCACCGGTGCGGAGATCATTGCGCTGATGCGCAAGGTGCAGGAGGAGCATGCGGCCAGCTTCGTCTTCTCCACCCATGATCCTCAGCTCATCTCGCACGCGGAGGAGACCTTCGCTATCCGTGACGGTGAGCTGGTGGATCACCGCTCGGAGGGGAAGAACTGATGATGTTCAAGATCGCCTTTCGCAACGTCTTCCGCAACCGTCGGCGCTCGCTGATGACCATGTTGGCCATCGCGGTGGGGGCCGTCGCCATCGTGCTCTTCGGCGAGTTCATTGGCTTCATCCGGGTGGCGCTCAAGACCATGACCATCGAGAGCGTAGGCCACCTGACGGTCTTCCGTTCGGGCTACTTCGACTATGGCGCAGGCAATCCCCTCGCCTTTGGCATCGACGACTACCAGGGCGTCATCCGCCTGATCCAGGAAGACCCCGAGATCAAGCCCATGCTGAATGTCATCACGCCCACGGTGTCGGTGGCCGGCATCGCCGGGAACTTCGAGGTCAATGCCTCCAAGACCTTCTTTGGGACCGGTTTCGTACCCTCGGATCGTGATCGCATGTTGCGTTGGGATGAGCAGGGCATCTTTACAACGCGCGTGCGAAAGCCCTCGGGACTACACGACGAGGATGAAGCGAGCGGCGTGGTGGGCGTGGGACTGGCCCGCGTGCTCGGCTTTTGTGAGAAGCTCGGCATCAAGAACTGTCCGCCGCGCCCGCAGCTGATTGCTCCGTCTCCCACGGCCGAGAGCGAGGCCCCCGATATTGCGGCCCTGGCGCAGGCAGAGCGGGAGCAAATTCAGGCTGCCCCCGCCGACGCTCGGCCCAGACTGGACTTGCTCGCGGCCACGGCAGGCGGCGCGCCCAATGTGATGAGCCTCTTCATAAGTGCCGCAGAGCCGCAGTCGGCACGCGAGCTGGACGAGAGCTTCATTGCCATGCACCTCAAGTTGGCGCAGAAGCTGCTGTACGGCCGCAACGAGCCCAAGGCCATGGCCATCGTGCTGCAGCTACATCGGACCGGAGACATCGCTGCTGTGCGTTCGCGATTGAAGACTGTCTTTCAGCAGCACCATCTGGACCTGGAGGTGCGGGACTTCGTGGAGCGGCAACCCTTCTACAAGCAGGCGGTCGACATGTTCGATGCCATTTTCTTCTTCATCTCGTTGATCATGGGCGTCATTGTGCTGTTCACGGTGGTGAACACCATGGGGATGAGCGTGATGGAGCGGACCAACGAGATCGGCACGGCCAGGGCTCTAGGCGTACGGCGCAGTGGAACACGCAATGTCTTCATCATCGAGGGTGCCTTCCTGGGCGCGTTGGGCGCTACGGTTGGCATCGTGATCGGGCAGCTCATCGCCGTGGCTTTCAACCATATGGGGGCCACCTGGACGCCGCCGGGCAACGCCGCCCCGGTTCCGCTGCGCGTGCTGACCAGCGGAGTGGTGCCGCTTCTGTCAGGGGCTTGGCTGGGGCTGGTTTTAATGGCCACCGTGGCTGCGGTGATTCCAGCCAATCGCGCGGCTCGACTGAAGGTTGTGGACGCCCTCCGCCACGTGTGAAAGGGTCTCCGATGTTCACTAGTCAGGTTTTGCTCTTCTTCGCTGGAACGCTTGCCGCGATACCTGCCAGCCACGCCCTTGCCGGGCCGCCTTCGGCGGCAGAGATCGTCGCGGCCACCGACAAGGTTCGCAATCCCCAGCAGGCCTTTCGCGTCTCGCTGGCGCTGGTGGAGTACGTGAATGGAAAGGCACGGGACAAGGTCGAGTTGGCCGTGCATTCGAAGTTCTATGCTGATGCGCGGCGCTTTAAGAACCTCGTGCGCTACGTGGTCCCCCCGCGCGACGTGGGCAAGCTGGTGCTGCTCAATGGCAGCAACATGTGGTTCTATGACCCCGCTTCCAAGGCCAGCGTGCGCATCTCCCCGCAGCAGCGGCTGACTGGACAGGCGTCGGACGGGGACGTGGTGACTGTGAATCTGGCCCTGGATTACACGCCCAAGCTGGTGGGCGAGGAGACCATTCAGGATGCCGACCACAAAGACCGCAGCGTTTGGCACCTGGATTTGGGTGCTGTCACGGCCGAGGCCATGTACAGCCGGCTGGAGTATTGGGTTGAGAGGGAGACGTACCGACCCATCAAGGCCAAGTTCTACTCGGACAGTGGGCGCCTGCTGAAGATCGCCTATTTCCGAAAGTACGAGCAGCAGCTTG
Source organism: Myxococcales bacterium (assembly GCA_003158395.1). GTDB lineage: Bacteria > Myxococcota_A > Polyangia > Fen-1088 > Fen-1088 > Fen-1137. Next base: position 4,456 of record PMIX01000406.1, on the reverse strand, counting down.
GAGCCACCCGATCCAAAGAGACCATCATTATCGACGCGGTGGACTCGCGCCTGGTGACCACCATGACGTATTCAAGCTTCCGAGTAGAGGAAGCACAGGATGCGTGGTTCCAGCGAGACTACCTGCCAAGATTCAAGGAAGAATGAGGCGAGTTCGTCGTTGGCTGGCCGCGGCTCTCGCACTTGCGGCCGCGCGGCGAGCCGCCGCCGGTGAGGACGAGGATCTCAAGTTCGTGCCGCAGGAGATCCAAGACGCGGCGCAGCGAGGTGCGAGGGGCGAAGACCGGGATCTCGATCTCATCCCGCGGGAGATCGAACAGACGACAGAGCCAGCAGGCCCTGCGCCCGAGGCTTCGGCTAGGGCAGGGAAGACGTCGAGACTTGAAAAGAAACTCTTCCTCGAAGATGCCTACACGCGAGCCACCCCTGCGCGCGAGGTACCGGTGCCTTTCCCGTCAGCCATCTACGACTGGCAGAACCGCACCAGCTTTGACCTGTACCTGCAGTGGCATCCGTGGAGGCCGTTGACCGTCACCCTTAGCGATCGCTTCAATGTCCTCGAGCAGGAGAACATCGACTTCCTGTCGCGCACCACCCTTCGCAATGACTTCCGTGAGGGATACCTGACCTGGGAACCGGCAGCCAGCACCTATCTGGAAGCAGGACGCATCAACCTGCGCAATGGCGCCGCGCTGGGCTTCAATCCCACGGACTTCCTCAAAACCCGCACTCTGGTGGGGCAGGCGTCGCTGGACCCTTCCGCTGCCCGCCAGAATCGACTGGGCACGGCAATGGTGCGCGGGCAGAAGATCTGGGGCCGCGGCTCGGTGAGCCTGGCCTATGCGCCCAAGATCTGCCAGCCGTCAGCCATCGTCAGTACCAGTCAATTCGGCGTGGATCCGCGCTTCGATGCCACCAACGCGGCCCATCGCGTGTTGGGGGCCATCAGCCTCGATATCGGCGACTGGAGCTCACAGTTGCTGGGATACTTTGAGCGCCAGCGTTCGAAGGTGGGTCTCAATGTCACGCGGCCCTTTGGCGACGCGGTGGTGGCCTATGCCGAATGGGCCGGCGGAGTGGAAGGCAATCTCATCACGCGCGGCTTCGACTATGGCCAGGCCACGGGAACGCTACCGCCCGAGATGCCGCTCATCTTGCCCTCTGCCGCGGGCACAGCATTTCGCAATGATGTGGCTACCGGCGCCTCATGGACCATTGCCAGCAAGGTCACCTTGAACCTCGAGTATCACTACCACCAGGCAGGCTTTGCCCATGCGGACTGGGAGAACTGGTTCAATCTGGGGGCCCTGCCAGGGACGGCACCGGAGCTATGGTATCTGCGGGGCTATGCCAATGACCAGCAGGAGCCGATGTCGCGCCATCAGATCTTCGCCCGCCTGGCCTGGCCGAAGGCCCTGACCAGCAAGCTCGAGCTTAGCGCGTTTGCTCTGATCAATCCGCTGGATCGCTCGACCCTGGCGCAAGCCATCGCCAGCTACTACCTTTCCGATGCTTGGACCTTCGCCCTGTACGCTTCCATGAACGCCGGCACGGCCCGCTCCGAGCGTGGCAGCTTGCCTCAGTTTGGCAGTGTGGTTCTCCAGCTGGTGCACTACCTGTGACGGCATCGTAGAAGCGATTCGGGCCGAGCACGGAGACGGCGCGCTATTGCCGACCCTGGCGGTCCCCGCGTCTTCCGCCCGCAGCGACGTCGAATACTATGATCATCGCATGCCCTTACTGCCGATCGCGGTTTCGTGCTTGCTCCTGGCTCATTCCTCCGCCCCTGTGGCGGCGTGGGACAAGCCGGCTTGGCAGTTGACGTTCCAGGACCTCACTGAATCAACACGCGATCGATGTTGCATGTCGTTCCGCTGCTGTACAAGTCCTTGAGGCCGGTCACCCGTACCTTGAGCAGGTAGGATCCGTTCGGCACGACGGGGCTGGCATAGACCAGATAGTTGCCGGTGGCCGGCGCATCGTAGCGGAGGCTGACCTGCATTTCCGGGGTCACCGCCGTGCCGCTGCCATTTGACAGCGTGACACCCATGACTCCCGAACTGTTGTCATAGGCGGAATAGAGAAGGATTCGCGTTCCGGTAAACCCAATGGTGGCGGTCGCGCCAGTGGTGGACGACGAATGTGAATCACTGTTGTAGCAACTGCTACATGAGCTGGCGGTCCAGCCGCTGCTGTAGGTGAATTGGTTCGGCCCGGTGCCTGTGGTGCTGTCGTTGACAATTGTTCCGGAAGCGGTGACCGGGCTCCAGGTGCCAGCCGCGACATCCAGATTCCATATCGGATTGTAGGTGGAGATCGATTCCGTGGAACCGCTTACCGTAAAGGGCTGCATCACCAGCGTCGATGCTGGCAAATGGCCGTTGACCCATCGATCACCAACGTAGATGTAGGTCATTCCGGAAGTGCCGGCCACTGTGACAACCGCCGTGTCCTGCGACTCCCAGGTCTTGGATCCGCTCGGACAGAAATTGCCGTGCGAAGTCCATGTCCCAGTCAGTGATGTCGCGGTGGAGTAGGAATTGTCGTTGCAATGCCAGTAGCTTCCTTGCGAACTCTGCCAGAAGTATGTGCTGCCCGCCTGGTAGAGGGACACGCCTTCACCGCTCTGAATTCCGGTCTTTACCGGGGTGGTATTGACACTCAAACCATCCGCGGAAAACTTGTACAACTTGCCCTCGGAGCGGACTAGGTATTGCGAGCCGTCGGTGTCCTGGAAGACCTGGAAATCATCGGCACCGGTANNGATGTAGATGACGTACTTGCTGGTCGAAGCATTGTACAAGATCTTCGGTCTCTCGCCGCACTGAGGAGGGTAGAGGATCGTCCCGGGGACCGGCGTCACCACTGTTCCGACAAAGGTCCAGTTCACGAAATCCGTCGTCGAATACATGCTGATGCCCGAAAAGGCGTCTTCGCCATTGGCGGCCGAGCCGGAATAGGTGTCGTTCTTTCCCGAGCGTTGCTCGCCCACCATGTAATAGGTGTTGCCGACCTTGATAAAGCCCACACCATGCGCATTGACCAGATTTCCGCTGGTGTCGAGCAAGGGCACGGCAGAGATAATCGAAGCCGTTGCACCGCTCGCTGTCGTGCCGCCGGTTGTGGTCGTTCCACCGGTTGCCATTCCGCCGGTCGACGACGTTCCGCCAGACGTGCTGGTGCCACCGCTCGCGACACCTCCGCTGCCGGTGCCCCCCGACGCTGATGTACCACCTGTCCGTGTGCTGCCGCCGGTCCCAGTGGTGCCTCCCGTGGCAGTGGTGCCCCCGGCGCCGCCAATGCCACCGGAGACCGTGGCGCCGCCAGTGGCGATGATACCACCTGTGCCGCTCGCGCCGCCGGTGGCCGAGTTGCCGCCAGTGGCAATCGTACCACCCGTGCCGCTCACGCCGCCCGTGGCGGCGCTACCGCCGGTGCCGCTGGTTCCGCCAGCAGCGATCGTGCCACCTGTGCCGCTTGCGCCGCCGGTTGAAACCTTGCCGCCGGATGAAACGGTGCCACCCTGCAAGGTGGATCCTCCGGCGACACTGCCGCCGCCCGAGCCCATCTGGCCACCGGAGACAACTGTTCCGCCCGTGGCGGAGCTCCCGCCGGTGGAGCTAGAATTGGCAGGACCCGAGGAACTGCACGCGAAGGTTAGGAAGAGGCAGCCAGCAATACTGACGGGGCCGAAAATTTGTCGCATGATGCCGCTCCGAGTTAGTGGTGCAGTCCTTCGGATCCCGTTATATCAGTTGCGGCGCGGGAGAAATCGGCCCAGCGACAGGGTTGAGATCTGATCCGCGAAGTAGTCGTCGCGCCTCGGCGCTTGTGCGAAGATGGGTGTGCCCATGAGCGCCCGCGTGCCATGCTTGGACGGCTTGCGTGGGATTTCGGTGTGCTTGGTGTTGCTAGCGCACCTGTCAGGCACGCGCGAGCTGACCAGCGGCGCAAGGCTGCCTGAGCTCTACGGCCTGGGCAACCTGGGCGTGCGCGTGTTCTTCGTCATTTCGGGGTTCCTCATCACGCTGCTTTTGCTGCGCGAGCGCGCCAAGACTGGTCGCATTTCTTTGTCGCGGTTTTTTCTGCGACGTGCGCTGCGCATTCTTCCGGCTGCGTTCCTCTACATCGGCGTCGTGCTACTGCTGGGCGGGCTGGGCCTGCTGGTTCTGGCTCCGGGCGACCGCCTGCACGCGCTCACCTACACCGTCAACTACCACCACCTGCGCTCGTGGTACGTCTCGCACCTGTGGTCGCTGTCTGTGGAAGAGCAGTTCTACCTGCTGTGGCCGGCTCTGCTGGTGCTGGTGGGCACACGGCGCGGCCTCGCACTGGCTGCTGCCCTGATCGTCGCCGCGCCGCTGATTCGCACTGGCATGTGGATCTTCACGCCGGAGCGGCGGATCGAGATCGGCGAGGCCTTCAGCACCATCGGGGATGCGCTGGCCACCGGCTGT
>PMIX01000250.1 GCA_003158395.1 Myxococcales bacterium | reverse complement strand
CCGCCGGAGAGCCGCGTAGTCAATGAAGTTCTCGACGGACGAACAGGGAAGCCAGCACGGGGGTCAGTTGCAGAGCAGCTGCGCGTATCCCGATTGCCAACCTGCCGCCGTGCACGTGGCCAACTGACGCCCACCGGACGCGCAATACGTGCACTCAAGGCCCGAGGTCGAGCACGCCACGCCGTCTGCCGGCGGCGATGCAGGACAGCCCGGATCTGGCGCGGCGAGCGTGGTGCAAGTCCACGTCGTGGACTGTCCGCCGCAAGGGGTTGGAATGCAGATGCAGCATTCACTGCCATAGGCGCATCCCCTCTTGACGGGACACGCGGCGCCGTTCACAGCCAGCGCAGACGAAGCGGGGCACTGGGCCAGAACGCCGCTGTCAGGTTGTGTAACCGGCGGAGATCCGTCCGGCGGAAGATCACCATGATCCGACGGATTCCCCGTCATCGAGCCCTGGGGTCCACCACCTGTCACGCACGGATCAGGCCCGAAGACAGCAATGAAGGGCCCCGCCGCAATCGGACCCACGGACGACGTCGTGGCCGTGTCCAGTGATGCCGCAACGAAGATTCGCCCGGACCCCGAGAGGTCCATCGCGATTCCGTAGGCGTCTGCGCCGGCAGTCGTACCCAGGCCTGCCAACCCTGCCGGCTTGGAGGTTCCGTCGACGGCCGCCAAGTACAGCGGCTGGTTACCACTTCTGGGCAAGCTAGCGCTGCCCCAGGTGAGACTGCTCCAATAGGTGCCCGCCACCAGCGAGTTGCCGCGGGTGTCGGCCACTACTCCCCATGGAAAAGTCTCAGCGATTTGAGCGCCCGAGATGAGCGTGCCATCGATCGGACTGAAGAGCAGCACAAGTGCCGAGCTAACAGCAGAAAAGCTCGTCGTCTCAATGGTCACGGGTGCCGTGGGATCCAGTGTGTCTTCGACGACAACCAGTCGCCCCGCTGCATCGACCGTCATGCCCATTGGAAGCGAGGGTTGATCGAAACGACTCCAAATAGGCTTCCCACTCGGGTCGAAGCCGACGCGGAACGTGCCAACGCCAGTGCCCCAAGCACCGCCGCCACTCAACGCTTGCCCCGCGACGAAGGTGTGGTCTTGCGAATCGACGGTCACAAAGGTCTGGCCCGTGTCAAATGTGCCACCGGACGCCGCACCCCACACGACCGAGCCGTCCGCGCTTTTCAGTCGCGCAACGAAGGGCTGGGAGTTAGTTCCGGCCGATGTCCAGTTCGTCGAGCCGAGCGTGATGGTTCCACCCGCTGTCCCCGCAATCACCGGATCGCCTCCGGGCGCGATGGCGATCGAGTAGACATAGCCGCTGCCGCCGTTGGCCCAGGTCTCGCCGGCCCACCCGAATCGCTGTGCCCAAATCGTGTGCCCCGTCGGTCCAATCTTGGCCACGAACGCGTCGCTGGTCAGGGCCACGAGCGGCGTTGTCCCTCCACCGAAGTCGAGCGTCTGCCCGAACCCACCGCCAAGATAGGCATTGCCCACGTCGTCGACGGCTAGCGCTGGCGACGCGTCGTCGAAGCTTGGGCCGCCGTAGCGGTTCGCATACACGAGCGCGCCAGTCGAGTCGAATTTCGCAAGGAACATGTCCTGGGGACCCGACGAGGTCAGCACCACGGTTGCAAACGACGCTGACACGTCAAAAGACCCTGCCGCGTAGACATTGCCTTGGCCGTCCACGGCGATCGCCCATGGCCACGCGCTGATCGTCGTTGGCAACGGCCAAACCGCTTGCAGTGACAGGACGCCCCCGTCGCACGATGGGAGGCTACTTTCAACCGTGGTGCCCCCGGAGCCGGAGTAACCAGCGCCGCTACTCGTGAAGCCGCCGCTCAAGGTGCCGCCGAAATTCGTCACAGCCGCGTCCCCATTCCCTGCACCGCGTGAGCCACCCATGGCTCCTCCGGAGCCCATGCTCGGGCCCCCACGACCGCCCGATGTGCCGTCGCCGGAACTCATTGGGCCACCGCTGACGCCCCCCGAGCCGCTGCCACCGGCCGCAGCTTTGCCGGAATCACCAGCACCCACGTCTGCGCCATCGCCGGCCGCGCCACCGCCGCCGCCCACCCCACGATCGATGGCCGCGTCCGGCTTGGCTGCGAGGTCCGAGGCCGCGCCATCCGGTTGGGCCGAGCCCACTGTTGTGGTCGTGCCGCCGCTCGCCCCGGCAGCAGCGCCATCGCTGCCCACCGCTCTTCCGCTTCCAAGGGTACTGCCTGAACCACAGCCAGCAAGCGCGGGTAAGCAAAGCGCGGCGAGAACAGAACAAGCGGTCCTGCTTGATATCAAACGGGTCATAGCTGCCTCCGGGTCGAGTGGGCAGGCTATTAGCAAGTTCGAGGCCAACTCCAAGTCTGTCTCCCGACCGGAGGGCAAGCCGAATCATGGATGGGTACCCTCAGAATTCTGAGGGCTGGCGGACTCCACGGCCTTGGTCTCACCTTCCACTTGGACCCCTCGCCCCGTGGTTGCGGGCGACCTACTTCATTGGCGCCACCATGGTGGTGTAAGGTGTACTCGCCAAGCGCAGCCCGCGAATCGCCGTTGCGAATGGCAGCGCCACCGGCCGAGTTCAAGTCGCGCATTCGCATGTAGAGGCTGCCGTCGCAAAGATCGATCTGCCCTGTGTTGGCTACGATCTACGAGGTGCGCCTCGGGCGGTGTGCGAAACTTGCGGTGTGGCGAGGCCCGGGATCTCGAAGTGAGAGCGGCCTTCGAGCAGCGCGCTGAGGACTGCTTCGCCTTCGCCGACGGCGACCCCATCCAGGAACGGGCAGGCGGCGAGCAACTCGGGCACCTCGACGTGTGAGGTGGCGGCGCCGCCGCAAGGGGGATTGCCGGGCCAGATGAAAGTCCAGCGGGGCGCGCATGAAAGCCAACACCGATATCTACCTGCCGCGATTGTCTTGGACTTGCCCAAGGCAAGGGGGGAGCATTGCCCTACCAAACTGCAGGAGGATATCACCATGGGCGACAAGTCACCGAAAGCGAAAGACAAATCCAGGAAGCAGGACACCGCGGACAAGAATCAAAAGGCGCTGGCCGCCAAGGCGAAAATGTCGCCGTCACCGGTGTTTCCTGGAAAGAAGGCCAAGTAGATTCCTTACCCAGAGCGAGGCGACATCCTTCAACTGTCCGCGCAGCCGCCAGAAATATTTCTGGTCATCCCCGTGGCGTAGAACCTCTAGGGAACATGCCTGGTGGGGTACTTCAACAGCTTATGTCTACGCTGCGTTAGCCGGGTCCACCTGCAGCTTCCCAGACGCCCAGACCCCCCTCGATTCTTCGCGCATCCTGTGTACCCGAAAAGCGGTACCATGGTTTCTGGGTCATGAAGGAACCGGATGTCAGGCAGCGCATTGAGAGCTTCCTCAAGCGGACAGCACGGGACATAATCATTCCGGCATCTGTGGGCCTGGGCCTGGGCCTGGGATGCCAACGGCTGTAGCAGCTCTTTTTGTAGCTGGCCTGTTCGGGCTGGCATGCAGTAGCTCTGGTCTCAAGAGCAGAGCCGGTGATGCGGGAGCTGCAAGCGGACGCCAGGCAGGCAGTACCATCACCAGCGGAACAACCGGAGGCTCGGGTGGTGCCATTGGTCCGGGTGGATCCGCTGGTGCCAGCGTAGGTGGTACGGGTGGCAGCCTCATTGGTCCAGGCGGAGCCGGGGGTGTCAGCACTGGCGGTACTGGTGGTGCTGCTAGTGTTGCTGGTGCTGGTGGCACGATTGGTTCCGGCGGAATATCTGGGGCAGATGCTGGTGGGCGTACGAGTGCTTCGGACGCCGGCAGACCAAACGGGGATAGTGGAACTGGTAGTCAAGGGCACGCCACCGATTCTCCACTCAGCCAAGGCGGCATGTGTGGGGCGATACCTGGGTGCAACCCAGGCGACCAGCAGGTGGGCTTCACGTCTGGATCAGAGTACGCCGACCTATCCGGGGACTGCCCAGCGGAGCGCGAGTGCTATTCCTTGGGAGACAACTGTGGCTCCATACTGTGCGTAGTGCCTGAGGGTGTGCACTGTGATGATCCACTGTCGTGCAATCCTGGCGATACGCCAACAGCGTCCAACGACCCCTGTGTGGGGCGCCCAAGTCCCTGTTACCAGAACAAGCTGTGTGCGCAATCCATTATGTGCAGATACGGGGCAGATGCGGGTGTGGATGCGAGTGGCAAGCCGGAACCTGATAGCAGTTCTCAGCGTGTGGGCGCTCCTCACCCCCAGCCGTGTCTTGCCGGCGAATTTCTCTATGAGGGTGAACTCTGCCCGTACGGAGGTTCCGGCTGCTCTCCGGAGGGCGACGGCTGGTGCTACACCCAGTGCCAGCAAGGAGGCACCTGTGCTGGTGGTTTCATCTGTGGGGAGATCAATTTCTTCAATGGAGGCGACATAGGCGAGTTTGTTTATTTTTGTAATGGACCAATAGGTTCCCCAGTGGGAGGCGCTTGTCGTCGCTATTCCAACGACTGCAACGCTCGAGCAGCCTGCGTACCCTCCACCGCTTGCGGAGATGCTTCCGTTTGCACGAGCTTCGTTTGCCAAAATTGACCCGGTGCCTTCTTCGCTCATCTACCTTCCTTTGCTCGGGGGCCGTGGTGACTACCTTCGTCGTCCGTCGAGAACGCCATTGGTTACCCGGCCCTCCGGTAGTGGGCGTCAGGGCTCCTGGCAGCCCTCGGGACGCATGAGCCTCGTGCGCGGCACCGCTAGCTACAGATGAAGTTGGCAACCGCTTCGAGGAAGCTGCCGTCAATAGCGTCTACGTAAGCGGTCCACGACGACCCGCCGGTCGTTACCTCGACCGGAATGGCCAATCTGTACTCCAAAGCTGTCTGGACGGTCGGGGAGGAGCGCACATACACGCTGGGGTCCGGGGGGATGACAAAGGTGTCCTGGTTGGATACTTGGACGGTGCTCGGACCGGTCGCGCAGTCGACGGTAAGCTTCTGTCCGACGATGGCATTGATGATCTGCTGCTGGGTCAGCAGGACGTTGCGGGGCATTGGCATCATGTACACCAGCCCGGAAGTGACTCTATAGACACTGCCGGTTTGCGAGTAGATGATGATCGACCAGGTGCCTCTGTATGTTGACTGAGGGGAGTAGATCGACAGGCCGCAGTAGTTCTGAGTGAACCGAACGCTGCAAAGCATACTGAAGCAGGATGCTGGACCGGCAGTCGTGAGGATCCCGTCATACCCGTTGACCTTCTCCCAATCGGCCAAGTAGGCCTCGACTGCCGGCACCGTGTTGTCCTGGTTGAACGGTGCGCCAGCAACCGGGCCAGAAAGCAGCCCTCCATCTACGCCAGCGTCGGTCGCAGCTGCGGCTCCCCGATAAATGACCGGATAGCTCGCTGGCGGACCCGTGTTGTCGAACAAAATCTCCTCGCAGGACGGAATGAGTTTGCCGTCCCCGTTTCCTCCCCCGTCGGCATCTGCTTGGGACGGGGTGCCCCCGTCTGCGACAGCGTCACCAGGTAGGCCCGAATCGGACAGCACGTTTGCGTCTTGACCAGCGTCCGGGCTACCAGCTCCGCCCGTTGCGGTGACTCCGCCAGTCCCCGTCGCACCGGCGCCTCCCGTGCTGGTAAGACCGCCGGCGCTGGTGAGACCGCCCGCGCTGGCGACGCCGCCTGAACTGATGAAACCACCCATGTTCGTTGCACCGCTTGTGCTGGTCAGCCCGCCAGTGCTCGTGGAACTGCCGCCGACGCCTCCGGGTGGCGAGCCACCGGTGCTGCCGCCGGTGGCGGGTTGTCCCGCCGCGCTGGTCGTGCCGGCTGTGTTGGCGGTGCCGCCTGTGGCGCCCGCTCCGCCGGTTTGAATGCTGGCGTCATTGTGGGCGGCGGCGCCACCGCAGCCCACCGCCATGGGCGCGCCGACCAGCAGCCCTAGGACAAGAAGATGTGTCTTCCGTGTGCTGTGCATGTTTTCCCCCCAAGATGGCAGACAGCAATCTACCAGCGTGTCGCGACCTGTCCCGGATTCTTCCGCAGTTTCCGGCGGGTTGCAAATCCAACCAATCACGAAAGGATCACCCGCCGGATCTCACCCGCCAGCGAAAACCTCAATGATATTGATGGGACCGCAGTTGCGAACGCAGATGTGTGGAAGATCTTCGCTCACAGTTGGGTCACGCGCACGACGTTCCTCCAGGCGCTGCTCGTCGCCGGAGAAAACCAGAGTCCGCGCCTCGCCGGCAGCCGACGGATCTCGTTTACCGCGGACTAATCGCACTGCGAGAGCAGTACGTGTACGGCGACGGGATAGGGGGAGAAACGGCCGGTGGTCGCCACCGCGATGTCGGCCACGCCGTCGCCGTTGAAGTCGCCCGCGACGATGGCGTTGGTCAGCAGCTCGCTCGCGCCGCTTAAGAAATAGGTGGTCGGCGCGGCAAAGGTGCCGTCGCCCTGATTGACGTACACTGCTACGGGCACCGGCGGCGCCGCGCCACCCCGTCCAGCCGGCTGGAGCGCCAGCGCGAGGTCGGGCTTGCCGTCGCCGTTGAAGTCGCCGATGGCGACCTGGTAGACGTCGGGGACCGCCGTGATTTCCGTGGTGACCATGGCGAAGCTGCGGTCGCGCGCGCCGCTCCACACCTCGATGATGTCGATGGCTTCGTCGCTGGCGTTGGGGCGCAGGTAGGTCACGGTGGCGAGGTCGTCGATGCCATCCCCGTTGAAGTCGGCGACGCCGAGGCCAAAGCCGCCCCATTCGGGGTTCGGCCCGAAGGTCGCCTCGTCGGCGAAGCTGCCGTCGCCGGCGTTGTAGAAGACGCCCAGCAGCCAGGCAGTCGTCGAGGCCAGCTCGGCGATGTCGAGGTGGCCGTCGCCGTCGAAGTCGCCGGTGACCAGGTCCGAAAGAAACGTCGGGTTGGCGTAGCTCGAGGGCGCCGCGAAGCTGCCCTGGCCCGTGTTGCGGTACACGTTCATGGCGAAGTTCGTCGGCTCGGGCCCGGGCAGCGCGATGCCTCCGGCATCGGTCACGAAACCGCCCATCATCTGATAGTCGTACCCGGCAAAGGCGAGATCGGGGCGGCCGTCGCCATCGAAATCCCCGACGGNNGTCGCGCTGTTGCCTTGACTTGCGAGATCGAGGATGCCGTCGCCGTTGAAGTCGGCGGCCACCGGATCGCCGGAGTTGGTCGGGAACACGAACGGAAGCGTAGCCTGCGCGAACGCGCCCTTGCCGGTGTTGGTGAAGAGCTCGAGCGACGGAACGCCGTTTGTGCCCTCGACGGCCAGGATGTCGGGGCGTCCATCACCCGTCACATCCGCGACGCGCAAGGATACGTGGCAGTGGAGTCCCTCCTCGTTCGCAGGCACGCTTGCGTTGCAACACCCACGCACCCCACTCGTCGCGGCAATTGTGCGCTTGCCGGCTGGCTGTGCGTTGCGCGTCAATGGGGTGGTAGCGACCCGAATCTGCGCTAAGGGGCTGCCGCCGCTCGTGCGGCGGAGCCATCCTCGGGTCCGAGGTCTCGCCGAGCCTCTCCATTTCGAACCCTGAACCAGCGCGCGAGGCCCAAGAGCCCCGCCACCCCCACACGCCGGGTGCCTTGGCAGGCAAGTTTTCTGCACTTATCAGTGCATTGCGTTTGGTGGATCGAGATGGCGAGGCAAGGCAGCCACCACGACGCCGGAATCCGGCGCGCAAACGCGTTGGGTCGGACTCGATCGTCATGGCGCCATCCAAAGCGATCGTCTCCACGACAAGTCTTCGAGCCGCGGAGAGGTGCTTGCGGAACTATCATCCGAGAGGATGCAAATTCAATGATGCCCAATGACCGCGATCACCGCCACTTTGACGAGAGGAGTCTTGATATGATGTGCACAGCGCCAGGCGTCACGCGAGCATTTCGGGTTGCAAGGACTCTGCTGCTCTCCGGGATGGTCGGAGCTTTCCTACTGGGATGCTCTGGATCTGGCGGGTCCACAGGACAGGGGACAGGCGGCATGAGCAACGTCGGTGGCAACGCCGCGACTGGAGGTGTGACCAGCACGGGAGGAAGCAGCGCCGCCGGGGGAAGCATGAGCAGGGGAGGTTCTGCGGGGACTGGCGGCTCGGTCGCAGAAGCTGGCTCGCTAGCCAGCGGAGGGAGCACAGCCTCGGGCGCGGGTGGCACTGCCGCAAGCGGAGGCGTGGCGACCGGTGGAATGCGGAGCACCGGCGGCGCAACAGCTACAGGCGGTTCGCTTGCGACCGGTGGCGGCATTGCAACTGGGGGAATCACCAGCACTGGCGGTACAAAGGCCACGGGTGGAGCAGTTTCAACCGGCGGGGCGACCACTGGAGGCGCAAGCGGCGGTCGGGTTGGTTCGGGCGGTACTAGCGGTTCGGCTGGAACCTCCGGCATGGGCGGAAACACCGGTTCGGGCGGCAAGACAACGGCCGGCACCGGGCCTTGCGACATCTTTGCAGCCGGCAATACCCCATGCGTTGCAGCCCACAGCACGGTGCGGGCTCTTTTGGGCGCGTACAACGGCAACCTATACCAGGTCACACGCGCCTCGGACAAAACGACGAAGGACATCGGAGTGCTGAGCCCAGGAGGCTTCGCCGACTCGGCCACGCAGGACACCTTCTGCACAGGCACTACGTGCACCATCACCATCATCTACGACCAGTCCGGTAAGAATAACCACCTCACGCAGGCGCCCATCGGTCAGAGGAATACGACGGCTCCCAAAGAGGCCGACGCGACGGCCCTCCCGTTTACGATCTCCGGTCGCAAGGTCTACGGCGTCCACCTCCCTGTTGGATACGGCTACCGAATAGACAAGACCACGGGCGTCGCGACCGGCGACCAGCCGGAGACCGAATACATGGTGACGAGCGGCACCTTTTTCAACGCCAGTTGCTGCTTCGACTACGGAAACGCCGAGACGGACAATCACGACGATGGCGCGGGCACCATGGAGGCTGTCTATTTTGGCAACTGGACGTCTCAAGGAAAGGGGGGTGGCGCTGGTCCCTGGGTCATGGCGGACATGGAAAACGGCGTCTACGCGCAAGCGAGCTTTGCCGCGAACGCCGCGGATACTTCGCAAACGTCCCCGTATGTAACTGCGATGGTGATAGGGAGATCCGGGTCGTTCGCGCTCAAGGGTGGCAACGCGCAAACGGAAACCCTCACGAGCTTTTACGACGGCGTACGTCCAAATGGCTACAATCCGATGAAGAAGCAGGGCGCCATCGTTCTCGGTACCGGCGGCGACGGCACCGACACGGCTCAGGGCGACTTCTATGAAGGCGTCATGACCTCTGGAGCGGCGTCCGACGCAACTGCTAACGCCGTCCAGGCGAACATCTTTGCGGCTGGGTACGGCAACTGACGCGCGGTCTCTATCGATAGACCTCAAACGGCGGCGGTTCAGCGAGAGCCGGTCGATCAAAGACCAGCTGCGAGCGAAGACATTCCCACGACTTGCGTACGCAAGATGATCAAGCACGAGGGAGCGGGGGTTCGTATAGCATGCGCCGCATGGGTATCAGTGCGATGCCTTTCCTGTTTGCCAGCGCCGTCCTGCTTGGCGGTGGCTGTATTCGGCGACCCGCCCCGGTGGTGGGACCGAACCCTGTCGCGCAGACGTCGTCCGCTTTGCTGACGGTCTTGCCGTTCGAGCGCCACCAGAGCGTTGAAATTCACAACGGGCTGCTGCAGAGATTCCTCAAAGCCATGAACGTGGATCTGGTCTACGGCATTGCCCATCATCTTTACGAGAAGGGCAGCGACAACATCTGGGATTGGCCACCCTGCTTGTCCGCGCCTCCGTCCCGTCACTTCGCGGGCGCCGGCAGCGCAATGTCCTTGAGCGAGTAAGAGCTCGTGGCAGCTCTCAGCATTGCCTCCATCACTTTCGGCTGAACCACGCTGTTGCTCCCGCGGTCGATGAGTGCGAAGCCCCTGCCTCCTCGATCGCCATTGTCCCAATACACNNTGATCGACGTAGCGCGATTTGAGCTTGTCGAACTGAGCCACAATGTAGTCTTCCTGACCCCAATCATCCCTGCCCGGCGAAGCACGACCCCAGGTATGCGTCTGGCCCATGAGCGCGTACAGGTAGGGGTCATAGCAGTGAACCGACAAAATCAACCGGTTCTTCGCCGAGTCGGTCGGTAGCTTGAAGCCCCGGAGCGTTTCATCGATGTTCGTGTTGTAGCCGGGGATGATCAAGTGACGCTTGCTATTGTTGCCGCCACTTGCCCGCACGAGGTTCACAAAGGCCTGATTCAGGTCGTTGACGATCTTGATATGACGAGGATCGGCCTTGCCATATCCGTCGTGGACTTCGTTCATCGACTCAAACATCAGCTCTTCACCTTGATTGGCGAAGTACTTGGCGATTTGCGACCAGACCGCTACGAACTGCGCGCGCACCACGGCGTTGTTCTCCTCCGTTGTGTTGCCATTGGCGTCCTTGAGCGACAGCCAACCGCCTTCGTGGTGCGAATTGATAATCGAGTATAGTCCCGCCGCCCGAGCGAAGCCGACAACCTCCTCCACCCGATCGAGCCAGTCCGGATCGATGACATAGCTTGGAGGGGGCCCCAGGTGCTGCGCCCATGTGACAGGAATGCGCACCAGTGCAAAACCCGCCTTGGCAACCGCGGCGAACAGCTCGGGCGTGGCGCGTGGGTTGCCCCACGCGGTCTCGCCGTTGGGCACGTCCAGACTGTTGCCAAGGTTCCAACCCAGACGCAGCTTCGCGAGAAGCTCAGGGGATGTGCGCGTGAAGTCGCCCAAACTGGGCGCGACCGCTGGCGATCCTGGTACGTCCGAGGGCTTGCCGATCCCCCTGGCGGCAGGAGGGGTGAGGCAGGAGCCTACGAGTAGTGCGAGGCACGCGACCGAGAAGGAGGCGGCGATCGACGCGCGATCGGCAGTGAGATTCATCAGTCTCCAATACTACGAACATGGCGCTGTTCACAACCGGCTGAATTGGACTGCGGGCGGCACGGCATAAGCACCGTCATCGCCAACACATAAGAGAAATCAACATCGCCAGCTTGGAAAATGCCTGCAACCTCCAGAATTCCTGTGGGGGCGTCATTCTTTGGTCAACTGGATAGCGAAATTGTCGTCGCAAGCTTGGCAAGTGCCACCTGATGGCAAAAACAATGTGTAAAGAACCGCTGGCGGAAGGTTTCCAGCCAAGGGCTGCGTGTAAATCCCGCCCGGGCCTCCGCTGTCGAAGAGGCCAAACATCAGCGCGCCCTCACACTGGCCAGCCGTAACACTTTCCGCCGCATACATGAAAGCCCCGGTGCCGCGAATCTGGTTTATCGCGTTTCCATCGGTCGATGGACCCGCCAGCGTCAACTGGGAGGGCGCGGACGTGACCTCGGCGGTCACGTCATAGCAGGTACCATCCGACCTACTCGACTGGCCGCTGGCCTGTATCTCCAGGAGCGCGCCTATTCCCATGCCGTCCCAGCTTGAACAGGTGCCAGTCGACCTAGGAGAGCTTCCTCCCACGCCAGCACACTTGAATTGCCCCTGCGCCCTGCAGAAGTCGAGCACCGTGACATTGTAGCGAGCGTGCGGGTCGGCCGCTCCCTCGCAACGTTTCTCACATCCCGCCGAGAGGAGTAACCCGACGAGAGCGGCGGCCAGGATGCTCGACTTCATGCCCATCGCTAGAAGATGATCTCCCCTTCAACGCATTTCAACAGCAAAGGATCAAAGTGCCTGGATCGTACAGCTCCGCGCTCGCGAGGGGCTGGCTATCGCTTCCGCCAGCGATGAGCACCCTTCCGCTGCCCAACAGCGTGGCGGTGTGCTGCCCCCTTTCCACGGTCATGTCGCCTGTTGGCGTCGTCGATGCGTCGGTCATGTTTCCCCCCAGAGGTTCACACCAGCACGGGCCCGCTTTGCTCGGCCGGGTCCGGGTGCCGCCCGTTCCCCGACGTCTACGCTCATATTGGGCCCTCCGACTCCCTGCTCTCCTTCGTGCCCTCGCTCCGGTTCCCCTCGCTCGGGCCTACCTTAACCGCCTGCGCTTCTTCTTCGCCAGGGGTCGCGTGCGCACGCTGACGCGCCTCCGTCGGGATGGGTCTCCGGCTCCCGTGGCTCCGGTGGTTCTTGGTGAAGGAGAGGCAGGGCCTCCCAGGTTCCTGGTCCATCCTCTTGGATACGTGCCGTGGTCGAACACCCCGCCGGATGCGACCGGTCCTCGTCTTCTTCCGGACCGTCGTGGCAGGGCATTTTGCTATCGGGGTGGCACCAGTCGCCGCGATCCGACAGACTACCGGGCGTTCTTCGAAAGGAGGAGCCATGGTCACCAAAGGATATGCCGCCTTGTCGGCTGAATCGCACCTTGCCCCGTTTCAATTCGAACGCCGCGCGCCGGGACGGCGGGATGTTCAAATCGCAATCGAGTTCTGCGGTATCTGCCATTCGGATATTCACTTCGCCCGCAACGAATGGGGGACGACGATCTTCCCGTGCGTCCCCGGCCATGAGATCGTCGGACGCGCGGTGAAGGTCGGTGACGACGTCAAGAGGGTGAAGGTCGGCCAACGCGTGGCCGTTGGATGTTTCGTCAATTCATGCGGGACCTGTGCGAGTTGCAAGGAAGGGCACGAGAACTACTGCGAGACCGGCTTCACGATGACCTATGGAAGCCCGAGCCCAGACGGGAAGACGCAGACGTTCGGTGGCTATTCCAACCAGATCGTCGTCGATGAGCACTTCGTCTTGAATCTCCCGGCGAACCTCGACCCCGCGGGCGCCGCCCCGTTGCTTTGCGCCGGCATCACGACGTACTCGCCGCTTCGGCACGTCGGCGTCACGAAAGGCTCGCGCGTCGCCGTGATGGGGCTCGGTGGGCTGGGCCACATGGCGGTCAAGCTCGCCGCCTCTTTCGGCGCCGAGGTCACGATGCTAAGCCGCTCCCCGGGGAAGAAAGCCGACGCACACAAGCTTGGCGCGCACGACTTCGTCCTCACCAAGGACAACAACGCCTTGGCGCCGCTGGCCAACCGCTTCGACGTCATCGTCGACACTATCTCGGCGAAGCACGATATCAACGGGCCGCTCGGCTGCCTGAAGCGCGACGGAACGCTCATCCTCGTCGGTGCATCTCCGCAAACCTTGGATCTAAGCCCATTTGCGCTGATCTTCGGACGCCGCAAGGTGATGGGTTCGCTGGTGGGCGGGATCCCCCAGACCCAGGAAATGCTCGATCATTGCGGGACCCACGGGATCACGAGCGACATCGAGATCACCACGCCGCAAGAGATCAACGAGGCCTACGAGCGGACGCTGAGAGGCGACGTGAAATACCGCTTCGTCGTCGACTGCACGAAGTTCTAGATCGGGCGTGGGACGATACCCCTCACCCTCCCTTGTGCCTATGCTTGAGGCGAAGCGGGTCATCTTCGGACTTGCGGCCATCGCCGGCCTTGGCGGTGCGATACCCAGTGCGCGGGCGGCACTTCCCGACGACGGACACGGTGTGTCTCTGTTGCCGGATCTTGCAGGACAGGCCCCGACCAACTCTCAGGCGGCCGGCGACGCACCGGTGAAGGTGCCCGCCGCCTTCATGCGATCTTTCGCCACCTGGTACGCCTCACGGCGATGTCGCTTGGCAGCCTCCTTCATGGCCAGAAACCACGGGTCGGTTACACGCCTTTCCTCCGCCGCGTGCGGTGCTGGCCTTCCCGCCAGCGCCGGTCAGGCGCTTGGCGTCTTCCGCATTCTCCGGCCCAGCGCAGCGACCTCGCCGTCGCCATGGGCGGCGATGAACAGGAAGAGAAAGCAGTAGATCACAGCAAGCTCGCCCTTGTTGATCCCCGGCAGCCACATGCCGTCGGCGATCGCGAGCTTCCAATGGAATTGGAAGTAGGCGACAGCCATTTCGCCAGCGACAAGGAACGCAAGCGGGCGCGTGAACAGACCGAGCGCGATCAGCGCGCCTCCCACCAATTCGATGAGCCCGCCGATCCAAAGCTGCGATCCCGCGGGCGGCATGAAATGACTGTGCCACCCCAGAATCTTCTGCGCGCCATGAAACGCGAACATGGCTCCTGCGACGATGCGGAGCGCTGCGTAGACATAGGGTTCTCCCCGAGCCGCAAGTTCCCTGATTCTTGCACTGATCATGATTGTTCTCCCGGGTAACAGCCCGGACACCATGCGGACGATGATGGCCCTGTTCGGGCTTTGTTGCAAACGGCGCCGGGGTGGTGTTCCTACGCCGTGGGGCTGGCAGCCTGTGGCCTGGGCAGCCGTCACCTTCACGCAGGACATTGCGAATCTGGGCAACATGAAGCTGAAATTGCCGCGACGAGTAGCCGAATCCCCATTACATCGCCATTACCTCCGCCCCGTAAATCGCGTCATCACGTCACCGGTGCCGCCCCGCTGGCGTCGTGCTCACACGGTAGCGCGGATACAATGCCCTTCATGCTGCTCGTCCTTCCCGCCGCTGCCCTGGCTGCGCTGGTCGCGGCTGTTGCCCCTTCGCCCGCCACGCTGCCTTTCCAAAACCCGGATCTTCCGGCAGAGGAGCGCATCACCGATCTCATTTCGAGACTCACCCTCGAAGAGAAGATCGACTGCATGGCCGGCGGCGCTTCCGTGCCGCGCCTCGGAGTCGTGGGCTCGCCCCACATCGAGGGCTACCACGGCGTGGCGCAGGGGGGACCGAGCAACTGGGGCCGCCGAAACCCGACGGCCACCACGCAATTCCCCCAGGCGTACGGACTCGGCGCCACATGGGATCCCGACCTCGTCGGCAAGGTCGCGGCACAGGAAGCGCAGGAGGCGCGCTACCTGTTCCAGAGCGAAAAGTACAGACGGGCCGGCCTCATCGTGCGTGCGCCGAACGCCGACATCGCGCGCGATCCGCGCTGGGGCCGCACCGAAGAGGTCTTTGGCGAAGATCCGTTTCTGGTCGGCACCCTCGCCACGGCCTTTACTCGGGGCTTGCAGGGGGACGATCCGCGCTATTGGAAGACCGCTGCGCTGTTGAAGCATTTCCTCGCGAACAGCAACGAGGACGGTCGCGGCAACTCGTCCTCCAACTTCGACGAGCGCCTGTGGCGCGAGTACTACGCCAAGGGGTTCGAGCAGGCCACGCGGGTAGGCGGCTCGCGCGCGCTGATGGCGGCCTACAACGCCGTGAACCGCACGCCCGCCCACGTCCACCCGATGCTGCGAGAGATCGTGATGCGGGAGTGGGGCCTCGACGGCATCATTTGTACCGACGGCGGCGGTCTGCGCCAGCTGGTGAGCGACCACAAGGCATTCCCCGATCTGCCGACCGCTGCCGCCGCCTGTATCAAGGCAGGCATCAATCACTTCCTCGACCGACACAAGGAGGCGGTGACCGAGGCGCTCGGCAAGGGGCTGCTCACCGAAACCGACATCGACGTTGCCTTGCGCGGCCTGTTCCGCGTATCGCTCCGACTCGGCCTGCTCGATCCTCCCGATCGAGTCCCATACGCCGCTATCGGCTCCACGGGCGATCCCGAGCCGTGGAACGCACCCGAGACGCGCGCCCTCGTGCGCGAGGTCACGCGCAAGTCCATCGTCCTGCTCAAGAACTCCGCCGACCTGCTGCCGCTCGACCGCTCGAAGACGAAATCCATCGCCGTCGTCGGGCCGCTGGCGAACACAGTCCTGCTCGACTGGTACTCCGGTACGCCGCCTTATGCGATCTCACCCAGAGACGGGATCGAGCGCGCGGCAAACCCCTCGCCCTTCGGCCCGTATCCCATCAACGTCAACTGGGTCGGCGACATGAGCGACGCCGCCATCGAGTTGGCGCGCGGCAAGGACGCGGTCGTGGTGTGTGTCGGCAACCATCCAGAAGGCAACGCCGGCTGGCAGATCGTCACCGCACCGAGCGAGGGCAAGGAGGCCGTGGATCGCAAGGAGATCGCCCTGCGGCGCGATCAGGAGGATTTTATCCGCCGGCTCTACGCGGTCAATCCCCGCACCATCGTCGTCTTGATCTCCAACTTCCCGTTTGCAATGCCCTGGGCGGCCGAGCACGCGAGCGCCATCGTGCAGATGGTGCACGCCAGCCAGGAGCAGGGCAATGCGCTGGCTGACGTCCTGTTCGGCGACTTCAACCCCGGGGGCAAGCTGGTCCAGACCTGGCCGAAATCACTCGACCAGCTCCCGCCGATGATGGACTACGACATCCGCCACGGGCGGACCTATATGTACTTCAAGGGAGAGCCGCAGTATCCCTTCGGCTACGGCCTGAGCTACACCAGGTTTTCGCTCGCAAACCTGACGACGTCGAAGCCCTCGATTTCCGGCAAGGAAAAGGTGCTGGTCCGGGTCGACGTGAAGAACACCGGCGCGCGCGCCGGCGACGAGGTCGTCCAGCTCTACGTACGCCACGTCGCCTCGAAGGTCGATTGGCCGGCCAAAGCCCTCAAGGGCTTCCAGCGCGTGACGATCCCGCCGGGGCAAACCCGGACCGTGGAAATATCGCTTCGTGGAGCGGATCTCGCGTATTGGAATGTGGCCCGCCACGCGTGGACGGTGGAGCGCGGCCGGGTCGAGCTGATGGTGGGAAACTCGTCGGCCGACCGCGACCTCACCCTGCGCAAGACCATCGCGGTCGCGCCGTGAGGCGGCGGAACCCCTGCCAGAGATGCGGGTCGTGATGGGCCGGTGGATGCGCCGGCGAACCTGACTCACCCTCCGACACCCCCGTGGTAAATGCGCCCCAGGCGGACGCTGCGCCGGCTAGCTGCGCTGTCGCTGACCAGGCTTGCTGCGCGAGTTCGGTTGGGGGAGGCTGTTGCGGAACTGCAGTACCCTGAGCCGTCTTGCCTCTGCTTGACAGACCTCGGCAGGTGCGGAGAAGATGCGCGCGTGCATCAGGCCTGGCGTCGAATCCTTCGCGCGACCAAAATCGCACGGTTCGCAGCCTTGGTAGGCTTCCTTCTCGCTTGTGGGGGCGGCGCAGAGCACCCAGACACAGGGTATGGCAAGGGCCAAGCCGTCCCGACCACCCAGAACTGTTCGGACCTATGCGCAAGGGAAAGCGATTGCGCAGGACACCTGTGCGCCGAGGACAAGAACTCCAACGCCTATCTCGGAGCGATTGGCATGCTCAACGCACAGTGCACGGCTGTGTGCACAAGCGCTGTCACATCCGTCATCACATCCGCGCAATGGTCGTGTCTGTTCGCAAAGAGCTGTCGCGAAGTCTTCGGGCAGAATGCCTGCAACGCACCGAACGCGTCGTACACCTGCAACTGACAGTGACCACCCGCATGCCCGGGTGCGTGGCTGGCGAAACCGCGCAGTACGAGCTGGCTCGCTTGTGGCGTGACTCGTTCGGCGACTTGGATCGCGCCCTTGCCGCCTTCAAGACACAGCGGTCCCGTTTCCCCAATGGCGCGCTTCGAACCGAGGCGGCTCTCTCCAGGATGAGGTCGCCAAGAAGACGCCAGACTATAGAGCTCCGGGACGTTGACACTGTCGGACATAGGGTCATCGTGGTTC
The DNA here is from genome assembly GCA_003158395.1 of Myxococcales bacterium. Lineage (GTDB taxonomy): Bacteria > Myxococcota_A > Polyangia > Fen-1088 > Fen-1088 > Fen-1137. Next base: position 36,572 of record PMIX01000250.1, on the reverse strand, counting down.
GCTACTCCTCTTCTTTCTGCCGGTCTCGACCGGCCCACTGGCCGCCACGGGTGCTGGTCGCGATCTTCTGTCCACCATCGCCGTCCGTGTCAACCCATTCCACATTTCCTGCAAACCGAAACCGATCTCCTGCGGTGGCATCCAATTGGGCAGTTCGATCTTCATGTCAATTAGTAGCGAGGGGCAGAGACTGCCGGAAGCAGAATCTCCGATAATGGTTGGCCATCCATTCGGGAGATCGGTGAGCTGCAGGAGAGCGCGCGCTCCCCTGCCCTTGTGAAAGAAGGTTCCTATGGCTCTGGCAACTCGGCTCAGCGTATCGCTCCCAATTCGGTACACTCGCACTGCAGGATCAAGATACCGCCAGGGCCTTTGCTGCGGGGGCTCCGAGTCCGCGCAGCCCCCTGCCACCGAAAAGACTGCGGTCGACCTGGAGCTCGGTGCGCGCGTTGGTGGCGATGTCGATGACGCCGTCTTGGTGCGGGCGGCCCTTGTGGGACAGGTGTGGGCCCAGCGCGGGATTTGGTCTCGTTTTGCGCCGATGGTGTACCGCTTTTCCCGCCGGACGCTCGGCCCACGATATGACCACGACGATCTGACTCAAGAGGTCTTCCTGCGAGTGTTTCGCAACCTGCACTCCATAGAGAAGGTTTCGGCCATCAGTAGCTTCGTGTACTCCGTGGCGGTTCGCGTGGTGAGCCAGGAAATCCGGCGGTTCGCTTGGCGCCGGCGGATCACCGAGGAGGTGGCGGCCGTCTCCACGTGCTCGACGGCGTCACCCGCAGACTTCGAGGTGCGCGAAACCCTGTTGTACATCCAGGAGACTCTCGACAGGATGCGCGACAAGTACAGGGCCACGTTCATCCTCCGATATGTGGATGGCATGGGCTTGGAACAGATCGCCTTGGGCCTTGGCATCTCGGAGACCACGGTGAAGCGCTACTTGGCCAAAGCCTTGGCCTCCATCCATCGCTCCGTTTCCAAGAGGGAAAGCGAAGGACATCGACACAAACGGCGCACCATGTGGCCCAGCGCAATTCCTTGAGGAAAGTGGGGGGGGTAGTGGGTCAGTTTGCCTCCTGCGTGCGCCGCCGATTGAAACACGAGCAGATCTCCGCACAGCGACGAAACCGTCACCCGCGAATACCGTCTGCGGTGCGGTGGATGCAGCGGCGGTGTGGAGGGCTCGGGGCGAAGCCACCACGACGGGCGTCAGCTTGGACACCGACGAACGTGCGCCGATTGCTTCGGGCGACGGCGAAGAACGACAAGCGCGACGAGACCCGCGAGTGTGAAAGCCGCTCTGCTGTCCGAGCTAGAAGTACCGCCATTCAGACTGCACGAGCAGCCCGAGGACCCCGCTGAACTCGTGCCGCCACCGCTGCCCGCCGCGCCGCCGGCTCCACTCATGCCTCCGCCGCTTGGCTTACCGCCGGAGCTGTTCGCACCGCCCGTATTGCTCGCGCCGCCGCTACCCGCCGCGCCTCCGCCGCCAATCGCACCGCCGCCTCCGATCGCGCCGCCAGTTCCGCCCCTGCCTCCGCTCCCGGTCGCGCCGCCGAAGCCGGTCGCACCATCGAAGCCAGTACTGCCTCCGGAGCCACTGTCGACGCCTGCGTCGGTAGTCGGCACCCGCGCCTCGAGGTAGTTGCCGCTGACGAGGGTCGTGATCGAACTCGGAGGCAGCGTGATGCTGCCCGCAGCGACGGTGCCCAGATCGACCGCGTTCTCGCTTGCCGAGGTGCGAATCGCCTTGTACGACGACGGCAAATTGTTGCCCGCGAGGGTCAGCGGCGTCGTCGCCGCTCCCGTGTTGATCGCGACAACCGTGAAAGCCCCCATTTGCGTGTTGTCAAAGGCCACGGCCAGGACGTTGGCGTCGCTGCTCTTGGCATCCACCATCTGCGCGCCCGGGCGGATGTAACGATAATATTGCTTCGAGACATAGTAGTTCTTCCCGGGGTTGTCGGGACCTGCCATGAGATCACTTTCATTCAAGTCCGCGGGTGTGGTGCCGCCGCTTCCCTGCGAGTAGAGCCACGCCGTCATGTGCCCGTAGTACAAGCCCGCGTAGATCGCCTGCGCCAGATCGAACGCTCCGGAGCAAGTACTGGTCGCATTCGACGTGCAAGGACCGCCCGTCCAGGTGTGGTTGTAGCCTGATGTCTCGGTCACCCAGAGCGACTTGTTGGTGGATGCCGTCGCAGCCCGATACGAAGTCGAGTACGCTGCGAGGTTGCTCGTGGTCATCGGCGNNGCCATGCACGGCGAATTTGTCGATCACCGAGAGTGCCCCCGAATTGTTCATAATCGCCGCGGTATAGGAGGAGTCCGGATCGAAGTCGGTGCCATCGGTGCCCGCGTTGCACTCCATACCGAGCATGTTCTCCGGACCAAAAAGCCTCACGTTGGGGAACGACGCCTTGATGATCGGCCCGACCTCGGAGAGGTGCTGCGCGTACTGGTCTGGCGCGTAGATACAGGAATTATACCCCCTCCAAAGCGTCGGCTCGTTCTGCATGCTGAGGCCGTACACATCGACGCCGATGTCCTTGTACATCTGCAAGCCAGCGACCAGCCAGCCCGCGAAGGAATTGACCATCGAGGGATCGAGGATGTTGCCGCCCGTGGTGTCAGTCGGTCGTATCAACGGCGTCAAGCAGGTGCCCCAGTCCGGCAGACCGTTGGTGACGACAACGCACTTGTAGTCGGCCGGCGGCGACCAAACACTGAGCACTGTCTTCAGCGGTGCTTTGCTCGCATTCGCAGCAGCGTAGAGCGACTGCACGACGGGTTTTTGCACGTTCCACTGCGCGTCCTGAGGCGCATCCGCCGTCGCCGTCGGGTAGTACTCGTTTCGCCACATAGTGATGCCCAAGTCGTCAATCACCATCTGGCTCCACGTCGTATTGAGCACGGTGGCTTGGTTCCGCCACGCGTCGGCCGCTCCGAAGAATCCAAAGCCTTCGATGCTCTGGTACTTCGTGGCGCGATCGATGGTGACATCCGCCGATGCGATGGGAGCGATGAAGCAGATGGCGAGGCCCGCTGTGACACCGAAGGGATATGCATTCTTCATGGAGCTTCCTTTGGCAATCGAGTGCAGCAAGAACCGAGATGCGTTGGAGTTTGGTCATCTAGTGTACTGCTGACCACTGGTACACGTCCACTTCGCGTTCGGTCCCAGCGGATGACCGCCTGGCGAGCCACAGGTGTCCAGAAAGGCATCGCCAGGATTCTTGCATGAAATCGCGAAGAGTGAGGCCCGGCGACGCCTTTTTGGACGCCACGGGTCCGTCAAGCTGGTGATCGACAGATCGTCCCGCTGGAAAAGGCCACTCAGGATCTGCCGAGCCGCGAGCGCATGGTGATGCTCGCAACGTCTCGCGTCGCGACCGACCTGCGTAGGTGAGCTCAACCGTACCGGCTGGAAGGAGTCCCGTGAGATGCTTGAGTGCCTGCTAGAAGAAAAGCGAGCATCCCTCAAGAAGGGTTGGCCGCAACGCACTTCCTATTCACGCATGCGGGAACCACAATCACACAAGACGGCGCGACCGGTGTCGAACAGGTTGCGCAGTTGTTATTTGCCTCTGCTGTCAGATTGGCTTCTAAATTGGCGCCCATCGTGCTTGGTAGCAGATTGCCACAGCTCGAAACGCAGCGATTGTCTTCTGGCACGATGACGCAATCTGAACTGTTGTTGCACCCCAATGTGGCATACTTGTCGAGCAATGCGGCACGCAGCGCGGCATAATTTTGCCGGCCTTGCGTGCACGGATCTACCGGGTCAACGACACATTGTGGACAACAGGCTCCAACGGGCGTTTCGAGGTGTGTTCCGCTGGCACACGTGATGTCGGCGCAAGGGTCGCAGCCTGTATCTGTACAAGTGGGGCAACAAGCATTCGGATCTTGGACGATGTCTTTGCAGGAAGCCGGAAGTGCCAGACAGTTCACACCGGCGCATGACAGGGCTCCAGCAGTTCCACCGGTTGCGGCTGCGCCGCTACCGTTCGTTGTCCCGCCGCTCCCCGAGATCCCGCCTGTGCTGGTGGTGAGCGTGGTGCCTCCTCCACCTGTGCCTCCCGTGGTACCGGTCATTCCTCCGGTAGTGCCAGTGGTTCCTCCGCTGGTGACCATAGCGCCTCGCCCACCTGTGGCCCCAACGGTGCCGGTGGTCCCTCCAGTGGCGCCGGTTGTGCCCGCATAGCTGGTGATTCCTCCGGTGGTGCTGGTCGTGCTTCCTCCACCCGTGGTTCCGATGGTGCCGGTGGCCCCTCCTGTGGTGCCGGTCAGATCTTCGCTGGTCCCACCGTTCCCTCCTGTAACACTGGTCGTACCAGCGGTGGAGCTAGTCGCACCTCCAGTGGTTCCGATCCGAATGCCTCTTCCACCGCTGCACCCACCTGCACCCACGGTGAAGACCATCATGGACAGCATGGTCAGCTTCACGAAATCAGAACACACACGATTCGACATGGTGCCTCCGGTTGCACGTGACGCAGGGGTCATAGACGCTCTATCGACCACCCGGGGTAGTGTACCTGGAAACAGCGGTCACAGCGCTTGACCTTGACGATTGCGCCCGTGCGCGGGTTGCGATTGTCTAGGTGCGGTACTGGCCGTGCATCCTTCGGTGAATCAGCAGCCGCATCCTTGACGCCATTGCCAGCGAGGGCTAGCTCTTGGTAGATTACCTTGCCTCGGTGAGGAACTCAGAATATGTGAGGGACACGAATGGAATATCGGACGATCCTGCGGAAGAGAGGGATTGGCGCAGCGGTGCTCTTTGGGGCTTTTGCGACGGTAGGCTGCGGCGGGGTTTCTGCGAACACTCCGCCGCCGGCCACGGCTGCACGCGCCTCCGACGTCGACGATGTGTCGGCTGGTCTCATGGAGCACCACCGCCACCACCACCACGGCGGAGTGACGCTCATGATCGCATTGAGCCTCGACACGCTCGGCGTCTCGCCCGGACAGCGGACGGCTGTGGAGAAGATTCGTAGTGATCTGCATGCTCGAATGGAGCCGGCGCGAGCCGCGGAGCAACAATTGGTAACCACACTGGCTGACGGGCTGGCTGCAGCGAACCTGGACGCGGCGAGCGTGGACGCTGCAGTCGCGCAGGTGGAGGCCGCGGCTGCAAAGGTGCACGATGCCTCCGCGGATGCGCTGAACGAGTTGCATGCCGTACTGACGCCGCCCGAACGAGCCGCGCTTGTCGACAAGGTCGAGGCGCACTGGGCAGTCTGGCAAAAGGCGAATGCCGAGCAGACCGATCCAAGGAATCCTGAGCGTGGTCAGCTCGCGATGCTCGCAACCGATCTTGGTCTGACGCGAAATCAAGTGGACAAGATCCGTGCGGGCCTCGGTGAGGGGATGAAGGCTATGCCGCGGGTTGACCTGCAGGAAATCGCCACGCACCTCCGTGCATTCGGCGATGCGTTCCGCAGCGACAAGTTCGATGCAAGAGTGCTCACTACTGCGAACGGTGCGAACGCGCACCTTGCTGGCTGGGGCGCGGCGCGCTTGGCGCACTTCATAGAGGCGGTGAGCCCCGTGCTCACCCCGGACCAGCGCGCCAGATTTGCCCAGAGGCTCCGCGAGCATGCGGCTCACACACCTAGCAACGGAGGGAACCAATGAGCCAAATCAGCCGTATGGGGATGTTTCGACGGTTGGCGTGCGCGGTCGGCATGAGCACTACGCTGGTAGCCACCGCGGGATGCGGCCTAGAAGTAGGGGCCGTCTATCCAGGAATGGGCTACGGCGATTATCCGCCCGACGAGTACATAGCTACGACTGAGCCTATGTACTTCGACGGGCGTGCCACCTACTGGTACGGCGGTCGATGGTACTATCGGGATGGCGGTCGATGGAACCACTATGACAGGGAGCCACGGGGGCTCTACCAGCGTCGCATGGAAGGCCCGCCTGTGCGGCGCACATACGAGGCGCGCGGTGGCCGTCCGGGAGCTCCCCCCCATAGGCGTTAAGTGGCATCGGTCTGGCCGGTTCGCTGGCGGCCAATAGACCGTCCCGTCCTTCGACACCCTGTCTTCCGGGCACCGTCGGGCGGCCGATCAGTCCGTGCTCGTCCTCCAGGAGCTGGCTCATCCGCGCGAATTCATGCGAAAGACCTCGCGACGAGTTTCCGGACACCACAAGGAGGTGCAGGTCCAGGTTGCAGGAGATCGAGACAACGCTAGAATGGGGTCTTCCCAATTTCGGGAGAAGTGCCGCGTGCCGTCGCAGCGTCGCTCCCGCACAACGGTTCAGGATCAATGGATGTTTCGGACGCTGCCAATCCTTTCGGTTGCGGTCTTGATGGGACTGTCTGTGTGGATGTCCGGAACATCCGCAGGCGGCGAGGCAGTCGGCCCAAAGCTACTGCCGGCCGAGGGGCCGAAGCCACCATGGGCATGCCGGTTGGACAAAACCGGCCGCGAGCGTGCCTTCCAGGGGCTCGGATTGGTCGACCTCACCCTTTGGGATCCCGAGCCCGACGCGCCCGCACCCGTGAAAGAGGAGCGATTCGCACCCGCGCTCAACCAACTGTGCGGCAGTGAGCTTTCGTACCAGCAGTCGAACCAATACGCGCATTGGATTGTGGAAGCATGCCAGCGGTTCGACGTCGACCCGTTCCTCCTCGCGTCGCTGGTGTTCCAGGAGAGCCGTTGTACCTCGGCGAATACACGCCCAACGATGGCAGTCGGACTGTCGGGCATCGATGCCGCCATGCACGCGCCATTTCTGCACAACGGGCGTTATTCGTACTGGGTCAAGGAGGGCAAGGAGTGGGTGCCACGCCAAGTGGATGTCAGTGCTTATGTGGCTTCGGTCCAAAACCTCCACCAGGACAAGGCCAACATTTTCTTCGCCGCCGCGCTGATGCACGCCTACCAGCAGCAGTGCCCCGACATCGACGGTGCTTTCCAGTCAGTGCCCCATCGTCACTACATCTCTCACATGATCTGGGGCGATCGCGTGCTCGAGACTGACGGCGAGGACCGAGTCCTGCGCACCCGGCGGGCAATCATTCAATACTACGAGGCCGGCACGCCCGTGTCGCGCGCCCGCTGGAAGAGCGTGGAGTTGTTCTGCCCCCTCGACGGTTGTCCGCGCAAGGTTACCGGGGTACTCGGTGATGTCCGCGACTCGGGCAAGCGGGCGCACAAGGGCATCGACTTCGTGTCGACGCTCGGCGAGCCGGTGCGCGCGATTGCCGACGGCTGGGTTGTCTATGCAGGCGTGGACGCGCCGGGCGCGGGCGCAAGAAAGGTGACGCTCGACAAGTCGGGCACCATTCGCAAAAACAGCATGGGGCCAGGCGGCTTGTTCGTGCAGATCCAGCACAAGGACAACTTGATGTCCGAGTACATGCATCTGCGCAATTACCTCGTCCAGCAGGGGCAGTGGGTCAAGGCCGAGCAGATCATCGGTCACGTCGGCGACACTGGCATCAAAATCGATGCCCCCCACCTGCACTTCCAGATGCGGGAAAGCGGCGAGATCATCGATCCCCTCGTCCACCTGCGTCCCTACCTGATCTCGCCCCAAGCGACCTACCGTGGACAGCTGATGATCGCCGCAATGCCGGGACGGTGGCGCGAGGCCAGGGCGCGCATGAGGGTCGAGGCAGCAGGCCATCGCGAGCATCGCAATCAGGACTTGGATGCGACGGACTCCAACAACAGGACACGCGAGGACACGTCGGCCTCCGAGGCATCTGCCACGAAGGGTTCCAATGACGGCGATTGACTCCGCTCCCTCCGGCAAGGCCATAGCTCAGGCAGTTCTGCTGCCAGCGCAGGCGTCCCGGCTCGGTCTTGCTCGGGCGGTCATGTGCCTTGCCATGTCCGTAGCCGCGCCGACGGCGGTCGCCGGGCAAACGCCCGACGCGGACCTACCAGCCAGCGCGCCCAGCCCAACCAGTAACAGCACATTGCTGGTCGCGGATGGCGAGCCCATCCAGGACATCGACAAGATTATCGAGGCGCTGGACCGCCGGGCGCCGGTGAGCGCAGTCGCGTTCAGCCCGGACGGTGCTCTGATCGCATCGGGCTCCGAGGACCACATGGTGCGAGTCTGGCATGTGGCGACGGGCCGCCTGATTCGTCGCCTCGAGGGGCACTCGTCCGCGGTCACCGCGGTTGCGTTCTCCCCCGACGGCAGCACCATTGCCTCGGCCTCGAACGACCGGACGGTGCGCCTGTGGAACGCGCACTCCGGGCGACTGCTCCGGACGCTGCAGGGTCACGTCTATTACGTGTACGCGGTCGCTTTCGATCCGCAAGGACGGTGGCTGGCCACGGCGTCGTGGGACCGGACAATTGCGCTGTGGGATGCCGGAAGTGGCGTACTGGTGAAGAAGCTCAAGGGACACAGTGCCGCCATCCGCGCGATTGACTTCAGCCGGGACGGCAAGACGCTGGCGTCCGGATCCGATGACCAGACCGTCCGATTATGGAGCGTGGACACGGGCAAAGAGCTCAAGGTCCTCGTGGGGCATGCGGGGCCGGTGAGCGCGGTGCGCTTCCGACCGGACGGCGAGTGGCTGTTCTCGGGCTCGACGGATCAAACTGTACGAATGTGGCGTCTCCCCGACGGGGCTATGGTGCGCAAGCTTGGCGACTGTGGCGCGCCGGTGCTTTCCCTCGCGGTCTCGGCGAACGGACACATCCTCGGGGGTGGATGCGGCTCGGGTGGATCGATCTTGTGGGACATACCGACGAATGCGCAGCTCCGCCGTCTGGGCGGCCATGCGGCCGAGACGCGCACGATCGCCTTCAGCCCCGACGGTAGGATTGTGGCCACCGGATCAGAGGATGGCTCAATCATCGTCGAGGACGTTGCCACCGGACGCGCGCTAGCATCGCTGTCCGCCAACGTGGCGCAGCTGGAGGCCGTGGCGTTCAGCCCGGATGGCGGGATGCTGGCGACGGCCTCGCGCGACCAACGCGCGCTGATCTGGCAGGACGCAGGCGATCACAAGACCTTGAGCCGGGTGCTGGTTGGTGGTCCACTGCGGACGCTGGCATTCTCCCCGGATGGCAAGGCGCTCGCCGCAGGCGGTGAAGACCGCAAAGTGGTGGTCTGGGATCTGGGCGGCGACGGTCCCATACGGAGACTGGCCGGGCACGAGGGGGCGGTCAACGCGGTTGCCTTCACGCCCGACGGGCGCACCATCGTCTCGGCCGGTGACGACGCGACCGTGCGCCTGTGGGACCTCAAAAAAGGCGCCGAGGCCAAGGTCATGAAGGGTCACCGCGCGCCGGTGCGAGCCCTCGCCGTGAGCCCCGACGGCACGGTGCTGGCGTCGGCATCCGACGACGAAACGGTGCGGGTCTGGAACACGGCCACGGGACGAAACGTGGCTGTGCTGAAGAGCCACCGCGGCCCCGTCACTTCGGCGGCCTTCAGCTCCGACGGAAGATACCTAGTCACCGGATCTCAGGACCGGACCATCGACGTCTGGCTGCACGCGAGGGGCAAGCTGCTCAAAGGCATGCACAAGGAACTGTCGAGTGGCGTGGTCGCTGTGGTCGCGCGCGATGAGCGGATCGCCGCGGCTTCGTCGGATGGGATCCTTAGTCTTTGGGAGCTTGTCGGCAGCCGCCCGCTCAAGCAGTCGACAGCCCACGCAGATACGGTCAGCGCGCTGGCGTTTGCGCCTGACGGAGCCACCATCGCCTCTGCGTCGCGGGATGGTGTACTGCGGGTGTGGGATGGCAAGACACTCGAGCGTCGCTGGTCACTGGCTGGCAGCACGCGCGAGCGCTGGTCCGCGTGCAATGACGCCCAGACCTGTTGGCGCAGGGAGGATGGGACCCTGCTGAGCAGAGTCAACGGGCAAGGCGACATTGTGCCCGTCTCGCCGTCAGACGACGCGCACCGGACCGCTCTCGCCGTCACCATCGACTGGAAGAAGCTGGGGCGCGGCGTCGACCTCATGGAGGGCAGGACGGTATCGATCCCGGTGCGAATCGAGAACCGGGGCGCGTACCCGGCGTACTGGGTAAGCGTGGCCCAGTCGGTGATGCGAACCGCTTCAAGCAGGACCTCTTTGGTATTGATTCCGCCGCCCACGATTACGGTACTCGCGCCCTCCGCCAACGCCAACGTCGTGTGCGAAGTGTCGGCGCTCGGGGAGTACGAGAACCCTCAACCTCATTCCGATACGCTGCGCTTGTCGATCGCCAGCGCCTCGGCCGAGCCGTTGTCCCTCGAGATACCCGTGCGGGTCGACACGCCGCATCTGAAGCTGTGCAGGTTGGCACTCCCGCGTGGCCCGGGCGAGGCAGTGGTGGCCTCGATGACCGGTGTCTCCATGGCCCAGCTGCAGCCCGTCCTCCTGCAGGGCGACCTCACCCTGGAAGGCGACAACACCACGAGCATAGCGCCGATCGCGCTCGAGCAGGCTTTCAACGGCCAGGATCTGGCCTTGTCTTTCCCATTGCCCGAGGGCGCGCATCTCGATCGGCGCAGCCGGGTAACCCTCACCGTACGCAAAAGCACCCACCCGGCTCACGTCTGGACGTTCGCCCACTCGCCGGTGCACATTCCCACACCCCTCTGGTCCTGGGTGCTGTTGCTGGGCGGGGTGCTTGGGCTAGGCTTCGTGATTTGGCAGGTCGGTCTCTACGCACGGGCCCGGCCCCTCGGACGCGTGGTCAAGCGGCTCGCGCGGTTGGCCGTGGGTGTGATGCTCGGTTTGGTCAAGGCGCTCATGGCGCTGGTCTTCTTCCGCTCGACGCTGCGATCCTTGCGTGCACGTCTGCGGCGACGCGGGCTCGCGGTCAGCTTCTTCCGCTTGCAGCCGGAGACACAATGCTCGCACCTCGCGCGCCAGCTGGGCGCCTCGTGGGCACCGCTCGCGGGCGAACACCAGCCTGTTTTCGAGCTGCATCTCGGCCCCGACGTGCCGCTGAACGTCGAGCGCTGTCTGCTGGCGCTCCCGACAGACGACGATGCCCTCGGTGCCGCCCTGGCCCACCTCGACATGACCGACGAGACGCGTGGGGAGGCGGCCGGCTTAGCCGGCCGCGGACCATTGCGGGAAGGTTTGGAAACCCTGCCAGGGTTTCCATATCAGCGAAAGAACGCGATCACGGTCGTGCTTTCCGATGCTCCCCGGTCGGAGCTGGCCGAGCAACTGCGCGCCCCCCGGCAGTTCGTCGTCTTCAGCAAGGCGGTGATGAACCGCGTCCTGCGTGCGCCGCGACCGGCACTCGCATTCGCGCAGGTCGTAAGCGACCAGGTCGACCGCGCTGCGGTGTCGCTTTACCGCTCGGCAGTCAGCGGAGATCAGCGCCAACCGTTCTACGGCCGCAAGGGCGAACTGCGCCGTTTGGCAGTCGACCCGCGCAGAAACTCCATGATCGTCGGTCCCCATGGCATCGGCAAGACCAGACTGCTCGATGAGATCCATCGCCGGTTCCGTGCTCACCCGACCGTCGAATGTCATTACCTCTCGCTCGCCGACGGTGATCTGATGACCGCGCTTGCCGATGCGCTGGGTATGCCCGGCGAGCCATCGCTCGACACGTTGCTCAAGCAACTCAGCGATCGACCCAAGGAAAAGAAGGTCATTGTCCTGTGCGATGATGCCGATACATGGGCCATGCGCGACGCCGCTCAGGGTGGGGTCGAGTTGCAGGCCCTCGCATTGCTCAACCAAGAGCACCGATGCACCTTCGTGCTGGCCGGATTCCTCGGACTCCTGCATGCGGCGCGGCCGTTGCCCGGCCGCGAGCCCTTCGGCGACACGGTTAGACTCGAGTGCCTCGATGCCGAGTCGTGCGTCGAGTTGGCCACCGAGCCGATGGCCGCGCTGAACGTGCACTATGCCAACGCCGACCTTGTTGAGCTCGTCTCGCGGCAGAGCGGAGGAATGCCAAGCTTGCTGGTGGCCATCTGCGATCAGGTGGTCGCTCGACTCGAACCCGACCAGCACACCATTGACCAGGCGATGGTCGAGAGCGCGTGCAAGAGTGAGGCTGTCACGCGCGCGATCACTGCGTGGCGCCCTCGTTTCGGTCTGCAGGAGCCACGCTTCGCGACCCTCGACCGGACTGTCGTACTGTCGGCAGTTTTCAAGGCGCACTTCACGCTCCAGGAGTTGCAGTCAACCCTGGCGAGCCTCGGCGTGCAAGCGACTGCAGCCGAGATCGAGCATTCCGCGCGCCGGCTGATCGCCGCCTGCGTGTTCGAGCACTGGCTTGGTCATCTCCACTTTCGCGTGCCGCTCTTCCAGACCGTCATGCAGGAGGCCACGCTGGCGCGCATGGTTTCGCAGTAGTCAATTGAGTTTATGACAAGTCCTCCCAGATCGGTCCGGTGAATGTCTTGGTGATGGAGTCGGGTTTGCGCGACGAAAGCTAGAAGAGAATCACGCCGTTGAACGAAACCGTGTGGAATGTTCCGGATGCATAGGTGCAGCCGTTGCCGACATAGTCGATGGTCTCACACCCGCTAGAGTAGTGACGCCCGGTGTAGCTGAACAGCCCACCAATGGCAACACTGCCCATGCCGACAAGAAGGCCTGCGTTGACTCCAAACATCAGCCCACTGTAGCTGTCGTTGTAACTGTCACCGTTGATTGTGTAGGATATGGTCTCCTCGAAGAACCCAATTTTCGGACCAACGATGAGTTCAAGGGGGCCGTAGCGCAGGGGCAGATGAAGCAGGGGACTGAACGAAAAATCAGATGCAATGTCTGAGACTTCCGAGGAGACTCCCTTGGGATTAAGAAAATCAAGCGTAAACTCGACGTTCATCGAAAGCTGACGGTTGAGGTGCCAACCCAGAAGGGTCCCGATGCGAAGGCCTGTATCGTAGTTGTCACCCGTGCCACCGACCGGCGTAGCAAACCCAATATACGGCATGAACAGGAGTCCCCGAGTATAGGGGGGCCCATAGACGAGGGGAGGTCCTTGGTAGTACCCGGGCGGGGGGTAGCTCGGCGGGGGATACGGCNNGGGTAGCTCGGCGGGGGATACGGCTGCGGGTAGCTCGGCGGGGGATACGGCTGCGGGTAGCTCTGTGGGGGATACTGCGGGGGATAGCCCGGCTGGTATTGGGCAAACGCTGAAGAAGCAACGAGGAGCGAGAACGCTCCCACCGTCAAACCAAGAAGAACATGCGCGCTTCCATTTTTCGAGCGGGGGCTGCTTTTTGCCATGATGATGAGACAAGGTATCACGGCACCCTATTCAAGGAAGGGGGGTAGCCGGTCGTCTGGCCGGATGCCTAGGTGCGCCAAGCGGGGACCGCGCTGCTTCGTCTGGCCAGCCTGCCCCTCAAGCAGTAACCTGAAACATAGAGATCAAGGCCTATGCCCAAGTGGCGACGCCGCCGGGCCTTTTCCTGTGCACGTGCGGCGGCGGAATCGCCCTGCAGGAGTCGTTGGAAACTCCCGGTAACACAGCATAGCGGGCAACATCAAATCCTGATGGGTGTTTGCCAGGGAGGGACAAGCGGCCCGCCGGCTCGGATCGCCGTGGTGACATTGGACTCCAATACCATCGTCAAGCCGGCGCCTTAGCGGCGGGTCGCGCATTCCGAAATCTTTAGTCTTCTCCACCACCACAAGGAAACAATGATGATGAATTCGAAATCGTATCTGTTGAAACCAGGAGTCGCTTTGCTGCTGTGCTCATTCGCCAACGCCTGCGGTGGGGGAAGCGCAGTTCTAGGAGCGGCAGACGGCGCTCAGGGTGCTACAGGTGGTGCGGGCGGGCAGTCTGCTGCAGGTGGTGCGGGCGGGCAGTCTGCTGCAGGTGGTGCGGGCGGGCAGTCCACCGTGGCGGCGGGACTTCCTGTGAATCTTGGAACTGCCAAAAACTACGTGATCCTCGCAAAAAGCGGCATCGCCACGGTACCGACCTCCGCCGTAACGGGAAACCTTGGAGTCAGCCCCGCTGCCGCCACCTCCATCACCGGATTCTCGTTGACCGCGGATTCCACGAATGCGTTCTCGACCTCACCGCAGGTTACCGGGAAGGTGTACGCAGCCGACTACGCGGCGCCCACGCCTTCCAACTTGACCACGGCTGTTGGCGACATGCAGCTCGCATTCACCGACGCTGCGGGGCGCGCACCCGGCGTCACCGAGTTGGGCGCCGGAAACATCGGTGGGAAGACCCTCGCCCCCGGTGTCTACAAATGGGGCACCGGTCTTCTGATCCCGGCGGATGTCACTCTTGCCGGCAATGCGACGGACGTCTGGATCTTCCAGATCGCCCAGGATCTCACCATGAGCAGCGCCGCGAAGATCGTCCTGTCCGGTGGGGCACTGCCCAAGAACGTTTTCTGGCAGGTCGCCGGACTTGTGGATCTCGGCACGACAGCGCACTGCGAGGGAGTCGTGTTGACTCAGACGTCGGTCACGTTGCGGACGGGCGCGTCGATCAACGGCAGACTGCTAGCGCAGACGGCGGTCAACATCGACGGCAGCACCGTAGTCGAACCTGGCCTGTAGCACGATTGCGGCTTCATGCTGCCGCAGCGCAGACGGCGCAACAGATGGCGGCGGACCATGCGGCTGCATGGCTGGTACGGTTATCGTCCAGTAGAGGGACCACCATCGGCGGCGGGGCCGCGCTGCCTGCGCTGCTGCCACAGATCCCAGACCAAATAGGCGACCACCGCGAGGTTCAGAACCAGCAGAACCAGTCGCGTGACCGTGGCCTTGCATGCGGCCTCGTACACCTCTACCGGGATGTAGATCCCGCCGCTGAGTGCACCCACCCATTCGGCCCAGCGCCGGCCCCTCCATAGGCCCACGGCCTCGAGCAGGCGGAGTTCCGAATAGGCCAAGGCGCCAGCGGCCAGGGCCCACAGGCGAGCATCGTCGAGCTTCGACGCTACCGCGAGAAAGACCCTCGGGTAATGCGCCGAAGGATTGAGGTGCAGGTGCTTCACGACATGTTCGGCAAGCTGCTGCAGGTCGCGATGGATGAGTTCCAGCAAACCCAGGCCCACCGCCAGGACGAGGATTCCCTTGGCCGCCTCGCACACCGCCACCGCGCGTAGCCCTCTTTGACGTTGCATGGCCTGGTATCCTACAGGCGCATCGCGACGCTTCAGTTCATATGCCAAGCGCGGCATAGCCCGCGGTTCTTGAAATTGTTTCCATTCATGAGGGCTAGCGCTTGATCTGGCTTGCCACGATCCTGGTAAACCTCGCGCCGTAAGGCGGCCGCATGATCGCCGTGACGTCCAGCGAGGATTGCCGGAACACCGCCTTGGCATGACTGAAAGTCCTGAAGCCTTCTACGCCGTGGTAGGCGCCCATGCCCGACGGCCCGACGCCGCCGAACGGCAGGTCTGCCATGATGGCATGCAGCAGCACGTCGTTCACGGTCACTCCGCCCGAGGTCGTGCGCGAGAGCACGAGCTGTTCTTCGGACTTGTCGTTTCCGAAGTAGTACAGCCCCAGGTCGCACCCGTGAACAGCAGATGATCGAAAGGAAGACGTGCCAATGCGGCACCGACATCGGGTCCGCCCGACACCACCGCCACTTCGGTTTCGGCAAAAGCCATCCCGAACAGTTCGGCCATCAATTCGGAGGTGCGCGGCGCGAATTCGCTGGGCTTGATCATTGCGCGGCACCCGGCCGCAAACACGCCCGCAAGCGGCGCGAAGGTAAGCTGCACCGGAAAGTTCCACGGGCTGATGATGCCCACGACACCCTTCGGCTGATACGCAACATACGCCCTCGCGCCGAACAGGCCGAGGAACCCCGGAGTCACCTTGCGCCGCTCCGGCTTCATCCAGCGGCGCAGATTGGAACGGGCGTGCTTTAGGGACATGATCGAACCGGCCACATCGGCCAGCAACGATGCGTGGACCGAGCGATGACCGAAATCCTGACGCAGGGCGTCCGTGATCGCATCCCTATGATCCACCAACAAGCCGATCGCCCGATTGATGCGGTCGATGCGCGTCTCGGCAGGAGGCGTGCCGTCGCTCAACTGCGCCGACTCTTGCCGTTCCAGTAGACCGATCAGGCTCTTGCCGCCAGGGCTTGCCACTGTGACATTCATTTGGGACGGTCTCTTGGTCCGGGGCGCATACTAGCGCTTGTTGACGCAAGGAGGAAGCGAGCTCGTTCAACAGCGGGCTCCTTCATCCTAAGCTCAAATTACTGCGACGCCGTCCACGAACAAGTCGCTCTGGATGACCGAAACATCAGGCTACAACCACACCTGGACGGGTGGCCCCTGCACGTCGAATGCGACCAGCACTTGCTCCGGAGCCTTCGATCTTGCGCAGAACTTGCAAGGCCCGATCCGGCCTTCATACCGCCGACGGCTTCGCGGGACTCGAATGTTGGGCCGGCACGTGCAAGATTGCACGTGAATCCCTCATGTTCAAACGTCGGTGGAACCGAGGTCTCTTTCTGGTCCTGGCGCTGGTGCCAGCCGCAGCCTTCGCCTCGCCAGGTGCCGGGCACGGCGATCCGGTGGCCTCCGTCGTTCTGGCTCTGACCGTCATCCTGGTCGCCGCAAAACTGGGCGGGGAGCTGGCCGTGCGAGTGGGCCAGTCGGCGGTTCTTGGCGAGCTGGTTGTCGGAGTGCTGCTGGGCAATCTGACACTCGTCGGGTATTCCGGCCTCGACTACCTGTTGACCGATTCGTCCGTCGACATGCTGGCGCGCATCGGGGTGCTCGTGCTTCTCTTCGAGGTCGGCCTGGAATCGACGGTGGGGCAGATGCTGAAGGTGGGCCTATCATCGCTTCTGGTGGCGACCCTGGGGGTCATCACGCCGTTCGCGCTGGGCTGGGGTGTCGGCGCCTGGCTTCTCCCCGGACACAGCGTCTACGTGCATGCCTTCCTGGGCGCCACCCTCTGCGCCACCAGCGTGGGCGTCACCGCCCGCGTTTTGAAGGATCTGGGCCGTCTGCAAACGCAGGAAGCACGCATCATCCTCGGCGCTGCCGTGCTCGACGATGTGATGGGCCTCGTGGTCCTGGCGGTCGTTACCGGAATGATCGGCGCAGCGGACCAAGGAGCATCGTTTTCGTTCGCCAATGTGGCCGTGATCATCCTCAAGGCAGCCACTTTTCTTGTTGTCTCTCTGTTTCTCGGGGTGCGCCTGTCGCCAAAGCTGTTCCAACTCGCATCCAGGCTACACGCGCATGGCGTGCTCTTGGCCCTCGGCCTGGCCCTATGCTTTCTCCTGTCCTGGCTCGCCAACGTCGTGGGTCTGGCCCCCATTGTTGGCGCCTTTGCCGCCGGCCTCATCCTAGAGGACGTTCACTACCGCAGTTTCGTTGACCGGGGGGAGCACCCGCTGGAAGATCTCATCCATCCCATTTCGGCGTTCCTGGCGCCGATCTTCTTCGTACTCATGGGCTTGAGGACGGATCTCCGTTCGTTTGCGGCTCCCGGCGTTCTTGGCTTGGCGGCGGCGCTGACTCTGGTGGCGGTGCTGGGGAAGCAAGCCTGCTCGCTCGGCGTCTGGGGCCGAGGTGTCGATCGACTGACCGTCGGCCTCGGCATGATCCCGCGCGGCGAGGTCGGGCTCATCTTCGCCAACATCGGCGCTGGCCTCACCGTGGCCGGCGAACCGATCATCGGCCGCGGGACGTTCTCGGCGGTGGTCGTCATGGTGATCGTCACGACGCTAATCACGCCGATCGCGCTGAAATTCAGCC
Source organism: Myxococcales bacterium (assembly GCA_003158395.1). Classification (GTDB taxonomy): domain Bacteria; phylum Myxococcota_A; class Polyangia; order Fen-1088; family Fen-1088; genus Fen-1137. The sequence continues at coordinate 18,908 of PMIX01000250.1, read as the reverse complement.
TGCCGCTGGCGGATCGACGACGGAATTCCTAACGGGGCCGCTCTTCGGACCGCAAGACACGAACTCCTTGGCTGATGGGACAAGTCGCACGTCCGATGACTAGGCCGCATTGGCCATCTAGCGCGAGCTGTACGTGTTCCAAAACAGGGCCGTTTTCCTGGCAAGCTTGCCGGCTCTTGCATCGGCGACCAAAGCCGCCAATGCCTTGCCTGTGTAGGTCGTCTCGAGGTGAATGTTGTTCGCCTCCGCAAGGGCAACCGCCTCCAAACTCTCCGCCGTGGCCGACGCGTATCCGTCGCCGAGGAAGCCATCCCGCACCTCAAGCGCGACGCTCTCCGGCTTCACCGACGGGAAGCCCGCATCAAGCTCACGCAGCAAGGTGACCGCCTCCTCTATCACACGCCTGGTCCGCTCAGGGTTCATGGACTCTGCGGGCACGACACGCACGCCGACCACCGAAGGTCGCAGTCCGACGGCCGCCAGTCCGATGGCAAGCCCGCTGGCTGTCCCAGTCGAACCGTAGGGGACATAGATCAGGTCGGGCTCCGGCAGCGCGCCGGCTTCGATCTGTCCTGCTAGCTCAATCGCTGCGTTCACAAATCCGATGGTCCCTCGGGAATTCGTTCCGCCGAAGGGGATGACGAACGGCTCAACCCCATCGTGTAGGGTAATCTCGTCGTGCAGCTCAGCACCGCGACGCAGGGCCTGGGAATAGGACTCCGCAAAGTACAACGTGGCGCCGGCGGCCCGATCGGCGAGAAGATTCGCCTCCAGATTGGGTGTAGACGGCTGCGGCGCGAGCACGGCGTGGACCTGCAGCCCCAGTTGCGCGCCGTACACGGCCGTCGCTCGTACGTGATTGGACCCGACAGCTCCGAAAGTGATCACGGCGCGCCGGCTCTCGGCCAGAGCTTGGCCCAGGAGAAACTCGAGCTTGCGGACCTTGTTCCCGCCGTAGGCGCCGCCCGAGACATCATCCCGCTTGACGAACAAGGATTGGACGCCAAGGAGCCGAGCCAACTTCGGCATTGGCTCCACCGGCGTGGGGAAACACCCGAGCGTCACATGGGCAAGACTCTCGGTCCCTGGAAATCGGTCAGGCAGCGACAACATTACGGGGCCTCCGCTTCAAGATGCAGGCGCCAGAAGGGTATCATCAAGCCGCCTGTTCCGAAGGAAGCAATGAGGAGGTGCGGGAAGAGCACGTGGACGATCCGGCAGGATGGAGCCATGCTTGCGCCGAGTCCGTTGACATAACGACCGCAAGGAAAGGACGGCGTGCGATGTACGAGAGAGACTAACCTATACAAGACGGATGGATGGTCTTTCCGTCGCCGAGGAAGTCGATGCGAAGCAGCGGGACGTTCTCGAACATCTGCCGGCGCTGACGAAGTCGCAGGTCCCGCGGTTGGCATGGCGAAGGAGACCTGGACGGCTGGGCGAACTGAACAGAGGAAGAGCTGGCCGTATGCTTGTCGGGGGCGCGATCAGGTAGACTGCGCCTCGTGCCTGAGACAAGCTCTTCACCGCTCAGATCCAGCGGCCCAAGCCGCTGCAATCCGCCCAGAAACGCCATCACGGCGCGCGCCGTGATTCTGAGCGTCGTGCTGGCGAGCGGGTCGGCTCAGGCGGCCGTGGCTGCCAAGACCAATGAGCTCGTAGCCACGGGCCTTGACGTGACGGTGGGCGACCAGGCCTTGGTCGACCGGTTGACCTTGGAAATCAAGCCGCATGGCGCGGATGTTGCGACCGTGTGCCTTTGGAACGAGGCGGCTGTGGCCAAGGCCAAAGCCGGCGCGGCCGAATTGGCGCTGCCATGTCGCGCGGGCCGCATGAACGCGACCGTGCGCCTACGCGAAGCCGAGCCGGGCGTCGTGGTGGTCACCCTGGATCTCGACCGCGACACCGCTCTGGCAGCCGAGGACGGCGTGCGGCTCACGGCTCTGTTGGCCGGCGTGGAGGAAGGCGTGGCCATCAGTCGGTCCGAACCCTGGTGGACGCGCCCGGTCTTTTGGAAACAACAAGGGTTCATCCCCGACGAGACGCAGCTCGTGATGGCCCGTCGCAATGTCGAGCTCAAGTCCCAAGCGAAGTCCGAGGCGAAGTCCGCGCGCAAGGTTGAGCATGTGGTGCTCTTGCCCTTGCCCGCCGGCGGTGCCATGGGTTGGGTGCGGGGCGCGGCCGTGCCTTTCAGCGCGGGCGGCGTGACGGTGGCGCTCCAGGCGAAGGCGGCGTGGTCCTTGCGGCGCGGGGCTTTGGCCGTGATTGGCGCCGGGGATTCGCCGTACGACCTTCTGACCACGGTTGTGCGGCACGGGCTTGAGGCTATAGGCAAACCGGCGCGTTTGCGCACGGAAAAACCCTACCCAGAACCGTTCAAGCGCGTGGGCTTTTGCACGTGGAACACCCTGTACGAAAACCAAACCACACAGAACCTCATGGCCACGGCGAAGGGGTTGGCCGACGCCAGATTCCCGCTGGGGTTCTTCATCATCGATTCGGGCTGGCAACCCGTCTCGGCGGGCAATTTTGTCACCTCGGCCCTGCGCGGTTTCGAGGCAGATGCGGCCAAGATTCCCAATGGGCTCAAGGCGCTGGTGTCGGATCTGCGGCGGGTCACGGGCGCGTCGTGGATCGGCGTGTGGCATACGCTCCAGGGCGTGCCGGGCGGCGTGGATCCGAAGTCGCCGCTGGCCAAGGCCGAGGCCGCGCACCTGTGGCAAGGCAACCTCCCTGCTCTGGTGCCGGATCCCACCAGCGACCGCGGCGCCGAGTTCTTCCGCAACTACTACAAAGTGTTGCGGGCCGCGGACGTTGACCTCGTCAAAGTGGATTTCCAAAACTGGACCGAAAGTTACGTTGCGGGTCGCGTGCCGCTTTTCCAGGCGCTGAACCAGAGCGTGACCAATTTCCACGCGGCCGCATTCGAGGCCTTTGGCGACCGGGTCATCAATTGCATGTCCATGGGGCAAAACACGCTGTTTAGCCTCCGCAGCACCAATGTGGTCCGCAACAGCCTCGACTATTTGCTGCCGGCCGGGCCCATTGGCCATCGCCGGCACATGCTCAACAACATCTTCAACGCGCTCTTGGTGAGCCAGGTCGCCTATCCCGATTTCGACATGTGGGAAAGCTATGGTTCCTTCGCGCAGGCTCACAGCGTGCTGCGCGCACTCGGCGGCGGCCCGGTGTACATCACGGGCAATGTGGCCAAGCAAGACTGGGCGCTGTTGCGCCGGCTGATCCTGGCGGACGGCACGGTCTTGCGCACGGACGGCCCTGTGCTGCCGACGCGCGATGCGCTCTTCGCGGACGCGGCCCAGGTGCCGGTGCCGCTCAAGGGGTTTGCGCGCATCGGCGCCGCAGGCGTGATCGGCGCCTTCAACACACTCGAGAACGGCGGCAGTGTGGCCGGCGTGGTGCGGCCGCGTGACGTCGAGGGCATGCAAGGCGATCGCTTCGCCGTGTTCGAACACTTCTCGCGACGCCTGGTCGTCGCTGGCAGCAACGACGCGATCCCCACGCGCCTCGGCCCCGACCGGCCCGAGCTCTTCTTGGTGGTGCCCATCGACCGCGGCTTCGCGCCTTTCGGCCTGCTCGACAAGTATCTCTCCCCGCGCACGATTCGCACACAGAAGATCGCCGGCAACACGCTGACCGTGGAACTGATCGAGGGCGGCCGTTTTGGAGCCTATGTGGACGGCTCCCCAAGGTCCGTAACCGTCGATGGCGCAGTGGTGCAGCCGGTCTTGCGCGACGGCTGGGTGCAGATCGACGTGGCCCCCAACCCCGTCCGGCCCCACACCATCACCATCGCACGGTAACGCCGATACAATGCCCTTCATGCTGCTTTTTCTTCCCGCTACCGTTGTCGCGGCGCTGGTCGCGCCTGTCGCTGCTTCGCCCGCTACGTTGCCTTTCCGGGATCCGGATCTTCCGGCGGAGGAGCGCATCACCGATCTCATCTCGCGGCTCAGTCTTGAGGAGAAGATCGAGTGCATGGCAGGCAGCGCTTCTGTGCCGCGCCTCGGGGTGGTGGGCTCGCCCCACATCGAGGGCTACCACGGCGTGGCGCAAGGGGGGCCGAGCAACTGGGGCCGCCGAAACCCGACGCCCACGACCCAATTCCCCCAGGCGTACGGATTGGGCGCCACATGGGATCCAGACCTCGTGCAGAAGGTCGCGGCACAGGAAGCGCAGGAGGCACGCTACCTGTTCCAGAGCGAAAAGTACAAACGGGCCGGCCTCATCGTGCGCGCGCCGAACGCCGACATCGCGCGCGATCCGCGCTGGGGCCGCACCGAAGAGGTGTACGGCGAAGATCCATTTCTCGTTGGCGCGCTCGCCACGGCCTTTACCCGGGGCTTGCAGGGGGACGATCCGCGCTATTGGAAGACCGCCGCGCTCCTTAAGCATTTTCTTGCGAACAGCAACGAGGACGGTCGCGCCAGCTCGTCCTCCAACTTCGACGAGCGCCTGTGGCGCGAGTACTACGCCAAGGGGTTCGAGCAGGCGGTGCGGGTGGGCGGCTCGCGCGCGCTGATGGCGGCTTACAACGCCGTGAACGGCACGCCCGCCCACGTCCACCCGATGCTGCGAGAGATCGTGATGCGGGAGTGGGGCCTCGACGGCATCCTCTGTACTGACGGCGGCGGCTTGCGCCAGTTGGTGAACGACCACAAGGCATTCCCCGATCTGCCGACCGCTGCCGCNNCGATTTCGACATGTGGGAAAGCTACGGCCCCTTCGCGCGGGCCCACAGCGTGTTGCGTGCCATCAGCGGCGGGCCCATCTACCTCACGGGCGACGTGGCCAAGCAGGATTGGCCGCTCATGCACCGGTTGATGCTCGCCGACGGCACAATTTTGCGAACGGACGCGCCCGTATTGCCCACGCGGGATGGGCTATTCGTGGATGCGGGTCAGGTTCCGGTGCCGCTCAAAGGCTATGCCCGGGTGGGCGCCACGGGCATCATCGGCGCGTTCAACGCCCTTGAAGACGGCGGCGCCGTGAACGGCGTCGTGCGTGCGCGCGACGTGGAAGGGCTCAAAGGCGAACGCTTCGCCGTGTACGAGCATTTCTCGCAACGACTGGTGGTCGCCGATCCCAACCAGGCCATCCCCACGCAACTCGGCCCTGACACGCCGGCGCTGTTTGTCGTGGTGCCCATCGAAAAGGGATTCGCGCCTCTCGGTTTGATCGACAAATACATTTCTCCACGCACCATTCGTTCGCAGAAAATCGCCGGCAACAAGTTGACCGTGGAACTGGCCGAGGGCGGCCGGTTCGGCGCCTACATGGACGGGGCGCCGAAGTCGGTGACCGTGGATGGCGTGTCCGCGCCGCCCATCATGCGCGACAGCTGGATCCAATTGGAAGTCGACAACCGCGTGCCCAAACCCCACACCGTCGAAATCACGCGCTAAGGAGCTCGAAGCATGTTTACTGTCTTCCTCAAATCAACACCTGTTGCCGGCTGCCGCGCCATTTTCGCAGTCGCGACTCTGGCCCTGGGCTGCGCGGTGAGTACTCCCGCGGATCGCGGCGCGCCTGCCGTGGCTGCGGCGCCCGCCGCGATGACCGCCGCCCACGTGCCGCCGGCGTGCAGCTCCCCGACCGATCGGCAGGTCGAGGCCTGGCTTTCCGCCATGACCCTCGACGAGAAGATCGCGCTCGTCGCCGGCACCGGGTTCGACACGGTCGGCGTTCCCCGGCTGCACATCCCGGGCTTGCGCATGACCGATGGCCCGCTGGGCGTGCGCGTGGGCCAGGCCACTGCGTTCCCCGCGGGCGAGCTCTTGGCTGCGACCTTCGATCCTGCGTTGGTCGGGCGCGTGGGCGCGGCCATTGCCCGCGAGGCCAAGGGGCACGGCAAGAATGTCATTCTCGGCCCGGCCGTAAACATCGCGCGCACGGCGCTTTGTGGCCGCAACTTCGAGTACTACGGCGAAGATCCGGAACTCGCCGCGCGCACGGCGGTCGCCTTTATCAAGGGCGTGCAAAGCCAGGGCGTGGTGGCCACAGTCAAGCACTTCGCCGCCAACAACCAGGAGACCGAGCGCATGTCGGTCAGCGCCGAGGTCGATGCGCGCGCCCTGCACGAGATCTACTTGCCCGCCTTCGAAGCCGCGGTAAAGGAGGGTGGCGTCTGGGCCGTGATGTGCGCGTACAACCGTCTCGGCGGCGTCTACGCCTGCGAGAACCCAGGGTTGCTCGACCAAACCCTCAAACGCGACTGGGGCTTCCGCGGTTTGGTCATGTCCGACTGGGGTGCGACCCACAGTGTGGCGCCGGCCATCCGCGCGGGGCTGGACCTTGAGATGCCGAAGGGCGAGCGGTTCTCGCCGGCCGCCATTCGCGGCGCACTCGACGGGAAGGAGATCGAACCCGCCGTTCTCGACGAGATGGTCGGTCGGCAGCTGCGCCCGATCGCCGCTTTGCACCTGGACGAGGACGCCAGCGAGCATCCCGAGGCCACCGACACCCTCGAACACCGCGCCCTCAATCGCGAAGCCGCGCGTTCCGGTTTCGTACTGCTCAAGAATGACAATAGCGCGCTTCCGCTCTATCGGAGCAAGTTGCGGCGGATCGCAGTGGTGGGTCCGCGGGGCGGGCTGGTGGACGGCGGCGGCGGCAGCGCCCATGTCACGGCCACGCGCAAGGTTTCGCTGGTCGACGCGCTTCGCGAAACCCTGGGCAGCAAGGTGCGGGTCGACTTCGCGCCTGGCGAGATCACGCCCGACGGACTAGAATCGATCCCCGCGTCCGTGCTCACGCCGCCGCCCGGGCAGCCAGGGCAGGGGCTGCTCGGCGAATACTTCGTGGGGAAAGAGCGCGCGGGAACGCCCAAGCTCGTGCGTGTGGATCCCACGGTCGATTTCCACTGGGAGCTCGCCGCGCCGGCCCCCGACCTGCCCGAGGATGGATTCTCCGTGCTCTGGACCGGCAGGCTCACCCCGCCCCAGTCCGGCCTGTATGCGCTCGGGCTGCGGTCTGACGATGGCTCGCGTCTGTACCTCGATGGCAAGCTGGTCGTCGACGACTGGGGTGACCACCCCCCGACGCTCAAGACGACCCAGATGGAACTGGTGGGTGGCAAGGCCTACGACGTGCGCCTGGAATATTTCGAGGGCATCATCGGCGCATCGGTCGAGCTGTTGTGGCAGAGGGCGGACAAGGATCCCTTTCGCCGCGTAGCCGAGGTCGCGCGCGGCGCGGACATCGTGATTGCCGCTCTCGGCGACAGTATGGGAGACGAGACCGAAGGCGCCGACCGCGCATCGCTGTCGCTGCCCGGCCGACAGGACGAGATCGTGCGTGTCGCCGCTGCCGTGAATCCCAAGATCGTGGTGCTCACCACCACGGGCGCAGCCGTGGCTATGCCCTGGCTCGACAAGGTGCGCGCCGTGCTGCACGGCTGGTTCCCAGGGCAAGAGGCTGGCACCGCGTTCACCGACGTGCTCTTCGGCGACGTGAGCCCGTCGGGCAAGCTGCCCGTGACCTTCCCCAAACGCCTTGAGGACGAACCCGCTTTCGGCAATTTCCCCGGCACGGGCGGCAAGGTCGCCTACAAGGAAGGCATCCTGGTCGGCTACCGCTGGTACGACACGCGCAAGATCGAGCCGCTGTTTCCCTTCGGCTACGGCCTTTCCTACACCACCTTCGCCTACCGCGACTTGGCTGTGACGGCCTGGGATGCCAGGCTCGGGGTCAGCGCGCGTTTCAAGGTAAAGAACACGGGCACGCGCCGAGGCGCCGAGGTCGCGCAGATCTACCTCCACGCAGCCGCCTCGGGCGTTCTGCGGCCCGAGCAGGAGCTGCGCGCCTTCGCCAAAATTGACCTCGCCCCAGGTGAAGAGCGCGAGGTCACCCTGAAGCTCCCGGTGCGCGCCTTCGCCACCTTCGCTGCCAAGGGCCCCGAACACCAAGGCTGGCAAATCGATCCTGGCGCCTACGAGATCCGCGCCGCCAGCTCCTCCCGCGACATCCGATTGCGCGCCACCGTGACCGTGCCGGCGAAGTGAAGGCCTGGCATTCACGGACCCCTTGATGGCATGGGAAGCCCCGCGCGCCCGCCTGGCCCTACAACGACGTCGCGGCAGGCGGAGCATTGAGTTCATAGATGGAGTGCGGGTTTGGGGGTTGCACGGGCGTCTAGCCGGCTGATCACTTCGCGGGCCACGACCAGGGCTTCGTCAACCGTCAGCGCCCGCTTCTCGCGTCGGGCCAACTCGCGAATGCGGTCGAGCAGTTGCACGGCTACCGAGCGCTCAATGTGGACTCCGTGCCGACCCAGAATGGCCATCAGCGCCCGGGTCCCGGAATGCTTGCCCACGACGAACTCGGGCGTGGCCTGGCCCACGTCAGCGGGATGAATCAGCTCGAAGCTGTCGCGGTCCTTGTCGAGGGCCGCGCAGTGAATGCCCGATTCGTGGAGAAAACTGGCCGCGCCGATGACCGGTTTGGCGGCGGGTATGGGTCGGCGAGATGCATCTGCGACCATGCGGCCGAGCAAAGTCAGGCAATGCGGGTCGACACCTGGGTCGAGTTCGAGGGTCATCCGTGCCGCCATCACGACTTCGTCAAGGCTGGCGTTGCCGGCGCGCTCGCCGAGCCCGTTCACTGTGACGTCGACCGTGCGTGCACCGCCAGACAGCGCCCCCAGCGTGTTCGCCGTGGCCATGCCCAGATCGTCGTGGGCATGAAAGCCAATGATCGGTCCCCGTGCGCGTGCCACCACATGCGCCACGAGACGCCTGGCTTGAAAGGGATTGAGAAGACCGACGGTATCAGCTAGACGGATGCGATCAACACCGGCGGCACAGGCAGCGTCTACGAAGGCGTCGAGAAAGTCGCGGTCGGCTCGGCCGGCATCCTGGGCGCCGACCGAAACGAAGGCGAAATGGGGGCGCGCTCGCTCGGCGAGTTGCCGCATCAGAGCTAGAACACGTTCCGGTCCGCAATCGAAGCTGCGCCATTGCACCGGCGACGTCGGGAAACTGATGTGTACCCCATCCACACGGCACTTCTCGGCCGCGTCCAGGTCGCGCACGTCAGCTCGGCACCATACCGATAGGCGCGTACGGAGGCCGAGCGCGGCCACGGCGTTGATATCGTCGATCTCGGCCTTGCCCATGGCCGGGGTGCCGACCTCGATCTCGGCCAACCCAGCGTCGGACAAGGAGCCGGCAATGCGCAGCTTGTCCGCGCGTGAGAAAACCACGCCGGCCGCTTGTTCACCGTCGCGTAGTGTGGTGTCGACGAGCCACAGGCCGGCACGACGGTTCTCTTGGAAATAGCCGGTGGCAGGCGTTGTAGATTTCACTTCTTGCGTGTCCAGCCGCTAGTCAACGGTATGGCGGGCCGGACGCAACGCTTCGGCCAATTCGTCGAGCGCGTCTTCGTCGAACGGGTTTGGCCAACTGGCGAGCCAGCCGGATGGTGGCACGTGAGCAGATTCGGGGTTGGACAGCGGCGCCAGGCCGGCATCGGGCGTACCCGCCTTCGTTGCCCCCTGCTCCACCTCAGACGATCGCGGTGACTTGCCGTTCGTGTTCTCCAAGTGAACGCTGGTGCAGACCAGAATGTGGTGGGGTTTGCGCTTCATGGTTGCCTTTCTGAGCTGAGGAGAGCTCGTGTCTTCCTGTATTTCATCCGCAGCCTTGCCCGGTGCCTCCGCAGCCGTTGCCGCAGCCTTCAAAGCGCCGGGCCATGCTGGCCGGCAGGGGCGCGTCGCGAAACAGCGGCTCCAAGGCATCCTCGATCAAACCCTCGGCTTCGACCACACGCAGGCCGCTCGACTCTAGGGTTCGGCGAGGGATGGGGCCGACGCCGGCAACCAGCACGGCCCTGCAGTCAGCCAGACCAGCAGCCAGATCGCGCCAGCGTTCACTCCCGCCTCCTGGGGGCGGCGCGGGTCGATTTTCGACCAAGCGAAACCCCGTGGCTTCGGGGGCGAAAACAGCGAAGCTCTCCGCTTCACCCAAGTGATCGTTGATGAGCAGACCCTCGCGGGTGGCGACAGCGATGTTGGGGCGAGCCGAAGGCACCACCGGATCAGGCAGGTTCGCCGCTGCCCGCAGAGCCGAAATTGAAACCTCTGTTGTGCCCTCGTTGAGTAGACCGCACGCATCGGCGCGGCACCGCGAGCAGTGCTCCATGAGCGGCAAGTGAGCGGCCGCTGCCGCGCGGACGCGGGCTACCATCGCAGGATCCGGTTCCGGTAGCGAGGCGAATGCCGTGCGCGCAGCGGGGATCAGCGGCACGCAGTTGAACAGATGCGCTCCTCGGCGTTTCACTTCCGCAGCGATGTCCGGGATCTGTTCGTCGTTGATGCCCGGAATGAGAATGGAGTTCACCTTGATCAGGATTCCAGTGCCGCGCAGAGCCTCCAAGCCAGCCATCTGTCTTTGCACCAGCAACCCCGCGCCCTCCTCGCCGCGCAGAACGCGCCTTCCGTCGCAGACCCAGGCGTAGATGTGCGCGCCGGTAGCGGGATCGAGGGTGTTGATGGTGACGGTCAGGTGGCTTAGATGCAGGCGTTCCAACTCGGCCGCGTGTTCGGCCAAAGCCAGACCGTTGGTCGCGAGGCACAGCAGCAGATCCGGGTAGTGCGATCGGACCAGGCGCAAAGTTTCGAGAGTGGCGTCCGGATTGGCCAGCGGATCGCCGGGACCCGCGATTCCGACCACGGCCACGTCGTGGCGCCTTTGAACCAGTCCGTCGAGATACGCTAGCGCCTGCCCGGCCGAAAGCACCACGCTGGCTACGCCGGGACGGCTTTCATTGGTGCAATCGAAGCGCCGGTCACAGAAGTTGCAGGAAACGTTGCACGCAGGAGCGACCGGCAGGTGAACGCGCGCCCACCGGGCTCGCGCCTTGGGGTCGAAGCACGGATGGCAGGCAACCTCGGGACGCGTAGTGCGGTCGGGATTCCTGCGTATGACGGCGAGGTTCTTCATAGTCTCGTGCTGCCGCAAAGGCCCTGCTGGATTGGTTCGTGTACGAGCGACTGCAAGCCGCTGGCCAAGAGCGCCCACGGGCCGTTGCTGGCGAAATCCGCATAGGACGCAACCGCGATGGGCTTCATCCGACATTCGCGTAGGATTGACCCCTAAAGGGCTACCGGCGCGTAGGTTCCTCGCTTGACGCTTCACAGGACCGTGCGTACGCGGTACTCGCCGCCGATGACCAGGTACTCTTCTTCACCCTTGAGGATGCTCTCGGGCAGCAGGCGGCTGAAAAAGAAGATCTTCACCAGAGGCACTCGCACCTGCCAGACCGTGGAGCCGAACTCAAAGGCTCGTTCCTCATCCGGAATGAATGAGCGCAGGTTGTTCAGGCGCACGATGCGCTCGCGTCGATCGATGATTCCGACCGTGTGATAGTCGTTGGGATCGCAAGTGCCGCGATAGAGTTCAAACCACTGCTCGCCGGGATGCTGTCGCGCCAACTCGTACTGGCAAAATGCATAATACAGCACGTCGAGTTGCGAACCAGAGCCTGACGGACGAAATTCTTCAGTTTGTAGTCTTCAGTGTTGATCCACGCCGCCACCCGCGTTTCATCTTCAGGCGCGATGCCGGTTACCGGCTTCACTTTCAATCCCAGCTCGTTCGACATACTGCTCTCCTTGGCCAGGGTCCAATCCGACCCATGACATAGGGGTTTCTCCATTGTGATGGGAACCCTGAAAAGGTTCCCAAAGCCTTCGGCCCCCCACCCGCCGCCTCCCCCGCTCGCTCCGCTCGGCCTCGCGCGATGGTGCGGCGCCGGTGAAGCCGGCGGGCTCCCCACGCGATCTAGAACGGCGCTTTGACCAGCTTCCAGGTGGGACTGTTCACTGCCATATCGATGTCTTGCGCGAACACCGGGAAGCCCTGGTAGGCGTGGTAGGGTCCCGAGTAGTCCCAACTGTGCATCTGCCGGAAGGGCAGACCCATCTTTTGGAAGAGATATTCCTCCTTGTGGGGTCGCAGCCGACGATCATCACCCTCTTACCCAGCGAAACCAAACCGGCGACTGTGTTTTGCGTGGTGGTCGACTTTCCCATGCCGCCTTTGCCATAAATTGCAATCTGTCTCATGGTGTCCTTCCAATGCAGGCGAGCTGCCAGCGCGCGGGAGCGCAAGCCGGCGAGCGCAAATGCGCAGAACCCCGCCACTTGCCTTGCTGGCTGGCGCGCGACGCCGGGACACCAAGCAGCGCAGAAGCTGCATTTCCGTAGGATCTGGCTTGGGCGGGATACGCTCGCGTAGGGCTGGGTTCGAAGGGGTGCTTGGGAACAAAAGGTGTTGGCGGTCTTGCGGAGGGCGCGGAAAGGTGTAGAAGGCGCCTCGTGAGCAGGAGGAAGGACGAGCCCACCAGGTCGATGGTGCCGCTGCCGCTGCAATTCTTGGCAGCGTGGCTTGCGGTGTGGCTGGGACGCGTGTTGCAGCAGAAGGGCGATTACCTGACGGCCGAGGACCGAGTCCTGCGCGTGAAACTTGGCGGCCGCAAGCTGCGTCTCACAGATGCCGAGCGGTGCCGACTCGCCGTGCTGGGCAAGGAACTGGGGCGCAAGGCGCTGGCGAAGGTGGCGACCATCGCGACGTCGGAGACGATTGTAAGGCGTCTGAACATGGTTTTTCTGCGTCGGAGAACCCTGCTGCGATCATCCCTTCTCATTGCTTTCATGCTTACCGCTTGCGGTCGATCCGAGCTTCTGCCAGAGACGCAAGATTCCAGTTCGATTGCTGGTCGTGCAGGCATGGGAGGACCTGCCAGCCCGACCGACGCGGCCTCGCTTGACACATCGGTACCCACGGACGAATGCACTGGTGAATCGAAGCCGAATGGATGTCCATGCACGAATGGCGCGGAATGCGAGGACGGGTTCTGCGCGACCGACTACGCACCACGGAGTGGCTCCAGCGAATGCGAACAGGCCGAGGTTGGAAGGTGCCGGGATTTCCCTCAACACGACTGCGTGTGCATGGTCACTAGTTACGGGAATAGAGGTCACTGCTACGAGTGACACCCGCTGCCCCGCGGGGTTCCCGGATGGGCCGTAGTTGGCGAAGGTCTTGGTACGCTTAGCACCCGGCCGCCAAGGCCAACGCGGCCAGTCCGGCCAGCAGAGCGTATTCGGTCTGCAGCGCGCGGCGCACAAGGCCCCTCCCTCTTCGCAGACCTGAGCAGACGATACGCGAAGGAGGCTGTACAGAGCCGATGCCGCCTGCTAGGGGGAAGTGGAACGAATTCCAGCTCATGCGCCGGGATGCACTACTGGGCAGAGGCACCGCTAGGGATCGGGGCGCCGGCCCCCTTGGAGGAAGCCGCCGATGTCGGCAGGGCTGGCTTGGCATTGGGAGGGCCCGGCAACAGCGCGCCGGTTCCGACAACCGCGGCCACAACGCCCCGGATCCCTTGTGCCAGGACGCCCTCGGGCAAGGCCGAGGCGAAGACCAGGGGAACGCGCACGGAGATCTCAGCCCGGTCCCCTGCCCCCGACGGTGGAATCGAGCTGCCCTGCAGCTTGAACATACTCCCCTCTTGGCGAGCGTCGAGTGCGAGATCCCATGTGCCCCGCGCCGTCTCAGCCATGCTGGCGGCCCACAGGGTAGCGGCGCGATCGATCCGATTGAGCGGCGGCGCCAAACGTCCCTGTGCAATGTCAGCCCCGGCCGGAAACAGCTTCTTGTCTGCGGTGTTCTGCCAGGCCTCGTCGGTCGCGATCACGGTCATTGGATCAAGCAACCGAAAGGTCAAGGAACGCGAGAGAAAGCCATTCACGACAAGAGTCCTAGCAGCCGCGACCCCCTCGGTGCGAATCTGCAGACGGTCGCTCCCCATCACTCCCACCAGACAGTATAGGTTTCGCTCGTCGGCAATCCCGGAGGCCCGCACCACGATCATATGGGTCTCGCTTCCGCGCGCCGCAATCAAGATGCGTGCGCTCTCCAAGTCAATCTTGCAGGTGGCAAGCGCCGCGAGTTTCTCGCGGGTATTGACACCATGGGCCGCCAGAAGTTGCTCCATGGCCGCCGAGCCCGCGAGTCCAACCACCAAGGTGGCATCGGCCGGTATGAAAGACTCTAGGCCATGACGCGCGATGGGCTGGGAAGGAGGCGGGGCCGGTGCATGCGTTACCGCGGGCTTGGCGCGAATGCGGCCCATCAGATCCGTGAGATTCTGGACCACCCGCCGAGGTCCCAGGTCGCCAAGCGACACGCCAAGGACCACCAGGGCGAGCACCAGGCTGCGCAAGGCAAAGCGAATCCGCGACGAAAGCCACGCCGTTCCGTGATTGTTGCGCCTGGCCTCGGCCAGGCTGTGCCACAGAAGCGGCAGAAGCGGAAAAATGGCTAGCCCGGCCCCGACCACCAGCCAGGTTGGACCCTGCTGAGTGAGCAGGCTGGAGCAGGGAACAAGGGCAACCACTATCGCCGCTGCCGAACACGACAGCAGAAACCAAAGGGACCCGGTACGCCTTGGGGCCGGGTGCGAAGGGTCGGTCATGTCAACATGGTCCACGGCGGCAAGAATAGCCTGGAACCCGGCGAATGGTAGGATACGCGGCGGGGCATGCTGCGGGTGATCCGATGCGACTTCCCCTTGCGTGGGACACGAAGATGACTCTCTTTATCCTGACTTCTGTCGTGGTCGGCGGTGCGCTCGGGTTTGGGTACTCCCGGCTCGTTGGTTGCAGCTCAGGCGCGTGCCCGATCACGTCGAAGCCGTATAGCTCCACTCTCTACGGCGCGTTGTTGGGCTACCTGAACACCCCATTTCTCCTGTTCACGGGTGCCCTCTACTCCTTTCCGCGCTATCATGGCGCACCCCACATTGGTTGGTCGTTGCGGCCAAGTCGCAGATCGGCATCGACGAAAAAGGTGGCGCGGGCGACGACGTGATCATTGTGGCGCAGCCCCGAGAGGACCGCAGCGAAGCCCTGGGCCGCAAAGTATTCGCCGATTTCGATTCGTCGCTTCTCGAGCTTATATTCTCAATGGCCGGTACATGGGAAGCAACCGTAACAGTGACCGAAGCGGCTGTCGTCCTGGGGGCCCCAGTCTTTACGACGACCTTCTGACTTGACTAGGGTCTTCAGACATTCTCAGCCGCTTGTGCTGCCTCAGGCCAGGAGAACCCGGTCCAGGCCTAGAAGCTTGAAGATCGCCAACGGTTGATCACGCAGGCCGTGGACAGTCACGACGCCGCCGTATTCCTTGGCCTGTTTGTAGAGGAACACCACCGCACCCACGCCCAAGCTGTCGATCAGCCGCAGGCCCGACACGTCGACGACGACGCGGGAATGCCGTTCCGCGACCAAGGCGTCGACGGAGGGGCGCAGATAGCGCGTGGTGGCCGCGTCCAGCTCGCCCGCAATGCGAAGAGTAGCCACACCATCCTCTCTGCTCGTTGAGAATTCCATTTGCCTTCGCTCCTCTTGCTTCAAGAATGCCTGTCGGCTTCCCAACATGTCGTGGAAGCCTCGGCTGTGCGAAAAGCAATGACCGTGCCAGGTAAGAGGTTGCAGATGCCCGGCCGCGATCTGCCCAGCCCGCATGTTCTTGCCTCGCATGATTGGTCACGGGGAGCTGCAGGCAGCATGACGACGTGTCCCCATTTCGTACCACGTGACCGACGAGAAATTACCATCTCGTAACCCCTTCTTGTGCGACGGATGGCGCATGCCTCCGCTCGCTCTTGATGGTACGGGATTTAGATGGGAACGGGGTCCTGGGAGGCACGAGGTGTAGGGGCATAGGCATTAAGCGCGGCCTGACGGAGGTGGAGGATGAACAAGCGCGGAGACTTGCCTACGGGTGACGAGTCTTCCTTGCGTCTGGTGGTGCCCGAGCGGGCGTGCTCAAGCGCGAGGCTGCCTGCTACTCTTGCGAGCGCCCCCGCCGTCGTCGCCGGTTCAGAACTAGGCCCAACGCGCCCAGCATGGCGACAAGACAGCCCGCCGAGGCACGCCCGGAGCTTGCGCCGATCGCGCACGAACAACCCGAGTCGGCCGCGGCAGCGACTGGCTTGCTGCCACTTTGTCCGCCGACGGCGCCTCCCGCGCCGCTGCTCTTGCCACCCCCGGTTCCAGGCACCACCGCCGAGGTCCCGCCCGCTCCCACCATTCCCGCCCCTCCAGTGGCTACCACGGTGCCCCCGGTCGCGGGATTGCCGCCGCTTCTGGGCGCCCCACCTGACGCAGAGGTCCCGCCCGCTCCCACCATTCCCGCCCCTCCAGTGCCCACCACCGCGGTAGTGCCTCCGGTCCCGGGGGAGCCGCCGCTGCCAGCCACGCTGCCACCTCTCCCGCCGCGTCCACCCGTAGCCCCGCCTGTGCTCAATGTGCCGCCCGAAGCGGTGGTCCCGCCTCCACCCGCGCCTGCGGCTCCAGTGGTCCCGCCGCTGCCGCTCGCACCTGCGGCCCCGGTGGTCCCGCCCCCGCCCGCGCCCGCAGTGCCGCTCCCATCAGGATACGTAATATTGGGCTTCGGCGGATCGGTCATCCCGTCGCCCAGGTAGTAATCCACGAAGCGCGACTGGGTATAACCCTTTTCGACCATGGCGTTTCGATATTGGGGATTGTGCATAAGGGTATAGAGGCGCTTTTCAGTTGGGATCGCGGTCGTGTAGATCCTCAGCGTCGCACCACCGGATTGCTCCATCATCAACTCCTCGCGCCAGTCGCCGAACATGTCGCCGTAGAGAGGAGGCCTGTTGCCAGCTGCGAAGATACCGGGAAGCGTCACCTTGCTAAAGCCGCCGCTAGGCATGCCCGGATAAGCCCATTTTGATATCGTGCCCCCGTCGAGTTGCTCGCTCAACACATCGCCGTCCCACCAGATGCGAAAGTTCTGCGGCGGCGAAGTGGTCCCTATTTGCGAACCCGTCAAGTTCGCCATGTTGAACACCTTGCCGCCGGTCCAGCATTCGTACCCCAGATTGGTCGGGTCGACGTCCCCGCAATCCCCGCGCGACAGGTCGGTTCCACCGGAGCCATACTTTCGAAGTACGGTGCCGGTCTTGGCGTCGTACTCATACCAGTCATAGCTAGCATTCTGTCCAATGCCCCAACCTAGCAGGCTGCCCCGTTTGGGATCCATGTTGGTAATATGCCACCGGTCGCCGTGGACTATGCCCTGAGAAGTCATATTCCAGAGAATCGACCCATCCGCTTTCCTAGCATAGCCGCCGTTGACAAATTCATCGATGCCGTCGCCATCAAGGTCGAGACATCTGATCTGATGATTGTTGGTATAGTTCTTGATCGGGTCATCTAAGAACTTCCATCGCAGCGACCAGGCGTTGTCTTTGAAATCAAATGCAAAGTCCGCCATAGCCGCCGTCCCACCCCATTTTCCTTTAAACATCAGGGTTGGATGCACTCCGTCAAAATAGGCGATGCCAAAATGGCCGGTTACGGCCCCAAGAGTGGGATTATCATTGGGGACAAGGATGCGCGTGCCCTTTTCCGCGCCGGTGACTCCGTCGATCGCGACGATGAACGCGTCTGTGTCATTCGTCCAGGTCAGTGTCTTGCCATCCCCGAAGACGGTACCGTTGGCCGCCTTGAGTATGAGTTCGGCTTTGCCGTCGCTGTCGATATCATACACGGCCTCGTTGTCGGAATGCCCAAAACCGATCGTGGCCGGACCGGGAGTGCTATTGCTCGTATTCGTGCTGTTGGGGCCCATATCAATCCTCCACAGGAACCTGCCGTCTCTGTGGTATGCATCGACATATTGGGACGTGTTTGGCGCTTCTTGCCGGTCCACGACATATTCGTATTCGCCATCGCCGTCGAGATCGCCGACACAGCCAAACTTGACACCCCTGCCGGGTGCGGCTTTGAGCGGGATTTCAAGGTAGCCATTGGGCAGTGACAGGGCCTTTGCCCCTGTCGCTTCCTCGATGCCCCCGACTATCGCCTTCAGGGTGTAGTCGGTGCCGCTGGCCGTGTCCTGGTAGTTGGTTGAGTTGGTGATCGGGGCGCTATTGAGTTTCGTCGTGCCGTTGTACACGTTGAAGGCGATATCAGTGCCCCATTCCGTGCCGTAGAGCCGCCAGGACAGAAGGGTCCCGGTTCCTCCCCCAACCGCCACAAAACCCCGGCCGAGTTTTTCCATGATGCGCTGCCCATGGGCAGGCATAGCCAGCAGACCAAGGGCCAGAGGAACGAGAGCTGTAAGAGTTCGATGTCGCATCGTGCCGCTCCTTTCACATTGAGACACGCCGCCTCGCGCCATGCTCATACCGCGCAGCGCTAACTCGCGCTGCGTATCACGGCCCCCGAGTAGAAGGGGGATGAACCCACCCAATCGGGTCATCTCTATCCTCAGAAGCCTGATGAGCAATGCGATCTGGGCTCGAACAATGGCAAACCTGGCTGCGATTGCAGCGAAGCTTGTATGGAGATGGTGGTGGTGTTCTAGCTAGAGTTTGACTGGAAATTCCCGGGCGCCCGAAGGGCCGGCCCGCGGGTCGCGGGTCGCGTGGGCGTTAGAGTGAGCGAGTTCGTGTGGGATACGCGGGAGGCGGACGGCGTGGTGCCGCGTGCCGCTCACCCCTGGGGGGGCTTCGGGACGGACACCCCGCCCCGCCCACCCCTCGCGCTTCGCGCTCGCCCGTCGCGCTCACGGGGGCCGCCCACGCTAGCCGCGCTCCGCTGGTCGCTCACGCTACAGATTTGATGAAGGGGCTGGTCCCGCTGCCGGCCCTCAACGCCTCTTTCGAACCCGAAGCGCGACCATGACGAGCCCGAGCAGGGCCAAACCGCCATGGTTTCTTGTCTGCGCCCCGGCGATGCGGCAGGAGCACCCGCCGCTGCTTGCCGGGGCCGTGCCGGTCGCGCTCGTCGTGCCACCCGTTGCAACGCTTCCCGAAGTTCCGCCCGGGGCTGGAGTGCCCCCGGTTCCGAC
>PMIX01000077.1 GCA_003158395.1 Myxococcales bacterium | reverse complement strand
TCGCACCGCTACAACGGCGGGTTTGCCTGGGTGAAGGATGGCGGCGTGGCCACTGGACTGCCGAGCATCATCCAGCAGCGTGGGTACTACACGCGTCTGACGGTTTCTGCCATGACCTTCCGGGGTGGGGTGTTGGCGAAGAACTGGATCTACGACAGCGGGTCTACTGCCGGCGTTGGAGCCTATGGCCAGGGCAACCACTCACTCATGGCGGCGGACGTGGACAACGACGGTGGGCAGGAGCTCATCCCCGGGTCCTCAACCATCAATAGCGACGGAACCTTCAGGTGCGCGGACGGAGTCGGCCATGGCGATGCCCTGCACGTGAGCGAGCTAGTGGTTGGCAAGGGGATCTCGGTTTACATGCCTCACGAGACTCAAGGGGGTCAAGATTGCCATGACGCTTCTACCTGCAAGACCTATTTCAACACGTCAGGAGGCGGAGACAACGGGCGTGGGGTGGCCGAGTATGTCGCCGCGACCGACCTCGACGCCGCAACCTGTTCGAGTTCGCGGGGCAAAGTCAATTGTGGCACCGGCGCCACTGTCAGCTCCGATGCTGGGAGCAACTTCCTCATCTACTGGAACGCCGGCGAGTTGCGCTCGACGCTAAACGGCGTGTCGCTCCCCGGAGGAGTGAGCACTGCCGGGACCTCGTCGAACAACGGTACCAAGAGCGACCCGACTCTAACCGCAGACCTACTGGGCGATTGGCGCGAGGAACTGGTGGCTCGCGAAACGGCCAGCACGGCGTTGCGTATCTACACAACAACGATTGTGACCAAGCGCCGCATCTACACNNCGATCCGACCTACCGGGCACAGGCAAACTTCGAGCAGTCAAGCTACAACCAGCCGCCCCACGTAGGATTCCACATCGGGCAGGGCATGGCTGATCCGCCCAAGCCCGACATGTACGTGAAGTAGTGGATTGCCCTGAGGAGCGATCGGTGGTGGCGCCGCTCGCTCAGTGGCTATTCGGTGACCTTGATGGCGCCCTCCATCTGATCGTGCCCGCTGCCGCAGAAGACGTCGCAATGGAAGGGAAACTCGCCCACCTTGTCAGGCGTGAACTTTACCTGCGTGACCGAGCCGGGATTGATCTCGGCCTGCAAATTGAGCCCCGGGCAGTTGAAGCCGTGACGCCGGTCGAGCGAGGTCAGTTGCAGAACCGCGGGCACGCCCCGTTTGAGCGTGATCACCCTGGGTGAATACTCGAACTTCTTCGCTGTCACCTTCACCACCTGCTCCTGCGCGGGCGAATCCTTTGCCTTCGGGACGGGCAACTCGGTGAGCGCCAACTCCATCTGCTGGGCGCGTGCTTCGATCTGGCGGTATCCCAGCCCCTGGTAGGGATGAGCCGGATCCCAAGGCACCTGCGCCTTCTTCGGCACCGAGTGCGGCGCCGGAAGCGGATACATCAACCCTTTCGCCGCGTGGTGTCCGATGTGTCCGGTCTGGTGGTGGTTCTCCTGATGGATGTGCCCGTACAGGACGCTAACGTTGTGGTAGGGCATGAGCAACTCGACCGCCTTGCCTCCGTCGGGTGTGGCCCAGTCCCAGTCGGGCGCCAGATCGAACAGGGGCCGGTGGGTAAGCACGACGATGCGGGCCGCGTGGTTCTGCTGCTTGAGATCATCGGCAAGCCAGCGTAGCTGCTCGTCGCCCAGGTGGGCCGCAGGGTCCGACACGTTGTCGAGCGCAATGAAGTGCACGCCTTTGTGGTCGAACGTGTAGCGCGAGGGGCCGAGCAGCTCATGATAAGCCGCGCCCTGGTCCAGCGAGGCGTCGTGCTCGCCGGGCAAATACTTGATAGTCTCGACCTTCAGCCCCCGACTCAGCTCGCGGAACTTGGCCAGGCGCGCCCGGCGTTCCTTGTCGTCGTCGGTGGTGTGGGTCAGATCGCCAGTGAAGACAACGAAATCCGGCTTGTGCGGCAAGGCGTTCACCGCCGCGATGGCCTTGGGCAATGTGCCAGCGAAGTCCGGGTTGATGGCGGGATTGTTGAATCCCCAGTGCGTGTCGGATAGCTGCACGAAGAAGAAGTCCTCGCCGCGCCGACCGGCCGCCCACGCCGCCCTACCCCTGACCAGGTCAGAGGCGAACACGATTCCGCCCAGGCCGGCCAGGCTTGCTGTCAGAAACTGCCGTCTTTCCATCGTCACTTTCATGTCTTCCTCCTTCGTGGCCGCTGTACTTCGTTGAACCCCAGGTTGGCTGCAGTTCGATGCTCAAGGTGACCAAGACGTGGCAGGACACCGACGCGAGACGGGCTTAGGGTTCTGGCTTGAATCTGACACTCTTGTATCGGTCGCTGAACGAATGTATAGTGGCAGTATAGTCCAGCCTGCCTACCGTGGAGCTTGGCGATGCGTTCAACATCAAGTCGGCACAGGAACAAATCCGCACCGATGTCCAATTCTTCGGTGAGTAGCACCGACCCGCTTTCATGAAAACCGGCACGGCCGACTTGCCCCTTCATCGCGGTCGCGTGCCGTCGTGGTTGGCGGGCCGTATGGCGCGGCTGGGCCGCGTGGTGGTGGAGGCGTTGGTGCTGGAGTACGGGCGCGATGAGGTGCTGCGGCGGCTGGCCGACCCATTCTGGTTCCAGGCGCTCGGTTGCGTGATGGGGATGGACTGGCATTCGTCGGGCATCACGACCAGCGTCTTGGGTGCGCTCAAGCGGGGATTGGCCCCGGTGGAATGGGAGCTGGGTCTGCACGTGTGCGGGGGGCGCGGTCGCCACTCGCGCCGCACACCTGCGGAACTGCTCACCCTTGGCGAGCGCGTGTCGGTCGACGCGCCCGCCCTGGTGCGAGCCAGCCGCTTGGTCGCGAAAGTCGACAGCGCGGCGGTGCAGGATGGGTTCGCTCTCTACCTGCACGGGTTCGTGGTGACCGACGATGGCAAGTGGACTGTCGTGCAACAGGGGATGAACCCGGACCAACGCCAGGCGCGGCGCTACCACTGGCTGTGGGAACGGGCCGGCTCTTTTGTCGACGCGCCCCACACTGCCATCGAAGGCATTCCGCAGGGAAGCATCGTG
>PMIX01000170.1 GCA_003158395.1 Myxococcales bacterium | reverse complement strand
CCGGCTCATCTTTCGCCCGCGGAGGTCAAGGCCATCGAGCGGGTCGCCCGCGACACCTTCGAGGCGCTCGACTGTCGGGATGTGGCGCGCGTGGATCTGCGCATGGACGAGGCGGGTGACTTCTATGTGCTGGAAGTGAACCCGCTGCCCGGCCTGACGCCCGGATACTCAGACCTGTGTCTCATCGCCAAGGCCGCCAACATCGACTACCGATCGCTCATAGGCGAGATTCTTTCAGGTGGGCTCAAGCGGTTGCGCGAAAAGCGTCGCGCCGAGGCGCGCGAAGCCGAAGCCGCCAGGGTCGGGCCGGGTGGCAACGGCAACGGCGAAGGCAGTGGCAACGGCAAAGCGGAGAACAACGGCAAGGGCGACAAGTCAGCCGCCGAGAAGACCCCTACGGTCGTGCCGCAGGCACCCTAGGGCGGATGGGCGCAAATGGTCGTGGCCGCATACCAGGACCACGACTCCCATCGATCATTCCGGCGTCGCGTCCTCTGTACTACTAACGTTGAGTTTCTTCGTAAGCCGCGAAGATTTTCGACAGCTCCACGATGGCTGCAAGAAGCCGTGGTCGTGGTCGTGGTCGTGGTCGTGGCCGTGGCCGTGGCCGGAGTGATCCCTTTGGTTGCGGCCGTCAGGCTGCGATGTGCCCCTGTGAAAGAGGGTAGCCCATGAGGAGACGCCTCCGCGATCTCGGCTTCGCCATCGGACATTTGCCAACGGGACCACTGAACGCTATCACCGACGTGACGGGTGTGCGCGTGGGCCACACCACGCTGATCCTGGGCGAGGGGCCGCTGGTGGTGGGCAAGGGGCCGGTGCGCACCGGCGTAACCGCCATCCTGCCCCCTGACCCCATCTTTGCCGAGAGAGTCCTCGCCGGCGCGTTCGTGCTCAACGGTGCCGGCGAAGTCTCGGGCCTCACCCAGGTGGTGGAGTGGGGCCTTCTCGAAACCCCCATCCTGCTCACCAGCACCATGTCTGTGGGCAAGGTTTCGGATGCCACCATCAAGTGGATGACCCGTCGTTTTCCCGGCATTGGCACGGAATACGACGTCATCATTCCCATCGTGGCCGAGTGCGACGACTCATGGCTCAACGATGTCGTGGGTCGGCACGTGCGTTCCGAGCACGTCTATCGTGCCATCGAGCAGGCCATGGGTGGGCCAGTCTCGGAAGGCTGCGTGGGCGCAGGGACGGGCCTGGTGACCTGTGACTTCAAGGCTGGCATCGGGACCAGCTCGCGCCAAGTGACCATCCACGGGACACACGGGAACGCCGACCCGCTCACCTACAGCCTGGGCGTGCTGGTCCAGAGCAACTTCGGCGTCATGCGCTCGCTGTCCATCGCGGGGGCTCCGGTGGGGCAGATTCTCGAACCCGAATTCTCCCGGGCAGAGAAGCGCACGCACAACGGCGGTTCCATCATCGGCGTGGTGGCCACCGATGCCCCGCTGCTTTCGTCGCAGATCAACCGCCTGTGCAAGCGCGCTGCCTTGGGGATCGGCCGGGTTGGTTCTTTCGCAGCCCACGCTTCGGGCGAGATCGTGATCGGGTTCTCCACCGCCAACAAAGTCCCCCGCGTCACCTCGGGCGTGATTCACCCTATCGAAGTCCTTCTCGACGAAGTCTGCGACGGACTGTACGAGGCCGTCGTGGAATGCACCGAGGAGGCAATCGTGAACGCCCTATGCTTGGCCGAGGACATGACCGGCCCTTCCGGCCACTTCGCGCCCGCGCTGCCCTTGGATCGCCTGGCGGACATCCTGTCGCGCCACCGCGGGGCACAGAAAGTAGACCCATGAACGTCTGCTGCAATCCCGCGACAACCGCCGCAGATCGCGCCGGGGCTCGCGTGGGCGGTAGCGTGAGCGGAAGCGACCAGCGCAAAGCGGGTCGCGTGGGCGGATCGCGTGAGCGTGAGCGGCACGCGCGATCCCGGCTGCTCAGGCCACCGCCTCCCGGATACCGCACACGAACTCGCTCACGCCCACGCCATCCGCGATTCGCGATCCGCGGGCTTGCTCTTCGGGCGGCCCGGGGTTTTCCGCCGGGCCGTGCCTAGCACGCCATCCTCATGCGCATCGCTTTCTTGGTTCCCGACGTCAGGACCCAGCAGCCCAGCTTCGCTGGAATTCACCTGGCTTGGGCTGCGCATCGGCGCGGGCATGAAGTCCGTTTCGTTTCGTCCCGCGACCTTTCGTTTCTTGACGATAACACCGTCCTGGCCACCACCGTGCGCGTGCGCGCGGGTGACTATCGCCGGCCGGCCGACTATCACGCCGCCTTGCTGTCCCCCGATGCCGTGCGTGAGGAAGACGCGCTCAGTTCTTTTGACGTGGTTTTTCTTCGCTACAACCCCTTGCGTGAACCCGCTGGCGAGCCGCCCTCGCCGGTCATCGACTTCTGCTGGCGCCTGCGCCTAAGCCGCGTTCTGGTGGTCAACGATCCCGAGGGAGTGCGGCGCGCCTGGGGCCGGCTGTACCTGGCTGACCTTCCGCCCGAGGTACGCGCGCGCACGGTGGTTTCGCGTTCGCCTGCGGGAATCAAGGCGTTCTTGCGCGAGCTGGACGGACCGGCCGTCCTCAAGCCGCTGGCCCACGCAGACCACGAGAAAGTCTTCTTCCTGCGCCGGCGCCAGGCGAAGAATCTCAACCCCATCATCAGCGCCATCACCCGAGACGGCTACGCTGTGGCGCAGGAGTACCTGCCCGAAGCCGGCGCGGGTGAGAAGCGTCTGCTCCTTCTCGGGGGCGAGCCGATCCGAGTGGGATCGCAGGTCGCTCTCTACCGACGTTTGCCTTCGTCACATTTCGATGCGCGTAGGTCGCTGCGGGCCGCGCCGGCGGGCGGGCCTTCACCTTTGGGCAGCCGGCATTGTCGATTCGGGCCGGCCGAGCAGCGTCTGTGCGACCTTCTGCGTCCAAAGCTATTGGCCGACGGCCTCTATTTCGTCAGTGTGGACATCGCGGGCGACAAGATCTTGGAGCTGAACGTCTTCGCTCCCGGCGGCATCCACTCGCTGCGGGAAATCTACCGCATCGACGTCGCGACCGTCATTATCCGCGAGCTCGAGCGGCGGGCGCGCCTGAGGGTGGTCTACCGCGGAACGCTGGATCCCGAGGCTGCGGGCGTCGCGTGAGCTGGGGCCCAGCCCGGCTTACGCCCCCTGCAGAAAGTCCTCCATCGTCACGCTCCGGACACGTTCGGCTTGAAAGCGGCTGGCCGAGACCACGGTCAGCCTGCCCTTCGGGAAGGCGCGCGAAAACCAGGCGAACTCCAGGGGTGAGGTGGGTCCGCGCTTGACCTCGACGAAGTCCTCGTCGGCGCCGACGAAATCGAGCTCATGGCCGCCTCTTTGCCAGAAGGGCAGCCGCTCGGGCTCGGGGTCGCCCCGCAGTGCCTTGCGCCGGTGCAGTTCCTGGGCTACCAGCCATTCCAGCCAGACCGCGTGGCGATCCGGCGGCAAGGCCATCACGTCCTCCGGGGCTCGCATCTCTGCCTGCGACCAGGCCAGTGCAACCTCTCGTCAACGTTCACGACGTTGAGTATATCAACGTTCCGGACGTTGAGGAAGGCCTTGCACGTCTGCGAGCTTTCCCAATTCCCGGTCGAACGTACCCACGGGGAGGTGCCCGGCCTTGCGCGCGGCTTCCACGATGAGACAGTCCGAGAAACCGAGCGTCGGCCTGTTGCGGAACTGCGCGATGGCCGCCGCCACGACCTCGGTTTTCTCAAGCGTGAGATTCTTGTGGCCGAGAAGCATCTCTATTGCCGTCGCAATGGCGGCAGGTGCAAGGTCGTACACACTGTCCAGCACCCACGCCGCTTCCATCAGGACCAGGTGAGAAACCCAGGCCCCGTCTTCCACGAAGCGCTCGGCTGCCGCCACTTGCTTCGCATCATCGCGCGCCAAGAGCCGCACCAGAACGTTTGTATCAATGGCGCGCATGTCGCTTTCTCATGAGGCGCCGCACTCCCTCTTTGATTTTCGCGAGGTTTCTCGGTGGCGGCGGTTCGCTGGGAAACACCGCCAGGTGGATCTCCGCGGAAGTGATGTGGCCCGCGCGGCGCAGGACGATCTGCCCGTGCTCTTCGCTCCACTCGAGCACGGCGCCTGGCCCGATGCCCAGCTTCCGCCGCACTTCCGCTGGAACCGAGATTTGCCCCTGTGCAGTGACCTTGGATTGTGCCAGCGCCATGACGGCACATTACCACGGTAATGCAATTCCTCGCGGAAATTCTACGGCTTGCCGGCCGATGGTTCGCAGGTCTTCAGGTCGACGGTGCGGCTGCCTGGTGGGCCGTAGCGCTTGACCACTGCCAGCTCGGGCCAAAGCGGGCTCTTGCGCAAAGCCGCCAGCACCGGCGCCTCCAGGGTGTCGGCGTCGGTCCCGTAGATCCCGATATCGGGGCGGCGGTCAAGCGCACATTCCTCGCCCAGGTGCATGCGCGGGTTTCCTTCGAGCACGGTGCTTGCCAGTTGCGTCTCTAGCTCTGCAAGGGCCAGTACCTGAACGTGAGCCGCCGCACGGTCGTTGGGCGGATGGCAGGTGCGGATCACAACGGCCTGATCCGAGAAACGACCCTCGAACGACCGGGTCGCCTCCCAGGACTCAAGCTGCTCCGGCGATTTAGCCACCCGCTGAAACCAGTCGGGCGGCACGTCCAGGATCACCGCCCCACGGCCCACCAGCCCGAGGGCCAACCGGCCGTCCCGCGCCTCTGTCATGGCCACCACATCAGCCTCGGCCAAGGCCGGCACCGCTGGGTGAAGCGGCCGCGCCACATTTTCGCTTTCAAGCAGCCACAGCCCGCGACCCGCCAGCCACACGCGCTGCGATCGATCCCGCATGATGACGCCCACCTCGTCACCCAGACCGCTGGGCCGAAGCGGCTGGCAGTTGCCCCAGCGCAGGTCGAAGAGGCACAGCCCGTGGTTGGTGGCGAGAAGGAGACGGCTCTTGCCCCAGGCCAGCGCGTCGCGGATCTGCACGCGCACGCCATCGAGGGTGACCGGCACGTCGTCGATGAGCGGGACGCCCCCTGCCTCGTTGAGGTCGAGACGGGCCATGGCCCAGGCAAATGCGGCGAATGGCAAGCCGATCCAGGGCGGACCGACCCCTGCGACGAAACGCAGCGGCTCACCCACCGCTGACTTGACCGACAAGATGCCGTGCACCCCTTGCGTGTCTAGCGTGCTCGCCCCGCCAGCCAAGGCGCCATGGTTGGAGGAGGGCATGCTCATCACCATGCGCCACTTGCCGGCCGAGAAATTCCACAACCCCTGGTTGTCGACGTTCCACAGCTGCCGGTCAGGGGTCGCGAAGGTGTCGTCAGGTTCCAGTGCGAGGTCTTCCTGGCTTGCGACCTTGAAGCCGCCGTCCTTCCACTGACCGGTGACAAACGTGTCTTTGAGCCCATGCATGTGGCCGCTGTAGGTCCGGCGCGGCCCGGCCTTGGCCACGACGATGTTGGTCTTGTCATCGATCGGAATGCTGACCAGAGCCGCCCACACGCGCTCCTCGCCTTCATTCCGTCCCACGCCCACCAGATCGCGCGGTGGCGCCACGGTTTCCGGCACAGCCCGCCAGGTCCCGCGCGAATAGAGCAAGGGGCTGCCGTGGCCGTAGAAGGCCAAGCCATCGCCCATGCGCACGATCTCGGTAGGAAACGAGACAGAATCCTGTCCGTCAAGCAGGTACCGATGCGTGCTGTCGGCGGTGAGTTCCAGGAAACCGCCGCTCGCCAGGGTCAAGATGACCCGCTCGCCATCAAGATGGGCCCTGCCCACCGCGTGCAGGTCTCCCCCGGGTCCGCGCTGGACCTTGAAGCCCACCGACCCCATGGGGTTCCATTGCTTGACCTTGTTGTCGACTTCCACCACCTCCTGGGCTGACGCCACGATGGCGCCTGCCCGTCCGGGCGTGGCCAGGATTTGTGTGATCGGTGTGGCAGGCGCCCCCGAGGGAGTCTTCGCGTGATCGGCGCTCGCCGACCAGAGCGTGACCGTCTTTCCGCCGGAATCAACCCGGACGATGAAACTGGCGGGCCCCTCCGGCCGGGTGGTGCCGCCGAAGGCCCAGATCTGCCCGTCCGCGAGTTCGCTGACGCCCTGGAGCCCGATCCAGTCATCCTTGGCCGGGACCTCCTTCATGGTGCCCGCCTCGAGATCGATGAGTTGCAGTCTGGCTTCGCGGTCGTCGCGATTGCTGCTCACCCAAAGGCGCTCCTTGCGGTCGAGGAAGAAGCTCTTCGGTGCGTCGAGGGGATATTCGCGGCCGTTGCCCAGGTCCTTGAGCTTGTGTGCGAATCCACCGCCCGCACTCGACCCATAGGGAATGCGGCTCGGGTTGCTGATGACAACCAGCATCCCGCCTTTTCGGTGGCCGATCCATTCCGGTCGCCCTGCCACCTCATCCACCTGAGCCAGCGAAAGGTCGGCCAGGTTGACCCGCATGATCACCCCGTTGGACAGGCCTGCATAGATGCTCTTTTCGTCGCCAGGGCCGATGCAGACGAAGCTCCGTCGCGCCTGCCGTTCGCCGAGCAGGCTGAAGTTCTTGCGATCGAACGCGAGGAGGTTCCCGGCGCGGCCCAAGGCAACAACCTGCTCACCCACAAGGAGGCTGTCGCGCAAGGCGTTCCGGTCCACGTGGTGCTCGATCCCGAGCGTGCGGGTTCCCGACTTGCGTGCCGTGGCCTGGCCGCCCAGAGCTGCGGGCACGGCTTCCGGTCGCCTCGATTCGATGGATCGGAGGACCAGCAAAAACGCGCCGCCAGCCAGAAGCAGCGCGCCTGCCACCAGGCCCGCCACAAGAGGAAAACGGACCGGCGATCGGGTCGGGCCGGGGGACTGTGCCGAATCCGGGAGGGTCACTGGGATTCCGCGGTCTCCGTCCGGCGCCCCGGCTGGCGGCGCGGGCTTCCTCGTCGTGCCTGGAGACGGCGTCTCGACAGCAGGGTCGGGGGCCACGGGCATAGCCACTAAGCGAGGCGCGATGGAGAAATCTGTGACCCCTTCTCCCCGGTCCGCCGGGGAGAAGGGGATGAGGGGTCCGGCCGAGGACGGCCCCTCTCCCCAACCCCGCTTCGCGGGGCGAGGGGGCAGAATGCCTGGGCTTCCGCTGGCCGGCCGCCTAATGCCTATGGGGGCCGCGGGCGGCTCTTGCGGGGCTGCAGGAGTGGGACCGGAGGTGGCACCGGCTCGCTTCACCTGGCCGACCGCGCCGGGCGGCACAGCCCCGCCGCCGGGACGAAGCGCCGGAGCGGCATGCCCTTGCCCCGGTTCGCCGCCTGACAGCGGAGGACGCACCGGCGATGAAGGGGGCGCGATGCCACCCGCGCGGGGGCTGGGATCGCTTCCGGAAGTCGGGGGCTTACGGGAGGCGGGAACCATCGGGTTGGCGGGCCCGGCGCTGGCGCCCGACGCGGGCAGCGTTCCTGGCGGCGGCGCTCCGGCAGGGGCGCGAAATCCCGCAAAGTCGGCAGGCTCTGGCAGCTTCAGCGCAGCGGCAAGGGCCCGCACCGCAGCCGACACGGCTGGACCGGAACGTGGGGCCGGTGACAGCGCCGAACCAGCCGCGCCGCCGGCCTGCGGGAGCTTTCCGGCTGGGTCTGCGGGCGGAGAGAGAACAGTTCCTGGCGAACCAGCGCGCGTGCCGGATGAAGGCGTCCGAGCAGGGGGTGAGCCCGGCGTGGGCACACTCGATGCAGCTCGGCCGCCTCCCTGGGGCAGCTTCGGGGGAGGTCCGGGTGACATTCGGCAGAAGAGTAGGATACACGACGATCTTGGCCTGCGATACGCCGAGACAGGCGCTGTTCCTTGCTCAAAGAGTTCGCTCCGCCCTTGGGCCCCCCACCAGCCGCCCCGGGGGGCGCAGGGTGGGCTGTCCGTCCCGAAGCCCCGGTTTGGGGGAGCCGGCGGGCTCCCCCCGCGACTACTTGCTTTCCAGCAAACGCACCTCGACCTCGGGCGGATTCGCGAAATCGTCCCACAGACGATCGAACAGCTTGCGGTCCGGTTTGCCGTCGAGCACGACGAACCGGTACTTCAGCTTGAGTGGCTTGCCGGAGCGCACCGTGATCGGTCCATTCTTTGTCGGGGCAAAACCCATGACTGGCTCTTCTGGATCGATGAACACGGCCTCGGGCTGCTCAGTGTTTCGCGGGTGGGCCAGGATGGCCACGCCGGCCAGCCTGCCCCCGCCCTTGCCGCCCAGATAGCACCAATGCGCCGGCTTGCCCTGGGCCTCGCCGCGTTCTTCGCCCTCGGACGTCAAGAAGAATGACTTGCCTGGTCCTCGCCAATCGCGGTTGCCACGCAGGGTGATTCCGCCAAACGGATTCTCACCCAACGTGGTCTGGCCGCTCACCACTTCCTGGCTTGACGCTAGGTCCACCACGAAATAGGGCGGCCGGCTCGAAGCGCGAAACCCGGTCACCGACCAGCCTTCGCGCAAGACCGTCGCGCCCAGCCGGCGGTCTAGGTCAGTGAAGTACTGATGCGAGTTGAACCCACCGCGAAGCGCCCCACCCCACAGGGGCGTGACTGATTCCACGGCAACGCGGCCCGTCTGGAGGCCGGCGTCCCAAAAATCCGGGTGGCTGCCTTCGCATTCCACCTTCTGCCAGCCGGACCAGATGCCGTGCTGATAGAGTTTGTCCTTGGGATAGTCATCGGTCACCACCACGCCTGCCGGCGAATAGACGGGATGAAGATAGCCGCTGCGCCAGTATTCGGGTGCAATGTCTTTGCGGCGGGGCTGGCGCTGGGTCTGATAGGCCAGGATCGGCTTCCCGTCGATGGTCAGCGTGACATTCTCGGGCGTTTGCGCGGCCAGCACGCCGCCCTTCCCAGACCCGGCAGGGGACTCCCCTTCTTCCGCCAGATAGATTGCCTGCGCCTCCGCCTTCAGCGCCTTGATCTCGAAGGCGACCTGCCCATCCGCCTGCATCTGCGATGGCACACGCGCGCCGTTCGGCGCTCGCACCAGCGCTGACTTGACCCCCGGCGTTCCCGGCAGAAGGGCAGTCACCGTGACGTTCTCTCTCGCGCGCGGACCCGCCTTCACCGTGATCTCCCACCGCCGATGCCGATCAGGGACAGCGGCCTCAGGGGGCGTCACCGGCGACGGCGGAGGCGTGATCGTGAGGGAGGTTTGCTGTGGCGGGGGCGTGCTGGACTGGGGCGGCGACGGCTTGGATTGGCCACAGGCCGAAGTGCCTAGCACGGCACAGAGAAGTGTCAGGGGAAGAGTAGAGCGAAACATGGCCGCGAAACTAACCCGGAGCGCGCGCTTCGGGAAGAGAAAGGACTCGGTAGCCAGATGTGGTCGATGCCTTCGAGCACAGCGGGATGACGTTCTCCGCCTCGGCCATGGCCAGGTAGTCGCCCCATGCCTGCATGATTTGGCGACGTTTCTCCACCAGCAGCGCCTCTACTTGCGTTTTTGCAGCCAATACGCCAGCAGGCCGACGGCCAGCGTGGCTAGGCCCACAAGGCTCTCCCGCGGCCGCTCGGCCACGGTGAAGGTTGTGGCGCCGAGCACGAAAACCAAAAACAGGCCCGGCACCCATGGCCAGCCCGAAACCTTCAGGGCTGGGCCTTGCTTGTGCCGCTGCCACACCAGACCCAGCACGGTGGCCGCGGCGACCAAGCCCAGCGTGAAGCCGACATATGTGAGCAGGCTTGCGTAAGCCGCCGTCCACAAGGCCACGATGCCGATCGCGATCTGCGCGAGGAGCGCCAGGCGCGGTGGCCGACCTGGCCGTACCGCAAACGCGCGCGGCAGAAAGCCATCGGCCGCCATGCGCGCCACCACCTGGGGCCCGGCCATCACGAACGACGAGACGCAGATCGCGAGCACGAAGGAAATCAAGCCTGAGACCAACCTGGCCAGGCGCGGCCCACCCAACACGAGGGCCGCGATGCGGCCCACGTCGACTCTTCCTGCAAGCAAAGACGCAGGCGTCCCCAGAACGAAGACGGCATTCAGCCCAAGGTAGAGTGCGGTTACGATGGCGGTTCCCAACACCAAGGCCCGGGGCAGGTTCTTCTTCGGTTCCGCGACCTCGCCGCCCACGTACACCGCCGCGTTCCAGCCCTGGTAGCTGTACGACACAACCACAAGGGCCACGCCCAGGCCCGCCATTCGGCCCGGGGCTGCCACATTGTGCAGCCCCTCGCGCGCCAACTGCCCCACCCCGAACCCGGTGAACAGCGTGATCAAGACCAGTTCGATCCCAACGGCGATCGCCTGCGCCCGTGCCCCGGCGGTCAGAGACACTGCGTGCACGGCTGCTGCAGCCACGATGATCACCGTTCCCGTCAAGCGGGGCGATGCCAAAGCGGGGCCTCCCAGGGCGGACATATACTGCCCGAACGCGTAAGCGAGCGCGCCCAGCGGAACAGAAAACCCTACCAGCAGTGAAACCCAGCCTGCCAAGTAGCCGAGCGCCGGATGCAGCGTGCGTGACAGAAACACGTATTCTCCGCCCGATTCAGGAATGTGCCGGGCGAGCGCGCCGTAGCACAAAGCCCCGAGCAAGGCGATCAAGCCACCCAGCGCCCAGACCAGCAGCACTAGCCACGTCGAACCCAAATCGGCTATCAGGATGCCGCTCGTGGTGAACACACCCGTGCCCACCATGCTCGCCACGACCAGGGCGGTTGCGCTGCCAAGCCCGAGGCGTCGTTCGCCGGCCATGCAGGACCGATCGAGTATTGCTACTTGCCCCTGCGCTGCAGGGCCAGGACAAGCCGTGCCCAGGCATCGCGCTCGTCCTCCGAGGTGAACGAAAACTCCACGCTGGCCACCCGCGCTGCGCGCTTGCGCCTTTCCACGCGAAGCACCTTGCCCGTGACGTGACGCGCATACATCGCCACGGTCCTGGCCGGCCCGGGCACGGTCAGATCCACACCATCGCCAGCCATGAGCGGCAGCGAGGTCTCCACCAATATGCCACCCACACCCAGGTTACAGATGTGCGCCCGCGCATCACTTCGCTCGCCAGCAGCCGGTGGGGATTCCACCCCTGCCGCGAGCGTCGCGGGCAGCCGCACGCTGAGGCGTGGGTACTGGCGGCGCTGCTCAGTCTCCACCCTGGCCAGTCGCTGCAAGGCCACCGTAACAGGCGGGCCGCTGGCCACGCGCAGAATCGCCGCGCGGCCGGTGTGACGACCCGTGCTGCTCGCGTAGCGAACCACCGCCTCATGCCCCGCCTCAAGCCCTTCCGGGGACGTCGGCAGGTCGGGGAAGGTAAAGAGCACCTCGCCCGGCCGCAAGCTGAAGACAAACCCATGCAGCGGCGCTGCAGAGCCGTTCGCAAGAATGTCTGCCCACTGTCCAAGCACAAGCTGGGCGTCCAGAGCGATTCTCTTTTGCGGTTGGCGGGGCCTGCGAACCGCCTTGAGAAATGGAAGAGGGGCCATGGCGTTCCCCCTTCCTGTATCGGCTCCCTCGCGCAACCACATAAGGGCTATCTACTCTCCGCACATCAAAGCGCAAGTCAAAGGGCATGTGTGGCGATATCGCCCAACTCCTCGTCGGAAAGTTGCACAGGATTGCCGCGCATGCTGCTGGCGGCCTTGGCCTTGGCAACCAGGGCGGGGATGTCACCGGCCGACAAACCGTGGTTCCCGAGGCCCCGAACCCCGAGCGCCCGGCAGAGATCGCGAACCCAAGCAACACCGTCGTCCGCCCCCGCGCCGTGCCGCCCTGTCACGATTTCGGCGATCTCCCGGTAGCGAGCCCGGGCTGGGTGTTCAGGCTCGCGCTCGGCCAACGCGCGCAGGTTCGCCTCCATCACCGGCCCCAGCAAGGCTGCGCAGAGCGCCCCATGGGGAGCGTGCAGCATCCCGCCCAGGGGCGCCGCGAAGCCGTGCACGGCGCCCAGCCCCCCGTTGGCCAAGCACAGACCGCCGCACAGGCTCGCCAACATCAAATCCTCGCGTGTGTCCGCGTGGAGCCCCGAGGTGTAGGCCCGTCGCAACGCCCGCGCCGAACGCCGCAGCCCCTCAGCGCCCAGCGCATCAGTCAGAGGATTGGCTCGACATGAAACCAGCGCTTCCAGAAGGTGCGACAGGGCGTCCAGGCCGCTGCAGGCCACCACCGGCTGGGGCAAACCGACCAGCAGGTCCGGGTCGAGCACCGTTAGAATAGGCAGTAGGTAGGGGCTGCGCAAACTGACCTTGACCTTGGCAGCCGGCACACTGATGACCGCGTTGCGGGTTACCTCAGCGCCGCTGCCGGCCGTGGTCGGGATGGCCACAAAGGGCAACGGCCGCGCCTGCAGCGGCCGTCCGCGGCCCACGACCTCAAGATAGTCGAACAGGTCGCCTTCGTTGGTGGCCAGCGCAGCCACGGCCTTGCCCGTGTCCATGGCGCTGCCCCCACCCAGTCCGACCACGGCGTCGCAACCCTCGCGCCTTATCTTCGCCCGGCCAGCCGACACCAAGTCCACCGTGGGCTCGTGGTCCACGACCAGCAAGACCGACTCGATGCCGGCGGCGACCAGCAGAGATCGCAACCGCTCGGCCCCGGGGCCTGGCAGATTGGTCGCGACCAACGCGCGGCGCACGCCCTGGGCGCGCAGGGCAGCGGGCGTCTCCGCCAGCTTGCCGGAACCAAANNCGCGGCTCCGCCATCATGGACGCGACCGTATCGCGCCACTTCCGGTAGTGGGCGGTTTCCTTGTGCGCGGCCGCGCCCTCGGATCCGTGGTAAGCTTCAATCATAACGAACCGGGTGGGAGTGTCTGTGTCCTGCACGACATCGAAGCGGGCTACCCCTGGCTCTTTCACGCTCTCGCAAGCATTGGCCAGCGTGGCACCGCGAAAGGCCTCGACCAGGTGGGGCTGGACGTGGACATGGACCAGTACGACGTGGAGAGTGTTGGGCATGGCCAGAGAATAGCGCGGTATCGTGGAACCGGATCGTCTAGTGCTGCATCCTAGGCTTAGGTGCTTAGCCCCAGCGGGGTGTTTCTGCGAGATGAGAAGGGGGTCCGATGCAACTCTCGGAAAAGAAGTGTGTTCCGTGCGAAGGGGGTGTGCCGCCGCTTGGTTCGGAACAGGTGGGGGAATTCCTGCGCGAGGTCCCTGGCTGGCAGGTCAGTGAAGATCATGGCACCTTGAGTAAAGAATTCCGTTTTTCCCATTTCGCTGAGACAATGAGGTTTGTGAACCAGATGGCCGACCTAGCAGAAGAACAAGGTCACCATCCGGACTTTTGCGTTCACTACGACAGGCTGGACGTCCAGCTCAGCACGCATGCCATCCGCGGGCTCTCCGAGAACGACTTCATCATGGCGGCCAGACTGAACAAGCTGGCCTTTTCTCGCAAATAGGTGATATTCCCGTGCTCGAAACCACAGATGCGGTAGGTTCAAGTGTGATGGACACTCAATCGTGGCCCAGGTCAGCGCTTGCTGTCGAAGACTTGGAGGCAGGCATGTCTGGCTTTCGCCTGGTCGAGGTCAAGGTCTTTAGCGCCACCAAACGCAAGGACCGAGATCGCCTCGATGAGGTGGCCACAGCCTGGTTGCGGGACCATCAGGACTTCGACCGCCTGACCGCCCGGGTGACGCTGTCATCGGATCTGGAATACCACTGCCTATCCATCACCTTCATGGGCTGGCAGCGGATCTAGTGCCGCCTCTCGTAAGTTCGTACCTGTTTGAGCGGCCAGTTTGACGGCGACGGAGCCGGTGGCCGGAGCCGCATCCGGCAGCCGGTCCCGGATGCGGAACCGGATCCGGCTACCGGTCCCGGCCCCGGCACGGTAACCTGAACCAGCTACCGATTTCCTAGACCCGTGACAGCCGCAGAAGGTCGTGGCGGCAGACGATGGAAAGGCCTGTCTTTCTGGGGGAGTCCGCCCCTTGGCTCTGCTTGTCGCGGGATTGCGGGTCAGCCGCCGGACTTGCTCTTGCGCATGAGGCAGGGCAGGGTAGCGGTTTCCAAACCCCCAACGGAAGGAAGCCGCTCTCGTGCAGTACCTGATGGACCTGTTTCATAAGATCTACAACGTCCAGGGCATCATCCAATGGGGGGGCATGGTCGCCCTGGTCGCAGTGGTCTTCTCCGAGACTGGGCTCCTGGTGGGATTCTTTCTGCCTGGTGATTCGCTGCTGGTAACGGCCGGCATCTTCTGCACCTCGGCCAACCCCACCGGTAAGCCTCTGCTCGACATCGTGTGGCTAAACCTGGCCGTCGGAATCGCCGCCGTGGTGGGTGACCAGGTGGGCTACTACATCGGGCACAAGACGGGGCCCAAGATCTTCACACGCGAGAGTTCGCTCTTCTTCAACAAGAAGCACCTCATCCGCACCCACGAGTTCTACGAGCGCCACGGCGGCAAGACCATCATTCTGGCGCGCTTCATCCCCTTCATTCGCACCTTCGCCCCGGTAGTGGCAGGCGTGGGCCAAATGAACTACCGCCGCTTCGTCAGCTACAATGTCTTCGGCGGCATAGGCTGGGTGCTGAGCATGACCCTCATCGGCTACGGCCTGGCGACCACCTGGCCCGGTGTGACCAGACACATTGAGAAGCTGATCATCCTGATCATCTTCCTGTCGCTCCTGCCTGGCATCATCGCTTACGCGAAGAACACCCTGGCCAACCGAAAAAATGCCCAGAACGCCGGCTGACAAGAAGACCGCGGCGGGCAAGCTTCAGCCGACGCCGGCCGCGCCACGGCCGGTCCGGGCGCCGCAGCCGCCGCGGGTGGCGTTCCCCAAGAAGAACCAGCAGCCCACGGCGGCTGCCTTCACGGCACGCCTGCCGCTGGCTCTGGGCAAGCGCTTCGAGGCGGCGCGCAGCTTCCTTCTCAAGCAGAAAGAAGTCGTCGAGGATGTGACCTTCTACGGCCCGTCGACCGGATGGGCCCTACGCTACCTATGCGCCGGCAAGCCCCTGTGCGCCCTGCTTCTGCACAGCGATCTTCCGGTGGCCATCGTGTCACTGGAAGCAGCGGCCAGTGCCGCTGTGGATTGGCAGGCCCTTTCACCTGTTGGCCAGCGCGCTCAGAAGACGGCCCATGGCAGCCCGTCGCGGTTGTGGCTCGACATTCCGCTGGCTGGCACAGGCGCCGCGGACTTCAAGACCGTCATTCGCGCTAAGCTGACGACCATGGCGCCTTGACAAGTTGAGGAAACCGACGGACAGCGGCGACGTCTTAATCAAACCGGGTTGAATGGCTGACTTCGGCGCCCTTTCCGTCCTCATCGCGTTCGTGGTGGCAACCTATGCCGGCGCGGCATCTTTGGTTGGAGCCCGGCGCAACAATGCGCGACTGCTCGAATCCGGACGGGCCGCCGTATACGCCCTGGCCGCGGTGCTGGGGCTGGCCAGCGTGGCCATGGTGCAGGCCTTTGTCTCGGGCGACTTCAGCATCAAGTACGTCCAGCACTACTCCGATGCGCAGGCTCCTCTGGCCTACAAGATCTCGGCGTACTGGGGCGGGCTGGATGGCTCTATGCTGTTCTGGGTGTCTTTGCTGGCCGTGTTCGCCGCCATCGCTGTGTACACCAACCGGCACCGCCAGCGCGAGATCCTGCCCTACGCCATCGCGGTGATGGCCGCGGTCGCGGACTTCTTCCTCTACCTCATCATCTTCGAGAAGAACCCTTTTGATATATTCCTGGTCGAGATTCCAGCCTCGGGCCAGGGGCTGAATCCCCTCTTGCAGAACCCGTACATGGTCACCCACCCGCCCGCGCTCTACGCCGGGTTCGTGGGCCTGACCATTCCCTACGCCTTTGCCATGGCGGCGCTCATATCGGGCCACCTGGACGGCGCCTGGCTGGTGGCGATTCGCCGCTGGGCTCTCGCCTCGTGGTTCATGCTCACCCTCGGCCTGGTGCTGGGCATGATCTGGGCCTACGAAGTCCTGGGCTGGGGCGGATTCTGGGCCTGGGATCCGGTCGAGAACGCGGGCCTTCTGCCCTGGTTGACCGCGACCGCGATGCTGCATTCCATGAAGGCGCAGGAGCGGCGCGGGCTGTTGCGCCGCTGGACCTTCGTATTGGTCATCCTGACCTTCTTCCTCACCATCTTTGGCACCTTCATGACCCGGTCGGGCATCGTGCAATCGGTGCACGCCTTTGGCAAGGACACGCGGCTGGCCTGGATCTTCACCATTTTCATGGGGCTGGTGCTGCTCTCCAGTTTCGGCTTCCTGTTCGCGCGCCTGTCGGCCCTGCGGGCAACGCGGGCGCTGGATTCGTGGCTCTCACGTGAGGCGTCGTACGTCGCAGCCAATTGGGTATTCGTGCTGGCTGCCCTGGTGGTGATGTTCGCCACCATGTTCCCCACCCTTTCCGAGGCGGTGAGCCGCGAACGCATCAGCGTGGGCGCGCCCTTCTTCAACCGCTGGATGGTACCCATCGGGATCACGCTCCTGCTGCTCACCGGGCTGTGCTCCATCCTGGCCTGGCGCCGGACTGCGCTGCCCGAGGTGCGCCGGCGCCTCATCGCGCCGGTGGTGGCGGGAATCGTCACCGCCGGAACCTGCACCATCGGCGGGTTGGGCTCGTCCAAGGCCGCGCTGCTCTGCCTCGCCCTGTCGGGCTTCATCGCCGCAGCGGTGGTCCAGGAGATCGGCCGTGGCGTGGCCGCCCGCATGCGCAGCGCAGGCCAGGGGCCGGGCGCCGCACTCGGCGCGCTTTTCTACCGGATCCGCCGCCCCTACGCCGGCTACCTGGTCCATCTCGGCGTCGCTCTCATGTTCCTGGGCTTCGCTGGCCAGGCCTTCCAGCGCGAGGAATCGGTGGTCCTGTCGGTCGGGCAAACGCGTAGTTTTGGCAAGTACGGCATCCGGTTCGACGGCTTTGCTCAGACGGAGGATCGCCAGAAGCAGATGGTCACGGCCGAGCTCACGGTCCTACTCGACGGCAAACCCGCCGGTCAGCTCCTCCCGGCGCGCTGGGTCTACGCCAAGCGGCCCGAGGAGCCGACCACCCAGGTCGCGATCATGCGCGGCCTGGACGAGGATCTCTACGTCACCATGGGCAAGCACGACCTGGACGGGGGCACGGCGGCTCTCAAGCTGGTGGTCAACCCACTCGTCGACTGGATGTGGCTGGGCTTTCTCCTCATGGCCGCGGCCACGATTCTCGTGCTCCTGCCCGATGGCCGCTCGGTCCGCGCCGTTTCACTCGCCCGCTTTTCGTTCAGCAGCGTAGTCGCGTGGGGAGCCCGCCGGCTTTGCCGGCGGCGCACCATCGCGGGAGGGTTTGGGAACTCTTCCAGGGTTCCCATGTTAATGGTCACCTTGCTGGGGGCAGCCGTCGCCCTGGTTTTCGGCGTACTGTTCGCTCGCCTGCCCTGGCGCGCGCCTCTGGTGGTCCTCGGTGTGGGCGGAGTTGGCCTTGGGCTGACAGCGCTGGCCTTGTACCGCGTGCTCGATCCGCTGCTGCGGCAGGAAGCCACTACCAGCGCAGAACGCCGCGCCTTCATCGAGGAAGAACTGCAGGCGCGCCTTGCTGCCGGCACCGAGGAGACAGAATGAATCGCTGGTCCTGCCTAGTCGCGTGGGGAGCCCGCCGGCTTGGCCCCCTTCGGGGACTTCGGGACGGCCCGCCACCCTGCCCACCCCGCGCGCTTCGCGTGCGCCCTCGCCGGCGGCGCACCATCGCGGGAGGGCATGGGAACCCTTTGAGGGTTCCCATATCAGCGGTGCTGCTGCTTGTTGCCGGGACTGCGGTTGCGCAGCCGCCAGCGGGAGAGCACGATGCGCAGACCATGGCGGCGCGTCCTTTGATGGTCGGCGACTTGCCAGTGGGCACCGTGACCGTACGCGTGGGTCGCGGCTCGCTGTCGAATGTCGCCGTGGGAGTCCAGGTTGTGGCCACGGTGACTGCTCCGGGTGGCAAGGCCAGCACGCGGACCGAAGAGACCAAGTCGGACGGTCGCGCGACTTTCTCCGATCTCCCGGTGGGCGCTGAGTTTCGCGCTGAAGCCATGGTCGACGGCGAACAACTGCAAACCGCTTCTTTCGACATCCCCGCTCAGGGAGGCACGCGCCTCATGTTGCTTTCCAGGGACGAACAGGGTCAAGGCGAGGGCGAAGAGGCAAGTGCGCCGGCCAATCCGCACGCGGACGTGGGCGGGCATGGCACAGACCTGGCCGAAGCGGCTGTTCGCGCGCTGCCAGGTGCGGTGACGGCGAGAGATGACCTGGCTGCAGGAACTTTGGAGCTGCGCCTAGTCGACAGCGATGGTGCGCCCATGGTTGGCCAGGACGTGAGGTTGGGGCACAGCACCGGCAGGCGAGAGGCCATTTCGTTCGTGGCCAGGAAATCCGACAAGGACGGATTGGTTCGCTTTCAAGGGCTCGAAACCGGTGATCCGCACGAATACGTAGCCACCATCGATCGCGACGGCGTGCGCCTCGGCAGCGGTCGCATCCGCCTGTCGGCCGATCGGGGCGCCGCCGGAGAGCTGCGCGTGCCCGGCCAGACCAACGATCCATCAGTTTTGCAGGTATCCAGCTCGTCCAAGCTGCTGATCGACCTGCGCGAAGACGCACTGGCCGTCATGGAGAATCTGGTTCTCGAAAACACATCCGACCGGTTCTTCAGCGCCGGTCAGGGTGGCCTTCCCATTCCCCTTCCAGCCGGGTCCAGCAATGGAAGCCCAATCGAGGGCGGCGCGCGCCTGGAGCCGCTCGAAAGTTCGACCATGTTCTTGCGGGACGCGGTTCCACCAGCAGATTCGGACGGGATCCCGGTGCAAGCTCGGTTCGGGTTCTTCGTGCCCACAGCAGGCGAAAGAAGCATCACGCTGCGCCAGCCCATGCCGCTCGGCATCGAAAGCCCAGTGGTCATGGTGCCGGAAAATGACCACCTGGCGCTCGCAGCGCCGGGGCTGCAGACCATGGCTCCCCAGACGGACGATCGAGGAGCACGAATGCTGCTCTTCCAGCTCGCCAGCGTGCCTCGCAACGGCGTCCTCAGTATCACGGTGTCCGGGATGCCCACGCGTGCCAGCGTGGGCAAGACCATCGCGACGGTGCTGGTCGCCGCGCTGGTCTTCGCGGCCGTGCTCGGCCTGCGCCGGCCCAGAATCGAACGGCGGCCAGAAACCAAAGACCCCGGCACTCGACGTGAGCAGCTTTTTGCTGAGCTGGTCGAAGTGGAACGGGGGCGGCGAGCCGCGGGAGCCGACGATGCGCCGCTGGCCTTGCGGCGGGCCGAGCTGGTGGCCGCCCTTGCGGCCGTGGAAGGGGGCCCTGAGCCTGCGACAAGAGCGAACCGGCGCTCCCCGGAAGCCCAGAAGTTCGATGATTGAGTCGAGCATCCAGTCTGGGCGATCAGCCGTGGTTGTAGCCGGCCTCAGGAAGGTGTTGTGGGATTGACGAGCGACCGTGTGCTGCGTCTTGTGAACGTCGGCAAAACCTTCGGCCGACACCGGGCGCTTGCCGACGTGTCGCTGGCTTTTGTCCCTGGTCGGGTGGCGGCAGTTCTGGGCCCGAACGGTGCGGGCAAGTCCACCCTTCTCGGCCTGCTTTCGACCCTGTCGCAACCATCACAGGGGCGCATCACGCTGGGCGATGAAGAGCTGTCGCGCCACAGCCCCTTGCGCGCCACCATCGGCTACGTCGGCCACGAGCCGGGCGTCTACGGAGATCTCTCCGCCCGGCAGAATCTGCGGCTCTTTGCCTCTCTCTACGGAATGGCGAGCGCCGAGCGCATCGACGAGATGTTGGCACGCGTGGGCCTGGATGGCGTCCGGCGTGAAGCGGCGGCACGGACCTTCTCGCGCGGGATGTTGCAGCGTCTGGCGCTGGCGCGCGCCCTGCTCCACGAGCCGGAGATCCTGCTCTTTGACGAGCCGGGCGCTGCTCTCGACCCCGCGGGCGCCGCGTGGCTGGCAGGCGAGCTGCAGCGCGAGCGTGAGGCCGGCCGGCTAGTGGTGTTGGTGACCCACGATCTCGCCGCGGCCGCTGCCATCGCCACGCATGTTGTGGTGCTTCGCCGCGGCCGCGTGGCCCGCGACGAGGCGCGTGCGAGTTTCTCCGCCGACGAGGTTCGCCGGATCTACGAGGAGGCCACCCGTGGCAGCACCTAGTTGGGCTTGCCAAGCTGCGCGCATCGCTTGGAAGGATCTGCACATTGAGGGACGCAGCCGGGAGGTCGTCACCACCATGGGCTTTATGGCCGCGCTGGTGGTGTTGGTGTTCTCCTTCGCCTTCATCTCGGGGCAAGAAGTGACGGTTGGCCCCGACGTGGTCGCCGGCATTCTGTGGGTCGCGGTCTTGTTTTCGGGCACGGTGGCCCTTTCGCGCACCTTCGACCGCGAGCGGGAGAGCGAGGCCATCCGTTCGCTTCTGCTGTCCCCGGCACCGCGCTCGGCTATCTATGCGGGCAAACTGGCGGCCACCGCGCTCATCATGTTCCTGGTGGAGTTGCTGTTGACGCCTCTGCTCGCGGCTCTGTTCTCGGCCGCTATCACTCCACACGCGCTTTGGCTGGGGTTGCTCCTGTTGCTGGGAACCATCGGTTTTTCTTCGGTGGGGGTGCTCTTCTCTGCGGCGCTTCTGCGCGCGCGCAGCCGCGACGCGCTTCTGGGCGCACTGCTCTTCCCCATCGTGATTCCGGTGCTGCTGGCGGCCAGTCGCGCAACCGCCACTTTGCTCGATCCGACGGCCTCGGATCTCGAACCCGCGCTCTTCTGGACGCGTTTTCTGGCCGCCCTAGATGTGGTGTTTGTGGTGGTGGGGCTGTGGTCATTCGAACCGGTCGTCATGGGAGAGTGAGCTATGCTTTCCATGATGTCTTCGTCCCGCAAGTCTGGCGCCGCTTTCCTGGTGGGCCTCTTGCTGACCATGCAGGGGTTCTTTGTCGTGACCTTCCTGGTCGCAAACGCGCCGCTGGAAAAGACCATGGGAGCCGTGCAGAAGATCTTCTACTTCCACGTCCCTTGCGCCTGGCTGCTCATGCTGTCGACCTTTGCGTGCGCGGGCGGCAGTCTGGCATACCTCTTTCGCGGGTCGGAACGCGGAGATCGCCTGGCCCTAAGCAGTGCC
The DNA here is from genome assembly GCA_003158395.1 of Myxococcales bacterium. Classification (GTDB taxonomy): domain Bacteria; phylum Myxococcota_A; class Polyangia; order Fen-1088; family Fen-1088; genus Fen-1137. The sequence goes on along the minus strand of PMIX01000170.1, from coordinate 919 downwards.
GAGCTGGGCGTGCTGTTCGGCCTATGCGTGATGGTGACGGGTCCGCTTTGGGCGCGAGCGGCCTGGGGCGTGTTCTGGACCTGGGACGTCCGCCTCACCTCGTCGCTGCTGCTTTGGCTGATGCTGATAGCCTATGGTCTGGCGCGACGTTATGGCGGTGAAGGAGGCCGCCGGCTGGCAGCAGCCTTGGCCCTATTCGCGGCGGCAGACGTGCCTCTCGTCTACCTTAGCGTCAACGTCTGGCGCGGCCTGCATCCGAACACCAAGACGGTTTCTTCATTGGCCCCTGGGATGCGCTGGCCCTTCTTTCTGTCGCTGGCCATTTTTAGCGCCCTGTGGGGCGTGCTGCTTGTCTTGCGAATGCGTGTTGAGCGCACCCAGGCGCGCCTAGTGGAACTGGCGATCACCGTCGAGGATGCGGAAGGAAGGTCACCATGACTTACGTTGCCCTGGCCTATGGTTTCATCTGGGGTGCCGTTTTCACCTATGTCGCCCTGATCGGGCGGCGCGTAGCGCGGATCGACGGTGAAATCGAGGATCTGCGCCAGCGCCTGAAGCCCGGGGCGTAGGAAGCTAGCTGGGTTCTCACAGAGGGCACAGAGCAGCCCCACGGCTGCAAGAAGAACGCGTTGGGTGATTCATCTCGTCGGCCACCCGCCGCGGAGAACGCAGAGCGGACAAGGGTTCGGACGGAGCCGGAGAGGGAAGGGTTGGATTCTGCACAGACCCATTCCCCTTCTTCTCATCCGCTCTCGTCCGCCCTCAGTGCCCTCTGTGAGAACCAGCATCTCTTGGACCGTGGATCGAAGTCAGCTGGGTTCTCACAGAGGGCACTGAGGGGGAAGAGTACGGAGGAGGGCTGACCTCGCCCGCTTTGGTTGCGGCAGTAAGGCTGCTCTGCACTCTCTGTGAGAACTAG
>PMIX01000106.1 GCA_003158395.1 Myxococcales bacterium | reverse complement strand
CCTTGCCACGGCCATGCTGCCGGTGGCCGTGAATGTCCCGGCCGCTGGGTCGAAAATTTCCGCGCTCGCGAGAGACGTGCTGACGCCCGCATCGGATACGTCCGTTCCGCCCGCGATGAGCACCATCCCACTCGGCAACAACGTCGCCGTGTGGTAGTCCCTTGCCACATTCATGCTGCCCGTCGGCGCGAAGACTCCCTGCAGCCCCGTGGCAAAGGGCGCGTCGTTGCCCTCCGCGCCGTCCATTTCGGCGAGGCCATCGCTGCCGCCGGTGGCGGCGGGAGCGTCTGGTGGGCTGGTGGCGGCGCTGTCGCTGCCGTCCACGGCTCCAGCGTCAGCCGTTGCGGGCAAGCATACGCACGCCGCGAACGAGCCCGTCGACGTGCAAGTCTGCGCGCCCTGCTGGCCGGTGGGGCAATAGCATTTCGCGCTTTCGCCGGGAATGCACTTGGGGACTTGACTCCCACCGCTGCAACCGGCGAGAGATGCCAGCAGAAGAGACGAAAGCGCGATACGCAGTCTCGCTACCATGGGCAGCATGGTCGCTCGATTCGGGCTTCGCCGCAAACAGTTGCTGCAAGTGTCCCGGTTGGGTCGTATAGCTCCGCGCTCGCTAGGGAAAACCCGTCGCTGCCCCCGTATCCGCCGGCGATGAGTACCGTCCCGTTGTCCAGCGGCGTCGCTGTGTGGTGACGCCTTCGCATGGACATACCAGCGGTACGGGTGAATGTCCCGGCGGCTGGGTCGTATAGCTCCGCGCTCGCGACACCGTTGGTGCCGTCATATCCGCCAGCGATGAGGACCGTTCCGTTGGAGGACAGGGTCGCCGTGTGTTCCACCCTGGCCACCGACATGCTGCCGGCGCCGGCAAAGGCTCCGAGCACTGGGTCATATAGCTCCGCGTTCGCCAGAGGAAAACCGCCGCCCACGAATCCACCGGTGACGAGCACCGTGCCGTTGGGCAACAGCGTCGCCGTGTGTAGCTCCCCTCCCACTGACATGCTGCCATTGGCGGTGAATATCCCGGCCGCCGGGTCGTATACCTCGGTGCTCGTGAGAGCTGCGTTGCGGTTCCCCCCGCCGGCGATGAAGACTGTCCCGTTGGACAACAGCGTCGCTGTGTGGTCGTCTCTTGCCACCGTCATGCTGCCCGTTGCAGTGAATGCCCCAGCCGCTGAATCGTAGAGCTCCGCGCCCACGAGAACCTCTTCAACTCCGCCACGGAGGTAATCCCCGCCGGCGATGAGCACCTTGCCGTTGGGTAGCAAGGTCGCCGTGTGTCCCATCCTTGTCACGGACATGCTGCCGGTAGCGGTGAACGTCCCGGTCGCTGGATCGTAAAGCTCCGCGCTCGCGAGAGCCGTGCCGGAACTGGCTCCGCCAGCGACAAGGACTGTCCCGTTGGGCAACAGCGTGGCCGTGTGGCCGTCCCTGGCCGCGGTCATGCTGCCCGTTGGGACGAAAACTCCCCCACCACGGCCGGGACCGCCCCCGCCACACCCTGCCGCCATCGGGGCGACGACAATTATCAGCGGCACGGCCAATCTCACGAAAACAGGGCACACCCGATACGAGCCGAGATCTTCGGTTGCACATGAGATGGGAGAAATGGGCACGCTGTCGAGCACGCGCGTAGTGTATCTGAGGACAGCGGTCGAGAGAACGCGGCTCGCGTTCATGGTGAGCGCGCCCTTGGTGGATGCGGCACCCCACCTGGGGAGATCCCCTGATTGAATGACCCATGACGTCGACTACTTCACCAGCCGCTACCAGGCCGCGGTAGAGCCACAGGGGATGGTGATGGTCAAGATCACGCCGCAGTTCTGAGCCCGAGCCCGCGATGGACGTTGGCGAAGGCCTTCCCTTTCGCGATGGACCGTGCTTGGATTGACAACCGCAAAATTGGCCTTGCGCAAGTCAAATCCCAGCCACCAGCCGTCGGCCGACCGACAAGGCCGTGTTCGCGAGTCGCCCCTCGCAACGCCGTGTTGTCTCCTTCTCATCATCTTGGCGGCCTTCGCTGCCTACCACAACAGCTTCTCCGGTCCCTTTGTATTCGACGACATTCCCGCCATCGTCGATAATCCATCCATCAGGCATCTGTGGCCCATCACGCGGGTCATGGTTCCGCCACTGAGCACGGCCGGGGCGAACGGAAGACCAATGGTCAACCTTTCCCTGGCGGTCAACTATGCCTGGGGCGGAACCAGCGTCGTGGGATATCACGTCGTCAACCTTTTGCTTCATGTCGCGGTTGCGCTCGTGCTCTTTGGCCTGGTGTTGCGAACCCTGCGGCTGCCGTCTCTGGGAGGATGGTTCGAAGGCAAAGCGCGGCCCATTGCGCTCGCGACAACCCTGCTTTGGACTGTTCACCCGCTCCTTACCGATTCGGTAACGGCCGTGATCCAGCGCAATGAGTTGATCGTCGGTTTCTTCTATTTGGTCACGCTCTACGGCGTCGTCCGTTCATACGATTCAGCCCGGAAATCTTTCTGGTACACATGCGCCATCGCAGCCTGCCTTTTGGGAATGGCGAGCAAAGAGGTCATGGCCACGGCGCCGGTCATGGTGTTGCTCTACGACAGGGCATTTCTTTCAGGTTCCTTCAAGAAGTCGCTCATGCAACGGCGGCCGTTGTATCTTGGCCTGCCAGCAACATGGCTCCTGCTGGTTTTCCTCATCTCTTTGGCCAGCGATCGGAACGACACCGTTGGGTTTGGGCACGGGGTGGCGTGGTGGGCCTATGCTCTCACCCAGTGCCAAGCCATCGTTCGCTACCTCGGCCTGGCCCTCTGGCCGCAGGCATTGGTATTCGACTATGGCAAGGAGGTGGTTAGAGACTTCGCCACCGTATGGCCTCAGGCAGCCATACTTCTGGTGCTGCTGGGGGCAACCGTGTATGCCACGATTCGCCGGCCGAAACTGGGATTTGCAGGCTGTTGGTTCTTCGGGATTCTTGCGCCGAGTTCGAGCATTGTTCCGCTTACCACGCAAACCATGGCGGAGCATCGAATGTACCTGCCGTTGATTTCCGTCGTCGTCCTTGCAACGGTCGGACTTTTTGCCAAGGCCGGCAAGAACGCAGGGCTTGCAATTGTTGTTTGCGTAGCAGCACTGCTCGGCTGGAAGACCGTACGGCGCAACGAGGTCTACAGAAGCGCGGTTAGTCTCTGGAGCGATACCACTAGCAAACGTCCTGGAAATGTGCGGGCCCATAACCACCTCGGAAATGCACTGGACAGCGCGGGAAGGAGGTCGGAGGCGCTTGAGAGCTACGACAAGGCTCTGCAATTGCAGCCAGACTACGCAATGGCCTGCTACAACAAGGCTGAGTGTCTCTTGAAGCTGGGTCAGACATCTGCGGCAATCGAACTATTCGATCGCGCTTTGCGCATTAGTCCAGGCTACTTCAAGGCCCTCAGAGGAAAGGGAGACGCGCTGGTGCAGGCAGGGCGGGGTGATGCTGCTATTCCACTATACCAAGAGGCGCTCAAGCTGCAGCCGGATGACTCCGAGGCGGCCCGCAGCCTCGGGATCGCTCTGCTGGGTGCGGGAAGGGTTCCCGACGCAATCGAGCGGTTCGAAGCCATCCTGCGTGTCGACCCTCGGGATGCCAAGGCGCACAGCAACCTCGGCTATGCGCTTTCGAGAGTCGGACGGATAGAAATGGCCGTCGAGCATTTTGAGGCGGCGGTGCGACTGGAGCCGGACTCGGCGGAGGCCCACGGCAACTATGCGGTGGCACTGGGACGGGCCGGACGGCTGACGGATGCGATTGGCGAATACCGGCAGGTGCTCAAGCTCAAGCCGGATGACCCCGTGGCGTACTGCAGCATGGGGAACGCCTATGCGCGAACCGGGCAGCTGTTGCAAGCTGTTGGCGCCTACGAAGAGGCGTTGAAGCAGAGGCCCGAGTATCCCGAAGTTCATAATAACCTCGCTACGGTCTTGCGCCGACTGGGCCGTCTTGAGGAAGCGCGCAAGCACTATGGTCTCGCGCTTCAGTATCGACCCGACTATCCCCAGGCGCGGCGCAACCTTGCAGCTCTCGTGGGATCTCAGGATGTGCCGTCGATACAGGAAGAGTCGCGCTAGCGCAGCCGTGCCCAAAGTCTACCCAGGCTGGGCCAGCGAGGGGTGCGCCATGAAGAACGGGATGGCCTCGGCCATGAGATCGAGATCGGGATCGAGTTGCTTGCCGATGCCTTCGGTGACCGCGATGGCGATGTTCACGATGGTGAAAGCCGGCGTCATGCGGATGCGGTGGCGTCGCAGAATACCCAGCATGTCGATGAGCACTTTGCCCACTTGGACATCGGCGAGCCGCTGGCCCCAGTAGCGGCCCACGAAATCAATGACGGAAGCGCGGAAGGCCTGGTAGGTCTTCTGGTCGTCGGTGTGGCTGGTGGACAGGGAGTACATTTGTCTGGCCATCGTGTCGCCGTCCCGTTGGGCCCAAGCGGCAAAGAAGCGCGCCAGAGCCCCGCGGTGAAAGGGGTCAAGCTCGCCGACCAGGCCTAGGTCGACAAGAGCCACCCGATCGTCCGTGGTGATGAAGATGTTCCCCGGGTGGAGGTCGGCATGCACGAAGCCGTCTTCGAAGATCATCTTCATAAGCGCGTGCATGCCCAACCGGGCGATGCGTTTGGGATCCGACCGCGTCTGGCCGACGCCGAGAATCTTGGTCCCTTCGATGAAAGACATGCACAGGATGCGCTCGCTGGACAGCGCGGCCAGTACCTCGGGGAAAACCACCTCTTGCTCGTCACGGAAGTTCTCGCGAAAGCGCCGGTTGTTGCGCGCCTCGACGCAGAAGTCGAGCTGCGCAAATACCGCGCGTCCGAATTCCTCGACAACGGATTCTGGCTGCACCGGGACCAGGGGGGGCAGCTTGCCCAGCCAATGCGCTACGGTGCGCATGACCGCGAGGTCGAAGGTGCACAGCTCGACCAGGTTGGGTCGCCGCACCTTGACCGCCACCACGCGGCCATCGGGCAGGCGCGCCTTGTGGACCTGCGCGACCGAGGCTGAGGCCAAGGGAACCGGGGCAAATTCTGCGAAAATCTCCAGCAAAGGCCGGTGCAGATCCTCCTCAATCGTGCGTACCACATCGGCAAAAGGAAACGGTCCCACGTCGTCCTGCAGGTGCTCGAGAGCGTGGGTGATGTGTTCGGGAAGCAAATCGGGTCGCGTGCTCATGATCTGGCCGACCTTGATGAAGGTGGCGCCCAGTCTGCGAAAGAGATCGAGGACGCAGCGGCCAAACCAGGCCTCGCGTCGTTTCCGCCCGGCGAAGGTGACGACAAGCCACAACCAGCCCACAAGCCAACGAAATCCTTGCTGGATGAACAAGACAAGGATGGTCACGGCGCGCAGGAAGAGCCGGGTGTTTGTGAAAGTGGCTCGCACCATCGCAGGAGGCTATGATTCTCCCACTCTCAACGGATGACGTCTACCGACAGACCTTCGCCTTATGCCGCGCTCGAGGACAAGCTCGGCTATTCTTTTCGTGATCCCACTCTGTGCGAGACCGCGTTGACTCATCGGTCGTGGATGAACGAGACGCTGAAGACCGATCGTTCGGACAATGAACGGTTTGAGTTTCTGGGCGACTCCGTGCTGTCCCTGGCCATCAGCGACATGCTCATGCGGCACTATCCCCAGCATCCCGAGGGCGAGCTGTCGAAAGCGCGGTCCGCCTTGGTCAATGAGGCGGGCTTGGCGCGCGTTTCGGATGACCTCTTGCTGGGCCAGTGGATCTTCCTTGGTCGTGGCGAGGAGCAGGCTGGCGGGCGGCGGAAACGATCGCTCTTGTCCAATGCCCTGGAGGCGCTCTTGGGCGCGGTCTATCTCGACGGTGGCTTTTCCGCAGCCCTGCAGGTGGTGGAGCGGCTGTTCCTACCCGCGCTGGCCGATACACCGGGCAGCGCCGCCCGTGATTTCAAGTCGCGCCTGCAGGAAGTTTCGCAGGCCCATTTACAACTCGCGCCTAGCTACACGGTCGTCGCCGAGCACGGCCCCGATCATGACAAGACCTTCGAGGTCGCCATCTCGCTCGGCGACAAGGAATACGGCCGCGCTCGTGGAAAGTCGAAGAAAGAAGCCCAGCAGAATGCGGCTGAAATGGCGTTGGCGGCCTTGCTAGCCGGACGCGGGGATTCCTAGCTTGATCGATCCGAAGCGGATCCCCGACGATGTTCTTTCCGTGTGTCGCCGGCTTGCGGATGTCGGCTTCGAGGCCTATCTGGTGGGCGGGTGCGTGCGCGACCTGTTGGTGGGCCGAAGCGTGGGCGATTTCGATGTGGCGACCAGCGCGCGCCCCGAGGAGATCCTGCACGTCTTCGGCGCGCGCTTCAGCGTTCCCACCGGGCTCCAGCATGGCACGGTAACGGTGTTGGTCGGCGAGCGGCCACGCTTGCGTCAGGTGGAGGTCACGACCTTTCGGGGTGAGGGGGCATACCTCGACGGCCGACACCCTTCGGTGGTGACCTTCGGCGCGACCCTAGCCGAGGATCTTTCGCGCCGAGACTTCACCATGAACGCCATCGCCTATGAGCCGCAGGCGGGTGCGATCGTCGATCTTCACCACGGCCAGCAGGACATCGCGCGCCGTCTGGTGCGCACGGTGGGCGATCCCATCCAGCGTTTTTCCGAGGATGGCCTGCGCCCCATGCGCGCCCTTCGCCAGGCGACCCAGCTCGGCTTTGACGTGGACGTGTCCACCCTGGCCGCCATCCCCGCGACCCTGGACGCCTTTCGCAAGGTTTCGGCCGAACGCGTGCGCGATGAGCTTCTCAAGCTGTTGCTTGCACCTCACCCCTCGCGCGGCATCGAGCTGATGCGGCAGACCGGTCTGCTGGCTGAGGTTTTGCCCGAGTTGCTGGCCGAGCTCGGGTGCAGGCAGAATCGCTTTCACCAGCACGACGTCTACCAACACAGCCTTGCCACCCTGGATGCCGTGCCGGCCGAACCCATCCTGCGTCTGGCAGCCCTGTTGCACGACGTGGGCAAGCCGCGCACGCAGACGGCGCAGCCAAGTGCGCCGGGTGAATTTGGCTTCTTCAAGCATGAGTCCGTGGGCGCAGAGATGGCGGAAGCCATCGCCAGCCGCTTGCGCCTGTCGCGTACGGAAACCGAGTTGTTGGTCGCGCTGGTGGCACACCACATGTTCTATTACACGCCTGACTGGACCGACGGCACGGTTCGTCGATTCGTCAACCGCGTGCAGGCGACGCGCATTCCCCTGCTGTTCTCTCTGCGTGAGGCCGACATCGTCAGCCGTGGGCGGGGCGAAGACCCCGAGAGCGAAACGCGCGAGCTGCGCGCCCGCATCGCACGCGTGGCGGCCGAGGATGCTGCCTTGCGGGTCAAGGATCTGGCCGTGGACGGCGCGGACGTCATGCGCGTGATGGGCGTGGGCCCCGGGCCCGCGGTGGGGCGGGTTCTCAACCGTCTGCTCGAACGTGTGCTTGACGATCCGACGCTCAATCAAAAAGAGATACTGGAGCGCCTTATTCCCGAGGTGGCGGCGGGCTAGCACCGCCTCCTGGAAACCCGTGGCTGTTTCGAGTTGCTGGTTCCGGGACCGGGACCGGTTGCGAATCCGGGACCGGCCGTCGGATCCGGTTTCGGCCCGGTTCCGGCTTCGGTCCCGCCGCCATCCACCCGGTCACTCAACCAGCTACGAATTCTTGAGCGGCGGCGCCGGGTAGCTCAGCATCTCCATCTCGGAGGCCGGCTCACCAAGAGCGGGTGAGGCAGTGCCCGCCCTCAACGTGACGACTACTGGTCGCCCGATCTCGCTCAGGCGCACGACGCCTTCTTCGCCGTGGTCGTCGTGCAAACAGCGTACGAAGACCTGGGCTGGCTCCAAGTCGTTGGCCGCCTGAATCTCAAGTGCCGAGCAGGGCAGAAAGGCCGCGCCCATACGATCGGCCAGTGGACGAGCCAACTCGGTGCTGGTCTCTCCCTCCGGGAACAGCACGAGGATCGGTTTCAGGCGCTCAGCCACGGCAGCAAGCAAGGGTCCGTGGGTCGCATCCAGCGACTGACCCTGCAGGGCCTCATCGGCGCAGCACAAGATGCGATCCGCGCCCGCGGTTCCTATTTCACCGGCCAGGGCAGTGAGTTCATCGGGCGTGGTAGGCCCAAGTGCCAGAAGGGCGTACACCGTCGCGCCGAGATCGTCGGCAACTCGTCGCGCCTCTGCTAGGGCGAAGCGGGACGCCGCCGTAATCGCCGCGTGGCGAATTTCTGTGTAGGCAATAATGCTGGCCATACGAGCCGAAAACCCATTGTACCGGGGTCCGTGGTAAAGTGCAGTGACAAGGATGACCGTCGGCGAGAGTCCCCCTCTGGGCACAGACCCGCTTATTTCGCAGCTTGTCGCGGATCGCTATCGGGTGATTCGCAAACTGGGCGAGGGCGGGATGGGGTCGGTCTACTTGGCCGAGCACGTGGTGATCGAGAAGAAGCTGGTGCTCAAAGTACTCGCTCCCGAGTTGGCGCGCAGGCAGGACCTGGTCGCGCGCTTTTTGCAGGAGGCACGCAGCGCCTCGCGCATCGGCCACGAAAACGTCATTGACATCTCCGATTTCGGTCAGTCCGCCGAGGGCTACGTCTACATCGCCATGGAGTATCTGGAGGGCAGGGACTTGGGCCAGCTGGTACGGGCCGAAGGCGCCTTGGCCTGGTCGCGCGCACGTGACATCGTGGCGCAGATCTGCCGGGCCCTGCGGGCGGCGCATGACAAGGGCATAGTCCACCGGGACATGAAGCCCGAGAATATCTTCCTTATCCAGCGCGAGGGCCGGCCCGAGTTCGTCAAGATTCTCGACTTCGGCATCGCCAAGATCATGGGCCTGGACCCGAATGGCCCGCGTCTGACCCGCACCGGGATGATCTTTGGCACCCCCGAGTACATGGCGCCCGAACAGGCCGAGGGCAAGGAAGCCGACCACCGCGTGGACATCTACGCCGTGGGCTGCATCGCCTACCACCTGATGACCGGTCAAACCCCCTTCATCGCCGAGAACTTCATGGCGATGCTGACCAAGCACCTCATGGAGGACCCGGTGCCACCCAGCGTGCGCCGGCCCGACCTGGCCATCACACCCGAGATGGACGCCCTGGTCGGTAAAGCGCTGGAGAAAGACCGCGACAAGCGCTACCAGAACATGGCGGAGTTTCTGGAGGCGGTTTCGACTTGCCGCGGACTCGACACGATATCGGGCCAGCGCCCTGCCGCGGGCTTCACGCGCGAAATGGGGGGCGCCCACGCGAAGGCGGCCCTGGGCAAGCCTGCGGAGCGTGCGTCCGATGCCGAGCTGGTGCCGCGCGGCTGGGAGGAAGCCGCGGCTTCCGAGTTCGGGGACCGGCCAGCCCGTGCTTTGCCCAACCAGAAGCTGATCCTGGCCGCCGTGGGCGTGGCCCTAGGCGTGGCAGGAGCCCTCTGGTTTGCTCTGTCCCGCGGCAGTGCTCCAGGGCCGCCGGCCCCGGCTGCGGTCGAGGAGGAAGTGACGTCGCCGCCAGCGCCTGCGCAGCCTCCGGCGCCTGTGGCAGCCCCGATCCCCGCCGCGCCAGCAGCACCACAGGTCGCTGCGCCGAGCGCTCCGTCGATGGCAGCATCCGCTGGACCTTCTGCTGCAGCGACAACCGCGCCGCCGGCTCTCGGCCCCGAGGTCACGGCGTCCGCCAAGCCCGGACGCCCGTCGGTGCGCCACAAGCCTGGCCACGTACACCCATCGGCGTCGGCGGCAAGAGCAGACGCGGTCCTCGCTCCTCCTCCGGCTCAGGCGTCTCCCGTTTCCGCGCCGCCCAAGCTAACCCCACTCCGGCCGCCGCCGTCGGATCTGAAGCCGTTCCCCGGAATGTGAAAGGCGCCTTCCCGCTACCGCCGCCTCGGCGGTCTCGCTGGCTCGCACACAATCGCCCGGCCATTGCGTTCGCGCCCGACCAACCCCGCGCAAAGCCTTTCACCATCGGCAGAATCGACGTTGATGTAGCTGTGCGTGCTCATCGTGTCGATGGCTGCCGCGGGCACGGACACGCCTGTACTGGCCAGTAGTTCCGCGATCTCGTCGGTCGAGACACCATCTTTGCGACCCAGGTTGAGATATAGCCGGATTTGACCAGCGGCGGGCGCCTGGTAGCCGGGCGTTGGAGGTTGGGAGATGGGCGCCGCAGGTTGCCGATCGGGCGCCTCGATCGGCTCCGACGGAAGGGCAGGGATGGCGGTGGGCGTACGTCCGACCTCCTCGCTCCACACCTCCCAGAATTCGCGGCCGTCGTTTGGCGGGGCTGCGGAGGCAGGCGTTGCCTGCGAAGGGCGGGCTGCTCTCTCGGGTTTTGGGCTTCGCTCGACCCGCTCGCGACGCTCACTCCCGGATCGTGGGCGATCAGACGAGGGGCGCTCGCGATCACGTGGGGGCCGGACCCGACCCGGGCCAGATCGTTCGCGATCGCGATAGCCGCCACGGCTGTGGCGTTCGTCTGTGTGTTCGCGGGAGGGCCGGGCTGGTGGATCGTCGACCTTTTCGGCTGGCGCGGTCTCGGCGTGTGGGCCACCGTCATCCTGCCGAGGCGGCGCCGCCGACTCGACGTGAGCCTGTCTCCCAGTCAGGGTCTCACGCAGCATGCATCCGATCAGGCGTTCACCGTCGCTCGCTCCCATGATCCGCCGGGCCAGCGCTCGCCATTCAGGACTCACATCGCCGGGAAGAAGGCTGCGCAGCCGCAACACGCTCTCCCCTTCGCGTTTGGAGCGCAGTTCTGCTTCCGAGGGCAGTGCCCGCTCATCGGGCCGGATCTTGTAGAGCAACTTGAGGTAGTAGAAGGACCCAACTTCCGTAGGGCCGATGAGCGACACGGCGTGACCCGAGCGGCCAGCCCGACCGGTTCGGCCGGTCCGGTGGATATAGGCCTCAGGCGATTCCGGGAAGGTGTAGTTGATCACGCAAGGCAAGTTTTCTATATCGATTCCGCGCGCCGCCACGTCGGTGGCTACCAAGAAACGGATGCTGCCGGCCCGCATCCGAGTCATGACGTTCTCGCGCTCGGACTGCGACAGGTCCGACGAGATCGCCTCGGCGTCTAGTCCCTGCCGGCGCAGGTGTTCGGCCACCCGGCCGGTTTCTTCACGGGTGTTGCAGAAGATCAGCGCGCGTTCGGGATTTTCGAAGGCGAGCACCCGCACCAGTTCGGCTTCGCGCTGCCCGCCGGGAATGGAGTAGTAGGTGTGGCGAATCTCGTGCACGCCCACGAAGTCGGCCGACAGGGTCACCACCTCCGGCTGGCGCATATAGCGGCGCGCGAGGCGTTGGATACCCTCGGGCAGGGTGGCCGAAAAGAGCAACGTCTGGCGCTGGGGGGGCGTCCGTTCCAGGATAGCTTCGATGTCTTCCTGAAAGCCCATGGAGAGCATCTCGTCGCATTCGTCGAGCACGGCGCACTTGACCTGGTCCAGGTGCAGAGTCCCTCTTCGCAAGTGGTCGAGCACCCGTCCCGGCGTTCCGCATACGATCTGCCCGCCGGCGCGGAGCTGTTCGATTTGGCGCCCCATGGGCGCCCCGCCATACACCGGGACTATCGACAACCCNNCTCGGCCGCCACCTGCAGCGCCAGCTCGCGCGTGGGCAGAAGCACGATGGCCTGCACCGACTTCTGGTTGGCGTCGACCATCCAGTCGGCGAATGGAATTCCGAAGGCCGCTGTCTTGCCCGAACCCGTGCGTGACTGGACCATGATGTCGCGGCCCGCACGCACGAGCGGAAGGGTCACGGTCTGAACCTCCATCGGTTCGACAAATCCCATGTCCGCCAAGGCCTGTAGGACCTCGGGTCGAAGGCCCAGGTCGGCAAAGGGAGTCTTGTTCTCGAAGGGGGCGTCACCGGCCCCAGGGGGGGGGGAGGACGGGACGTCGGCATTGTCTCTGGCTTCTGCTTGATCGGTCATTCGTTTTCTCCTGATGGCGAGCTGGTCGTACCGATGGCTTCGCCGAGTTTCGCAAGGCGCCTGTCCAGGCGGCCCAGCCGCGGGACAAGGTCCTTGGCAAAGCGCTTCAGCGCTTCTGTGTAAGTCGTCTGGATATTCCCCAGCTCCTCATGCGCGGCGGCCATGGCGTCCATCTCCCGGCGCACCTGGGTGGGTCGTGTGCCGGCCACGAACCGGCAGCGCCGCCCGAGCCCCGCCCATTGCGCCCGCCAGATCGTACCCTCGTCGGCCCAGCGCTGCAGTTCATCGGCGTCGTCGTTGGCGAGAAGGTGATGGGAGCGGTCCAGGTACTTGCGCAGCGCGACCGACACGTCACGCAGCTCACCGAAGCAACTGGCCATCTCCGCCTTCGAAACCCGGGCGCTGATCTCGTCACCGGCTGGAAGGGCGTGGCGCCGACGGTAAAGACTCACGCTCACCGACAGCAAGAGGTACAGGCTGCCAAGCGCGATGATCGAAAGGGTCGTCCAGGAAACCAGTCTGCGGTATTGCCGGAATTCTTGGGCTGGTTGTTTTGTGGGTAAAGACACGGTTCTTAGGGGCGACGAGAAATCGACCCCTGCCCGTCGTAAGGGGGCTCCCAGCGAGGAGCGCGCGTCGCCGGAGCGCCAGCGACTGATCACAAGTTACGAGGCCGAAGGGCGCTTGTCAAACTTCATCGCATCTACGGGCAGTCCGCAAACCAAGTTGCGCGCACGACGAAGCCCTGGACAGGCACCGAGTCCAGAAGCAGGTCAGGGGGCGCCTCCTGCGCGGGCAGAAAGGGTCGGTCTGCCACGGACAGCGTCACACGGTGCGAGGGCAGCCCCGAGGCGCCATGGATGTTCGAGCAGCTCGCCGCAAAGTGAATGGTTTCCCGCTCGACGGCCCCGGTGGTTGGCAGGATGACCTGCTGCGCTACGTGCGAGAGAAGCGCGTCGTATGGCGGGTAGTCGATGAGCCAACGGACCCAGAGGATATCGTCTAGGTTAGGGTCGCCGAGGGTGGCCTCAATGGTGTCGGTGGGGTCGGTAGAGGCCCGTAGCTCCGCGCCTGCGACCGGGACGCTGCTGACGAGATACGGTGGAAGGTTCCCTGGCGGATCCTCGAACTGCGGTGCCATCGGGACGACGCAGGCGCAGACCCAAAGCGGCAGGGCGGCCAGCCACGCTCGGCGCAAGAATCGGGTCGAGTAGTTCACGCGGGCCGTCACGTGTCGTCGCCGGGAGGCAAGATGTCGTCGGGCCCAGCGCCCGATTCCTCGCGCTCGAGGTGTCGGAAGATGGTGCGCGGATCCACACCCAGGTCGCGCGCGGTGCGGGTGCGGTTGCCGCCGTTGAGGCTGAGCACTTCGTTGATGTACTGCCGCTGCCAGCGATCGCGCGCAGCAGCCAGGGTGAGAACGGCAGGCAGCTCGTCGGAGTTGATGCCGAGGTCCTCAGCGCCTATAAGGGCTTTGTCAGCCAGCACCAGCGCCTTCTTGATGCGGTTTTCCAACTCACGGATATTTCCCGGCCAGTGGTAGCGCTTGATGGCGGAGATCGCGTTGGGGGTGAAGCCGCGCACCTTGCTGGCTAGCTCCTGCGCGTAGCGCGACAGAAGGTAGCGCGCCAGCACCACCACGTCATCCCCGCGATCGCGCAGAGGCGGCAGCAGCAGGTGCACGACGTTGAGCCGGTAGTAGAGGTCCTCGCGGAAATGGCCGGCCTTGGTGTCGGCCTCGAGGTCGCGGTTGGTGGCGGCGATGACCCGGATGTCCACCGGCTCGCTCGCGGTGTCGCCCACGCGAGTCACCGTGCGGTCCTGCAAAGCGCGCAGGATCTTCACCTGCAGGGCCACTGGCATCTCGCCAATTTCGTCGAGAAGCAACGTGCCCTTGTTGGCCACCTGGAAGCGGCCGGGCTTGCTGGCCACGGCGCCGGTGAACGCGCCGCGCACGTGGCCGAACAACTCAGATTCCAGCAAGTTCTCGGGAATCGCACCGCAGTTGATGCTGACAAAGGGACCCTTGGCACGGGGCGAGCGGTTGTGGATCTCTCGCGCGATGAGCTCCTTGCCGGTGCCGGTTTCGCCCGTGACCAGCACCGTGATGTCCGTCCCCGCCACCCGTTCAACCTTGCGAAAGACTTCTTGCATGGCGGGCGAGGAGCCCAGGATTTCGCCGAAGCGCATGCGTTCGATGCGTTCCTGCAATGACCGCTTGTCGAGTTGCAGATCATTGACCAGAAGCGCGTTGCGGATCAGCAGCGAGGCCTGCGCCGCGAAGATGGTCAAGATCTCGAGCGCTGCCTCGTCAAAAAGTTGGGCCACGTTGTCGTTGCCCACATAGATCATCCCGATCAAGTTGCCGCGCTCGAGCAACGGTACGCACATCACCGATGTCAGGCGCAGGTTCATCACCGAGAGCGAATCCTTAAAGTCGGCGTCGTTGAGCGCGTCCGAGATGATGAGCGGCTTCTTGGTGGCCATCACCCGGGCCAGGATCGCGTCTGACAGATGGCTGACAGCGTCCGAGATGGTTTCATGGCGCAGGTTGCGCGCCACTTTGACCACCGGCTCCCCTGACTCGACCAGCACAATGAAGCCCTTGTCAGCGTTGGTGACCTGGATTACCACGTCGAGCAACTGGTCGAACAGGGTCGAAATCTCGTAGCTCGCCATCAGTCTCTGCGAGAACTCCAACAGGCGCTTGTACGAGTTCAGCTCGGCCATGGTCTTGGCGGCGACGTCGTCGGTGACCGGCTCGTCGTAGAGCGAAAACTCTAGCTCCACGCTGCCTACCCGGATGCGATCCTCCTGGGCTAAGCGGTGCTTGCTGCGCCGCCGCCCATTGACGTGCAGGTCCGCGTCCTTGTCCGTGAGCGAGATGTTGAAATCGCGCCCATCGAAGTGGATGTGCGCATGGGTATCAGCCAGCAGGGGATCGGGCAGAAGGATGTCGACCCCTTCACCCTTCCCGAGCGAAGTGAGCTTCTTGTAGATGTGGTACACCTTCACGCCTGCTCCGGGCATGTGGATGCGCAGGGTCGCCATAGGTTGCAGTTTCTCCGTTTCTGGTCAGAAACGGAAGTACAGACCGGGGCCAAGCGCGTCGCCCACCAAGACAGGCAACAGGTGCGGCACGCTTGACGGGATTGTCCGCTGGCCGGCAGAAGCCAGTGCCAGTGGGGTTTCGGGCCGGAAGTAGTACAGGGCGTCGGCGATGCCCCAAGCGACTGCGACAAAGAATGCCGCGCCGCTCGCCACCTGCGTACGCAGTAGCCAGCGCGATCGGTTTTCGTCGGTGTGGTCAATGTCCTGGGGCGGGCAGGGCGTGGCCCCGAGGTCAACCCGACATCTTCGTGTGGGGTTCGATCCGTACAGCGTGAAGTTGGCCGAGAAAGCCGCCACCGAAACCGCAGCCAGCGTGGCCTGCACGGCCAGGAAGGCCCAGCCCTTGCCCCGGTGGCCATTCTGGAACTGTCCAGCTCCGAAGGGGACGAAGTTCACCGCCAACGAGTTGCGGCCGAAGCGCTTCTCGATGACCGTCGGCCCTGCTCGCAGCTTCTCGCACTCTTCGCGGTCGCGCTGACGCGCGAGAGTCGCCTCCCTCTGTCTTGCCTCTAGGGTCGCGACCTCGGCCTCGTGGGCGCGCAGAACCCCATTGAAGAGGTCCACCACCTGGGGCGGATCGAGCAAGGGATCGAAGCGGTAGTCGGGCCGCAACTGCAAGAGCCTGCGGAACTCCTGAGCCGCAGCGTCGCTGTGGCCCTGAAAAAGCTCGGCAACTCCGAGCATGCGATGGGCTTGAACGATCTGGCCCTCCGACTCCAGGCGGATCTCGGGGTAGAGCAGGGGCCGCAGGATCTCGATGGCCCGGCCGTACTCACCACGGTCAAAGGAGGTCTTGCCACGCCGAAGCTCGTCGGCTGCCGGCGATGGAACAGCTTGGGGCGCGGCCTGGAAAAGCAGGAGAACGACGATTCCCGCGCACACGTTACTGGTCCAACCGCACGGTTACTTGCCGCGATTCTCCCGCGGTGATGTTGACCCGCTCGGTGAGGGTCTTGTCTCCAAGAAAGACCACGATTTCCAAACTCTTCCGCATCTCATCCCCGACGTCAAACGGAACCGGAACTCTTTCGCCCGCACGGATCGTCGTACGCCAGGGATTCGGCCGGCTATCGCCCACCTCGCGCAGCAGAATGTTGGCCTCGGCCCGCGCCGGCTGCAAGATCACCGACAGACGAGCGGGTTTGGGGTCGAGATTGACGTAGAGATGATCGCCAGGCGGCCGGTAGACCTGCGGCCCGACCGTGACCTCCTTACGATTGCAGCAGGAGTCGTTGCGGAATTCCAGAGTGTGAGGCCCGTCCCACGGAATCATGATGCGGTCTTGGCGGGGCCCGAAGTCGAAACGCTTCTGGCCGTCCATCCAGACTTCGACCTTTGGGGGATGAGGTCCCAGGGTCAGCTCGACTGGCGGAGGGCTGGCCGCAGCGGCGCCGGGGGGCGTCTCACCTGCGGGCTCCTCGCGCGGGTCAGCCCGCTCCGCAGATGCTGCGACTTTTCGCGCCTCCCGCTGCGCGTGGCTCGATGGAACCGGAGCATTCTGGGGGCGGGCCGCCAATTTGGGATGAGGCACGGGCGCCTTGGGTCCTGCGGCGGTGGTCGGGCTGGTCGCCCCCGGCGGTTGCAGGCTGACGACCATCCGCTCGCCATTTCCGCCCTGACTGGCCCGCATGGCCCGACGCCAGATTGCAGAGGTGCCGAACCCGATCCCCGCCAACCCCGCCAACACCACGGCCACGGTTACCCACCGCCGGAGGCGTTCGCGTCGCTCCAGTCGTCTCAGCTCGGCCAGAACTGTGGGGTTCTCCGGTTCCAGGGCCAAGGCCCGGTTCCACAGCTCCAAGGAGCGTGCGCTGCGGCCAGCCGTCTGCTCACGTTGGCCTGACGCGACCAGAGCCGTCGCGAGACGGTGGTCCAACTGCCTTTCGTATGCTTCTGGGGCTGTGAGGTATTGGCGCAATTCCTCGCGGACATTTTCGAGACCCGCGTCGATTGAGTAGATGCGCAGGTCATCGAGCATGAGGGTCACACGCGGATAGCGGTCGCTAGGATTTCGCGCCAGCGACCGGGCGATCACCTTGGCCAGATGGTCTGACACCCGCGGGCTCACCGTACGCGGGTCAGCGTAGCGGCCCTCGGCAATGCGCTTTAGCACCTCGTGCGGATTCTTGCCGGCGAAGGGCAAGACGCCGGTGGCCATTTGGTACAACATGACCCCCAACGAGAAGATGTCGCTGCGGAAGTCGAGGGTCTTGCCATCGAGCACTTCGGGCGCCATGTAGGCCGGCGAGCCCAGAATCTGCCCGGTCACGGTCATCCGTTCCAGGTCCACGACTTGCGCGACGCCAAAGTCCATTAGCTTGATGGCCCCGTCTTTGCGGACCATCACGTTCTCGGGCTTGATGTCGCGGTGGATAATGCCGAGCGAGTGCGCGTGAGCCAAGGCGCTGCCGACTTCCAGCACGATGAGCGCTGCCAACTCAGGTACGGGCAGATTCCGGTTGGCCAGGAACTGCTTCAAGGTCTGGCCATCGATGAACTCCGTGACGATGAAAGATGACTGCGCGTCATCTCCCGAGTAGTCGAAGATCTGCAAAATGCCGTCGTGGTTCAGCTTGGCAACCGCCCGCGCCTCGCGCTGCAGGCGCGCCCTTGATTCGGCCTCGGCGAGCAAGTGCGGGTGTAGAACCTTGACCGCAACCTCGCGCCGCAGGGTCTCGTCCTGGGCGCGATAGACCACCGCCATGCCGCCCTGGCCGACTTCTTCGATGATTCGATATCGCGATGGCAGGGGGTTGGGAACCATAGTCACCACACGACAACAAGGCCAGTAGGACTAGGCTAGAGGCTGGATACTACGAGACGAAGGCCTCGCACACAACATCTCAGCGCGCCGCGTTTCTACTATATTGGAACCCTCGGAGGGTTCCCATCTCTTTCCGCGATGGTTCGCCGCCGGCAACGAGGGCGCGCGCGAAGCGCGCGGGGTGGGCAGGGTGGGCTGTCCGTCCCGAAGTCCCCGAAGGGGGAGCCGGCGGGCTCCCCACGCGATTGACATGGGAACCCTGGGAGGGTTCCCAAACCCTCCCGCGATGGTGCGCCGCCAGCAAAGCCGGCGGGCTCCCCACGCGACAGGGATTGACGCCGAGACGGGCCAAGATGACTATCTGCCGATTCATGGACGCCCGCGAATCGAAAATGCGCGACGCCAATTCCGCTTTCTCCGCGCGGACTGCTGGCGACATCTGGCGCAGCCGCGCGGCGCAAGCCGGGGACAGCGTCGCCTTTCGGGTTCGGCAAGGGGAGGACTGGCGAAGCGTCACTTGGCAGCAGGCGGACATGGCGGCGCGCGAGATTGCCGGCGGGCTGGAAGGATTGGGAGTCGGTGTAGGCGCGTGCGTCTGCATCCTGGCTCAGACGCGGCTGGAATGGGTGCTCTGCGATGTTGGGCTGGTCCTGGCGGGCGCAGTGTCGGTGCCCGTCTACCCATCGAGCACCCTTGAGCAATGTGCCTTCATCGTCAAAGACAGCGGCGCGCGAACCGTGATCGCCGAGGACGCCACGCAGTTGGAGAAGTTGGTGCCGCTGCTGGCCCAGATACCGGAGCTACGTCTGGTCTATCTGGACGGTCAGTCCAATTCTGAGAAAGCCGGTGTTGATGGCCCAAGTGCCCCTCGGTTGGATGGGGTGCTGGCTGCGGTGGAGAGGGCCGGTGGCGCGAGGCCGCTGTCCCTGGCGGCCTTGCGCGAGGCGGGTCAGGGGTGGCTGGCTGGTCATGCGGCGGAGTTGGATCGACGCGCGGCCGAAGTTGGGCCCGACGATGTGTTCACCATCGTGTACACGTCGGGTACCACAGGGCAGCCAAAGGGGGTGGTGTTGACTCATCGCAATATGGTCGAGTCTTTTGCCAGCGCCATCCGTGCTTTCGACCTACGCAACACGGACCTGCAGTATCTCTTCTTGCCGCTGGCCCATGTGCTAGGCCGCGAGTTGGAATGGGCGCCCATTCTAGCGGGCTCGTCGATCGCCTTTTCCGCCGGACAGTCACGGATCAAGTTCGACCTCGTCGACGTGCGGCCCACGTTCCTGGGCGGAGTGCCTCGCGTCTTCGAGAAGCTGCACGCGGCGATTGCGACGGCCGCCGGGCAGGGGAGGTGGCCCAAGCACGCGCTGGTCGGCTGGGCGTTCAGGGTCGGCGCACGACGGGCAGGCGGCTCGCGCCGGGGCCAGCCGCCTTCGGTCGGCTTGCGCATTGAGCACGCGTTGGCCGACTGGCTGGTCCTTTCCAAGCTGCGAGCCCGTCTGGGCCTCGACCGCTGCCGTTTTCTGATCTCGGGTGGCGCGCCGCTGTCTGCCGAGATCGCGGAGTTTTTCCATGGCGTCGGTGTTCTCATTTTGGAGGGTTACGGCCTGACCGAGACTACGGCCGCCGCGTTCGTCAACCGCTGGAACCGCTACCGATTCGGTACCGTGGGTCCTGCCATCGACGTCATTCAGTATCGCATCGCTGACGACGACGAGATCCTCGTGCGCGGCTCGTCGGTATTCACCCGGTACCACAACAACCCGACCGCAACCGCAGAGGCTATCGACGCCGAGGGTTGGTTCCATACGGGCGACATCGGCCGTGTCGATGATGGGTTTCTCAGCATCGTGGATCGCAAGAAGGACATCATCGTGACCGCCGGCGGGAAAAACGTGGCTCCACAGCCGATCGAAACTGCGCTCAAGACGCGCTGTCCGCTCGTGAGCCAGGTGGTGGTGTTCGGCGACAGCCGGCCGCACTGCGTGGCCATCATCACCCCCTCGGAATTCGCCGCACGCCAGTTTGGTGGCGGCAGTTTGGCCCGTGCCGCCCTGCAGCCCGAACTGCGCGCGGCCGTCGAAGACGCTGTGGCCGCGACCAATCGAAACCTGGCTTCCTACGAGACCATCAAGAGCTTCGCCATACTGTCTGCCGATTTTTCGGAGGCAGCGGGTGAGCTGACCCCCAGCCTCAAGGTCAAGCGCGAGGTGGTGAAGAGCCGATATGGACATATCGTCGACGCGCTGTACGAGAAGCCGGCGTAGCTAGAGCTTGTGGGGTAATTGCGGGCCGCCCGCAGGGCCGGCCCGCGAATGGCGGCCCGCGGGCCGCGAGGGCGAGGGCGTGAGCGAGTTCGTGAGGGGTGCGCGCCAGGCGGAAAGCGTGGAGCGAGGGCGTGCGCGCTCCGCGTGTCGCGGGCCGCGGGCCGCCAGCCGCCCACGCAGGCCGCTTTCCGCTGCTCGCTACACGCTGGCCGATCTGCGTCGGCCCCGAATTTTGCGACAAGCCATGACTATCGCCAGACGCAACTCAGAGCCCCCAGTAGCCGATAAGCCTGCATGCTGCTTCAGCTCGTCGCTCGGCTTCTCTGGCCCGCCCGTTGCGCTGCCTGCAACGCATTCGTGCCCGAATCCACGGCATTCTGCGAGAACTGTGCGCTGTTGGTATCCGAATTGGAACAGGTCTGTCACGGCTGCGGTTTGCCAACGTCCGAAACAGATGATGGCCGCAGCGGGAGCGGTCGCTGTCATGGCTGCCGGGCCAAGCCGCTGCCCTTCTCGCGCGTCTGGCCCGTTCTGGCCTATGGGGGCGCCACGACCGAAGCGGTTCTTCACCTAAAACATGGAAGGCGTCGCCACCTGGCGCGACCCCTGGGCGCCTTGCTCGCTCCCGCCGTCGGGGCAGCGCTCGACAGCGGCGTGAACACGCTGTGCCCGGTTCCACTGCACCCCCGCCGTTTGCGCCAGCGAGGATTCAACCAAGCCCTGGAACTTCTGCGTGTGGCCGAAAGACTCTCCCGCCGGACGGCGACGCGGCCTCTCTTGGTTCCCGACGGCTTGCGCCGGATTCGCGATACGCCGGCGCTGGGCTGGGAATCGCCAGCGTCCCGGCGGCGGATCGTTGCTGGGGCATTTTCCGTGAAGCGGCCAGAATGGACCAAGGGTCGGCGGATCTTGCTTGTGGACGATGTCATGACAACGGGCGCCACGCTGGCCGAGTGCACGCGCGTCCTGCTCAAGGCCGGGGCAGCCGAGGTTCAAGTCGTGGCCTTGGCCCGCGTGGTCTAACTCTCCTCTTGACTCTCCCGTCGCCGTCGCTAACGTAGCCGGCCTGAACCAAACGGACTTACAGGCACGTAGCTCAGTGGGAGAGCACTACCTTGACACGGTAGGGGTCGGCGGTTCAATCCCGCCCGTGCCTACCATCTGTCTTGAGGCTTCAGCGCCGGGGTTCGACGGTGCTATTCTTCCGCCGTTGCAACCCTTGACCCTTGCCCACGCAGTCCGCGCGGACCGGCGCCCGCCAGCCTGGCCGCGCTGCTTTCCTGGATGTTTGCGTTCGGAGACCATAGACCGTGAGTGAACGCCCGGTAATCCGCCCCCGCGACAAGGGGGATGTGCCTGATGATCCGCTGTCCCGTCTGCGCCATTCGGCCTCGCATGTGATGGCCGATGCGGTCCGGCGCCTGCGACCCAAGGCCAGGGTGACCATCGGCCCGGCCATCGAGAACGGCTTCTACTACGACTTCGACACCGAGCCGTTCGCGCCCGAGGACATCGAGAAGATCGAGGCTGAGATGGCCAAGATCATCGCGCAGGACTTGCCCTTCGTGCGCAAGGTGGTTTCGCGCGCAGAGGCCCTGCGCCTGTTCGCCGATCAGGGTGAGACCTACAAGGTCGAGATCATTCAATCGATCCCTGAGGGCGAAGAGATCTCGCTCTACCAGCACGGCGACTTCGTCGACCTGTGCGCCGGGCCGCACATCGAACGCACCGGGCAGATCAAGGCCTTCAAGGTGTTGTCGTTTGCGGGCGCCTACTGGCGTGGCGACGAGCGCAACCCCCAGCTTCAACGCGTGTACGGCACTGCCTTCGCTTCAAGGGACGATCTGAAAGCCCACCTGGCTCGCCTGGAGGAAGCCAAACGCCGCGACCACCGCGTGCTGGGCAAGCAGCTCGACTTGTTCTCCGTCGACGAGCTAGTGGGACCGGGCTTCGTGCTCTGGCACCCCAAGGGCGCCATCGTGCGCACTGTGCTCGAGGACATGATTCGCCGCGAGCTGGTGCGCCGTGGCTACCAGGCCGTGTTCACCCCGCATGTGGCGCGCGAGCAGTTGCTGGTGAAGTCTGGCCACATGGAGCACTACAAAGAGAACCTGTTCGGTGGCATGGAACTGGACGGCCAGCGCTATCTGGTCCGGCCGATGAACTGCCCCTTCCACATCGCCATCTATCGGTCGCAGCTTCGCTCGCACCGCGAGCTGCCCGTCCGCTATGCCGAGTTGGGCAGCGTGTACCGCTACGAGCGCTCGGGCGTGCTGCACGGCCTGCTGCGCGTGCGTGGTTTTACCCAAGACGACGCCCACCTGTTCCTGCGCGAAGACCAGATCGAAGAGGAACTGGCGGGCTGTGTGCGCTTCGGCCTGGATATTCTCAGGGTCTTTGGTTTTGCCGACGTGAAAGCCTTCTTGGCCACTCGGCCGGAGAATTTCATGGGCGAAAAGGCGACTTGGGACCGGGCTGAGGCCGCCATCCGGCGCGTGCTGGAAGCCGCGGGCATGCCCTTCGAGGTGGATGAGGGTGGCGGCGCCTTCTACGGCCCCAAGATCGATCTCAAGATCCGCGACGCCATTGGCCGCGAATGGCAGTGCACCACCTTCCAGCTCGATTTTCAGATGCCCGAACGTTTCGAGCTGGAATACGTGGCTCCCGACGGCTCACGCCAGCGGCCGGTCATGATCCACCGCGCTCTGTTTGGTTCGATGGAACGTTTCATGGCGGTGCTCATCGAACACTTTGCCGGTGCATTCCCGCTCTGGCTCGCGCCAGTGCAGGCGCGCGTAGTCACCGTCAGCGAAAAAGCTGATGTCTGGGGCCGCGAGGTCCAGGCGCGGCTGCTGGCGGCCGACCTGCGCGCCGATGCCGATCTGTCGCCCGACAAGCTGGGCGCCAAGATCCGGCGCGCGCAGATGGAAAAGATTCCGTACATGCTCGTAGTGGGCGAGAGGGACATGGCTGCCCGCGTGGTTTCGCCGCGGACGCGGGACGGCCAACAGATGCCAGCCACGCCACTCGATGAATTGGCGCAAAGGTTGGTGGCCGAGGCCGTTCCCCCGGTTCTCGGCGCTCCCTCGGCGGAGAAGAAACCGACCGGCTAGCGCGGCGGCAAACCAGGAGGAAAGACCATCCCAAGGCCAGGCGGATATTCCGGTCCCAGCGGAAGCGCTGCGGACAACTATCGTGTTGGGCGACGCATTCGCGTGCCCGAGGTCCGGGTCATCGGAGCCGATGGTTCACAGGTGGGCATCTTGCCGACCTATGAAGCTCTGAAGCTCGCTGAAGAGCAGACCCTTGATTTGGTGGAGGTGAGCCCGCGGGCTGTTCCTCCGGTCTGCCGGATCATGGACTTCGGCAAGTTCAAGTATGAGGAATCCAAGAAAGAAAAGGCGTCGCGGCGGCACCAATCCACGGTCGTCATCAAGGAGATAAAACTTCGTCCCAAGACCGACAAGCACGACCTGGCCTTCAAGCTCAAGCACATCCATCGTTTCTTGGGCGAGGGCAACAAGTGCAAGTTGGTGATCGTCTTTCGGGGTCGCGAGATCGTGCACCCCGAGACCGGCCAGGCCATGCTGGATCAAGTCGTCAAGGCCTGCGCGGATGCCTCGGTGGTGGAGCAGAAGCCCATCATGGAGGGTCGCCGCATGGTGATGATGATCGGCCCACGCGCCGGCGTGATCCGACCGGCCCACGCGCCGGCTGCGTCGTCGCCCGGGCAGAGCGACCAGGAGGGCGGATCCAGGGCGAGCGAGCCGCCAGCGGCGCCTTCCGCTGCGCCGCGCTTCGGGGCACCGCAGGCGCCGGGAAAACCGTAGAGCCGGCCAGGCCAGTCACGGCGCCGGCACGCGGGTCGCGAGGGCGAGAGTGAGTTCGTGTGCGTCATGAGGAAGGCGGCCTGCGTGCCGCGGTCCGCGCACGCAGGCCGCCACACGCTGCTCGCGCACGCTACCGCTATCGCCCGACCGCACGCTGGCCGACCCACGCTGGCGCGGAATTTCTCGCAGCTAGACCCTTGCACTGCCCGACGGGATGGATATACTCCGCGCCTCCCATGCCCAAGCTCAAGATGAAGACCAAAAGCGGCGCGAAGAAGCGCTTTAAGCTGACGGCCAAGGGACGCATCAAGCGGAAGCATGCCTACCTGCGGCACATCCTCACGCCCAAGCGGACGAAGAACAAGCGGAAACTGCGTCGGGGCGGCTACATTGCCAAGACTCAGGAACACCAGATCAAGGCGATGATTCCGTACGGCCTCTAGGAGTTGATTTATGCCTCGCGCTAAAGGTGGATACAAGACAAAGCGACGACGGGACCGGATTCGGAAGCATGCCAAGGGCTTTCGCGGCGGGCGTTCCAAACTCTGGAAGGCAGCAGTAGAAGCCGTCCATCGCAAATGGCGGTTCTCACTGTTCCATCGCCGCAAAAGGAAGGGCGATTTCCGGGGGGTTTGGATCGCGCGGATCAATGCTGCCAGCCGCGAGCTTGGTGTCGGCTACTCGCGCCTCTTTGGCGCCCTGGAAAAGCAGGGCATCACCCTCGACCGCAAGATCCTTGCGGACTTGGCCATCAGCGACCCCAACGCCTTCAAGAAGGTGGTGGAAGCCGCTGGGGTGGCGGCGTCCTGACATGGGAACCCTGAGAGGGTNNTCCCGCGATGGTCCGCGGCGAGCAGAGCTCGCCGGCTCCCCACGCGACCAACTTGTCTGTGGCGCCGGTTCCCTCGTGACCGCGAACGAAGGAACGCCCGCGGCCCAGGATCTAATCTCAGCCTTCGCGCGTCTGACCGCGGAGTTCGCGGCCGAGGTCGGCTCCCTTTCCACGGAGCAGGACATGCGCGCGGCTCAGGCGCGCTACCTGGGCAAGAAGGGGAGGGCCACCGAGCTGATGAAGGCCCTGGGTCGGCTGCCGCCGGCAGACCGCCCGGCGGTGGGCGAGGCGGCCAACCAGGCGCGCGCGGCCATCGAACAGGCCGTGCAGGCTCGGCTACTCGCCCTGGCCGGCGCTGATCTGGCCGCGGACCTGGAGCGGTCGCTGGACGTGACCCTGCCGGGCCGCGGCCGCCGCGCCGGAACTCTGCATCCGCTCACCCGGGTTCGGCTGGAGATCGAGCAGATCTTCCACGGCATGGGCTTCGAGGTACGCACCGGCCCCTGGATCGAAACCGAGTGGAACAACTTCGACGCGCTCAACACGCCGGCCGACCACCCAGCGCGCGACATGCAGGACACGTTTTTCGTCGAGGGTGGTTTCATCCTGCGCTCGCACACCTCGCCAGTGCAGATTCGCACCATGCTGGCTGGCCCGCCGCCGGTGAAGATCATCGCGCCCGGTAACGTGTTTCGCCGCGACGACGATGCCACCCACACGCCCATGTTCCCGCAATGTGAGGGGCTGCACGTGGATCGCAACGTCAGTTTCGAGGACCTCAAGGCCACCCTCATCGTGTTCGTGCAGCGGTTTTTCGGACCTGACACCCAGATCCGGCTGCGACCCAGTTTCTTCCCCTTCACCGAGCCCTCGGCCGAGGTGGACGCCTCCTGCTTCCTGTGTGAAGGCAAGCAGACGGCGCGCTCGACCTGCCGGCTGTGCAAGGGCACGGGATGGCTGGAGATAGGTGGCTCTGGGATGGTCCATCCCAACGTGCTTCGGGCCGTGGGCTACGACAAGTACGACGTGACCGGCTTCGCGTTCGGCATGGGCCTCTCGCGCATGGCGATGCTCAAGTACGGCGTTCCGGACCTGCGTCTCTTCTATGAAAACGACCTGAGATTTTTGCGACAGTTTCCAGCGAGTTAGGGATGAATCATGAAGATCTCGTTGAACTGGCTGCGGGAACTCGTCGAGCTGCCGGCGGGCGCCGATCTCGAGGCCGTGGCCCAGGCGCTCACCGGGCAGGGCCTGGAGGTCGAGGGCAGCGTGGCCAAGGGCCGGGAACTTGCGGGCGTTCTGGTGGCCGAGGTGTTGGATATCAAGCCGCACCCGAACGCCAACAAGCTGCGCATCGTGCGCGTGCGCGCGGGCCTTCGCGAGGAAAGCGTGGTCTGCGGGGCGCCCAACGTGCCACCAGCCGGCAATCGCGTGTGTTGGGCACCACCCGGTGCGCGCCTTCCGGGCGGGCACACCCTGGATGCCCGCGAGATCCGCGGCGTGTTTTCGCCGGGCATGATCTGCAGTGAACCCGAGATGGGGTTGGCCGAGGAGGCCGACGGGATCTTGATTCTGCCGCCGACTGCTGAGTCTGGCGTTGAAGTGGCCGAGTATCTGGGCGCGGTAGACGACGTGCTGGAGGTGAACGTCACGCCCAACCGTCCCGATGCCTTGTCTCACCTCGGGATCGCGCGCGAGCTGGCCGCGCACTTCGGCACGTGCTTGCGGCCCGCCGACCTGTGCGAGGTTTCCCAACAGGCCGGCGGAATCACCATGGATGTGCGCATCGACGACCCCGAGGCCTGCCCGCGCTACACGGCCAGCTTCGTCGCCGGGCTCACGGTGGCGGCCAGTCCCATCGCCATGCGCCTGCGTCTGCAGTACTGCGGGATCCGCGCTATCTCCAATCTCGTCGACGTGACCAATTACGTGCTGCTAGAGACCGGCCATCCCTTGCACGCCTTCGATTTCGACAAGCTTTCGGGACCCATCGTGGTCCGGCGGGCGGGGCCGGGTGAGACCATGACGACCCTTGACGGCCTGGACCGGGCTCTGCTGGCCGAGGACATCGTGATCACCGATGGCAACGGGCCGGTGGCGCTGGCCGGTGTCATGGGCGGAAATACGAGCGAGATCTCGGGCGCGACCCGGAATGTGCTGCTCGAAGCAGCGACCTTCGAGCCACGCAGCATTCGCCGCACCAGCCGCCGCCTGGGGCTGGTTTCCGAGGCCTCCTATCGCTTCGAGCGCGGCGTGGACGCCAACAGCGTTCCCTTTGCCGCGCGAAGGGCCGCAGCGCTTTTGGCCGAGCTGGGCGGCGGCAGCGTGGTCAAAGGCATGGTGGATCGCTACCCGCGGCCATCGGTGCCCACCAAGGTAAAGCTGCGCACCACCCACTTGCAGCGCGTGACCGGGGTGGATTATCCAGCGGCTTTCGCGCGGGACCAGCTTGCCCGTCTCGGAATTACCTGCGAGATGGCGGCCGATGGCCTCTGTGCCACGGTTCCCACCTTCCGGCCCGATCTGCGCATCGAGGAAGATCTGATCGAGGAGATCTTGCGCATGGGCGAGTATGGCAAGCCGACGCACCAAGAGCGTATCCGCACCAACGCCAGCTCGCAGACCAACCCCGATGCGCCCGCGGACCGCGCACGCGCGCTGCTGGCCAGCGCCGGTTTGCACGAAATCGTGAGCTGGGCCTTCGTTCCGCGAAGCGCATTGGCGGTGGTGAGCGCAGAAGGGGCGCAGAAGGAGTTGGCCGACGCCATTGCACTGCAAAACCCGATCTCGTCGGACTACGAGGTCATGCGCACGACTTTGCTTCCTGGGCTCGCCGACGCCCTCAAACGCAATCTCGCGCGCGGGGTCTGCGACGTCTGGCTGTTCGAGGTAGGGCGGGTCGTGCGGCGGCCGGCGAAGCCTGGCGAGGCACCCGTCGAAAGGGCGCACGCCGCCGGGTTGATCACGGGCGGACGAGCCGAGTGGCTCAAGCCGGGCGATCCGGTTGACTTCTACGACCTCAAGCGGATCGTCGAGGATTTGCTGCGCGGCTTCCGCCTGCCAGACCCGCAGTACCGGGCCCCGGCCGGCGTACCATTTCTGCACCCGGGTGTCTCGGCTTTGGTCACCACCGGCACGGGCGCCGAGCTTGGCTGCTTGGGCGAGCTGCACCCGGCGATCGCGCGCCGCTTGGGCATCCAGCCGCGCGTCTTCTACTTCGAGATGGTTCTGGCGCCGTTGGCCGCGGCCACGACATCCCTGCGCGCGGAGGCGCCACCACGTTTTCCCGCCGTTGCGCGTGACGTGTCGTTCTGGAGCGATGGTTCTCTGTCCGCGGATGCCCAACGCGCGGGATTCCTGTCGGCGAACGAGCCGCTCTTGCGCGAGCTGGCGGTTCTGGAGGATTTCCGCGACCCCAAGTACGTCCCCGCAGGCAAGAAGGGGATGCTGTGGACCATGACCTATCGGGCCGCAGACCGCACCTTGACCGACGCCGAGGCCGACGCCGCACATGCCCGGGTTGTCAAGGCCTTGGCTGACCTTCACCCCATCGAGATTAGGTGAGCGCGTGGGGAGCCCGCCGGCTGTGCCGGCGGCCTACCATCTCGGGAGGGTTTGGCGAGGCCGAGCGAANNGGGAGGTGGTGGCGGGTGGGGGGCAAAAGGGCAAAGCGAACCCCTTCAGGGTTCCCATCTTAATCTTCTTCAACCCTTTGACATCAAAGGGATTTGTGTCCAACATAAGCCTATGACCAAGGCGGACATCGTCGAAACGGTCTACGAGAAGGTCGGCGGATTCTCGAAGAAAGAGGCTGCTGAGATCGTTGAAACCGTCTTCGACACGGTCAAGGAGACCTTGGAGAAGGGCGAGAAGATCAAGATCTCCGGCTTCGGGAACTTCGTGGTTAGGGACAAGAACGCGCGCGCTGGTCGCAACCCGCAGACCGGCCAAGAGATCACGATCAGCGCCCGTCGGGTGTTGACCTTCAAGCCCAGCCAGGTGCTAAAGTCGGCTCTCAATTCCTAGGCCCTCGACCAGCAGGAAACCGTTGCCCCGGCGTGCCTCCGCTCCCGTCGATCCAAGCACGATCCCGGACAAGCCCTTCTTCAAGATCGGCGAGGCGGCTCGCCTGTGTGCGGTCAAGCCGTACGTTCTGCGCTATTGGGAGACCGAGTTCCATTCCATCCGGCCGCAGAAGACGCGTTCGCAGCAGCGGCTCTACCGGCGCAAGGACATTGAGCTGTTGCTCACCATACGGGACCTGCTATACGTGCAGCGCTTCACCATCCAAGGGGCGCGCGCGCGGCTTCGGGAATTGGGACACGACGAGTGCCCGCCGCCGCCGGTACCGCCGCCGGAGGTTGACATCGAAACCATGAGAAAAATCAAGCAAGGGCTTTTGGATCTGATACGACTCGTGGAAGAATAGCGACCAGAAGAACAAACATCGGGGCGTGGCGCAGCCTGGTTAGCGCACCTGACTGGGGGTCAGGGGGTCGCTGGTTCAAATCCAGTCGCCCCGACAAACACCGTGTCGTCAAAGCCGTTCATTCTCTTGAGCAATGACGATGGCGTGATGGCGCCGGGGATATCCGCGCTCGCGGACGCGCTGGTGGATGTGGCTGATGTCATGATCGCCGCGCCTGACCGCGAGCGGAGCGCGGCGGCGCATTCGATCAGCTTGGATCGTCCGCTGCGTGTGGATCAGGTTCGGTCCAACGTGTACGCAATCGACGGGACTCCCGTCGATTGCGTGTACTTGGCGCTTTTGCACTTGGTGCCGCGCAAACCGGACCTGTGCGTGTCAGGGATCAACNNCAACAACGGGTTCAACCTGGGCTCTGATGTCTTCTATTCCGGAACCGTTGGGGCGGCCTTGGAAGCCGCCCTGCGCGGGGTTTCCGGCATCGCCCTGTCGGTCGAGCGGCGCTGGCCGCAGGATTTCACGCCCGCGGCGGGTTTCGCGCGGGCCCTCGTGCGGCAAGTGCTCGCCCAGGGGCCGGACGCCATCGAAGCGGGTACGCTGCTGAATGTGAACCTCCCGGCCGGCCCAGTGCGCGGATATGCCCTGACGTACATGGGGAAACGCCTCTACAGGGATCAAGTGGACGTGCGCCAGGATCTGCGCGGCCGGGCCTACTACTGGATTGGCGGGCCTGAGGAGAAGGGCGAGGACGTTCCGGGCTCGGACAGCGCGGCCGTGCGTTCCGGCTTGGTATCGATCACACCTCTCAGTCTAGATCTCACGCATCGCCCGGCCTTGGAGCGGATGTCCGCCTGGGACGTGGGCTCTTTCGCAGGGGGCGCAGCGATTCGCGTCGGGGAATAGCGTCGTGAGTGGAGGACGCCGATCCGGCGCTACGCCAGGCCCCACCGGGCGGCCGGATCCGTTCGTCGGCCAGCGCGCGAGAATGGTGGCGGAGCAATTGGTCGGCCGGGGCATCACCGACGCGCGTGTGCTTGAGGCCATGACTCGGGCTCCACGCCATCTCTTCGTCGACCGGGACCAGGTGGACTCTGCCTACGCCGATCGACCGTTGTCCATCGGCCTTGGCCAGACTATTTCGCAGCCGTATATGGTGGCACGCGCGACGGAGCTGGCGGTTCCCCACGCGGGCGATGTTGCGCTTGAGATTGGAGTGGGCTCCGGCTATCAGACGGCTGTGCTGGCGCTGCTGTGCGCGCAGGTTTTTGCCGTGGACATTGTTCCCGAGCTGGTGGACAAGGCGCGGGCGCACCTGACCGAGGCGGGCTGCCAGAACGTCACCCTGGCTGCGTTCGACGGCAGTTGCGGTTGGCCGGCGCACGCGCCCTACGACATCATCATCGTCTCAGCCGCGACCCCGCAGGTTCCCGTGCTGCTCTTGGACGAGCTGCGCGACGGAGGCAGGCTGGTAGCCCCCGTGGGCGGATTCGATGAACAGGTCTTGACCCGCGTGCGGCGCAAGGGCGACGCGTTCGAGAGCTTGCCGGATGTCCCCTGCCGTTACGTCAACCTCACCGGACGCTATGGGGTGGGTCGTGACAAGCCGCAGGCGTAGTGAAGCGGTTTTGCGCAGGAAACGCACCCCGCTCGCAGTGTTCTCGCTGCTTGGCCTTTGCGCCTGCGCCACCACCGGGCACCCGCTTCACGACGACAATCCGCCGGGAACCTGGCACGTGGTCAAGGCGGGCGAAACCCCAGCCACGATCGCCAACGAGGCGGGAATCCCGCTTGAGGATCTGCTGGAGATCAACGGACTGCGACAGGGCCAGGCGCTGGAACCCGGCCGCCTGGTCTATGTCCTGAACGGCGAAGCCCAGATCGGCACGATGGCGGCCGAGCCGACCGTTACCCCGGCGCTGCCCCCCGGGCCGCCGGTCCAGGGCGAGGCACGCCGCAAAGCGCCTTTGCGTTGGCCCCTGGCCAGACCCATTCTGACATCGCCGTTTGGCAAGCGTTGGGGTCGCGACCACGAAGGCATCGACATGGGGGCGCCTACCGGAACGCCCGTGCTGGCCGCGGCCGACGGCGAAGTCGTGTACGCGGGTGACCGGGTGCGGGGCTACGGGAACATGGTCGTGCTGGAGCATGCGGGCGATCTGCTGACTGTGTACGCCCACAACTCGCTCCTGCTGGTGCGCGTCGGTGACCGCGTCACCGCCGGCCAGGAGATCTCGCGCGTGGGCGAAACGGGCCACGCCACGGCCCCGCACCTGCACTTCGAGGTGCGCCGCAAGCAGGAGCCTCAAGATCCACTGCAATTTCTCCCGCCCCTGAAGTAAGAACAGGAAATGCCAGCCGCGACCGACACACTCACCGATGATCTTCGTTCCCTGATTCGCGACATCCCGGACTTTCCCAAGAAAGGGATTCTCTTCCGCGACGTCACGCCGCTGCTGAAGCACGGTCCAGCCTTTCGCCGTTGCGTGGAGCGTCTGGGCGAAGCGATTGCGCTCGCGCGGCCAGCCGTCATCGCTGGTATCGAGTCGCGCGGCTTCATTTTTGGCGCCGCGGCGGCGACCATGCTAGGGGTCGGCTTCGTGCCCTTGCGCAAGCTCGGCAAGCTGCCCTGGAAGACCCGCCAGCAGCGCTACCAGCTTGAGTACGGTGGCGACGGCATCGAGATCCACGAAGACGCGGTGGCCGCGGGCACGCGCGTCGTCCTGGTCGATGACCTCCTCGCCACTGGCGGCACCGCGGCTGCGGCTTGCCGTTTGTTGCAAGACCTGGGTGGCCAAGTCGTCTTGGCAGCCTTTGTCGTGGAGCTGGCCGGCCTGAACGGCCGGGCGCAGCTTTCAAGCGTGCCCGTTGAAGCGTTGATCACGTATCCCTAGCCAGGATGTCGTAGGGCACGATCCACGGTCCTGGTTAGTGTCCGGCCAGGGCGCCGTCGCGGGCTTCGATGACGAAGGTGACTGGGCCGTCATTGACCAGCTCGACGTCCATGTTGGCCCCAAAACGGCCGCATGATACCGAGATGCCGTTGGCAGCGATGCGGTCGGCGACACGCTGGCAGAGAACTTGCGCCAAGGCCGGATCCTCGGCGCGGTCGAAACTGGGCCGGTTGCCCTTGCGGATGGAGCCTGCCAGCGTGAATTGGCTGACCACTAGGCAAGCCCCGCCCACATCCTTGAGGCTGAGATCCATTGGAGTGCGGCCCGGAAAGATGCGCAGGCCGACGAGCTTGCGCGCCAGCAGGTCCGCATCGGCCTCGGCGTCGCCCCGCTCGACGGCGACCAGCAAGAGCACACCCTTGTCGATGCCCCCCACGACCTCGGCGGCGACTCGGACCTCGGCGCGGGAAACCCGCTGTGCAATTGCAATCATGATGGTGAAATGGACCCCAACCGGAGGACTACGAACCGCTGTTTCGTGGCCCCCGGACTCTTCAGCGATGTGCCAGAAAGAACGGTATTTGTCGATTCGTTTCTTAGGGTGCGGGGCTGTCAGGCTGGTCCGTTGCGGTCTCACGCCGTCTGCTTGGGCGAGCCTTGTCTTTCCTCGACGGCGGGAACCGAACAGCCCAGCTCCTGATGAAGGCGCCCTCCATTGTGGAACTCGAAGTACTTTTTGATCCCGTCGAAAAGTCTGCTAGCGCTGTGGCCATGGCCAAGCGCGTGGGTGTCGTTCTATCGGGCTGCGGCTCCGAGGATGGTTCCGAGGTTCGCGAGGCAGTCCTGACTCTTCTCTCGCTCGAACGCGGCGGGGCAGAGCCGGTGTGCCTTGCCCCGGACCTCACCCAGTCACGGGTGGTCGACCATCTGAGCGGCAAGGTCGACCCTGGTGTGGGACCTCGGCGAGTCTTGGTCGAAGCGGCTCGCATCGCGCGCGGGCAGTTGCGCGACATCGCCAGCGTGCGCGACAACGAGTTCGACGCCCTCATCTTCCCCGGCGGCCACGGCGTGGCCAATCTGCTGTCGAACTATGCTGACAAGGGCGTGGTTTGTAACGTGCACACGGACGTGGAACGTTTGCTCAGGGCCATGTTGGCACGGCGCCGGCCCATGGGATTCATCTGTCTGGCGCCCATACTGGCAGCGCGGGTCCTAGGGCCGGTGGCTGGCGTGCGCATCACCCTCGGTTCGCGTGCGTGCGAGCCGGCCAAGCACGCCGCGGTCATGGGTGCTGACGTGCGCCCATGCCCACTGCGAGACATCGTGGTCGACCAGAAGACAAGCGTCGTCAGCACCCCAGCCTACATGTACGAAGATGCGCGCCTGGCTGACGTGGCGGTGGGCGTTGACAAGGCAGTGCGTATGGTGCTGTCATTGGCTCGGGATCGGCGCCCGCGTCCTGAACCCGGGCCGATGGAGAGGCCGGAGGCGAAGGGGCCACAACCGGCGGGCTTGCCCACTCCAGCGGGTGATCCCATTTTGCGCAAGCGACCGGGGTAGCTGGGATAGTCCCTCCGTCTGGCGCGTTCATCAAGGGCGCAGGCGCTCTAGTACCCCTTCTTGGAAATCCGTAGCTGGTTCAGGTTCCGGGGCTGGGACCGGCTGCCGGATCCGGCTCCGGCCACCGGCTCCCCCTTCGGGGACTTCGGGACGGACAGCCCACCCCACCCACCCCGCGCGCTTCGCGCGCGCCCTCGCCGCCGCCGTCGCCCTGGCTGCTCAACCAGCTACGAATTTGCGGGAGGCGGCACTAG